>NZ_PXWF02000063.1 GCF_003011895.2 Massilia glaciei | reverse complement strand
GCGGTCGTACCGTCGGCGCCGGCGTCGTCGCCAAGATCCTGAGCGAAGCTTCGAAGTAATTCGAGACTTGGTTTAGATGAAAAGGGGAGGGACAGAGATGTCCCTCTCTTGTAATTCCGTAGTACAATGCTGTTCCCATATATTGCCGTGTGCTTCAAAGCCCGGTTCGCTCTTTAGAGGAAAAATCATGTCCGCACCAAACCAGAAAATCCGCATTCGCCTCAAGGCTTTCGATTACAAGCTGATCGACCAGTCCGCACTGGAAATCGTTGAAACCGCGAAGCGCACCGGCGCCGTGGTCAAGGGTCCGGTCCCACTGCCAACGCGCATCCAGCGTTTCGACGTCCTGCGTTCCCCGCACGTCAACAAGACGTCGCGCGACCAGTTCGAGATCCGCACCCACCAGCGCCTGATGGACATCGTTGATCCAACGGACAAGACTGTTGACGCACTGATGAAGCTCGACCTGCCAGCCGGCGTCGACGTCGAAATCAAACTGCAATAATCGCTTCATGCCGGCGGGCTCGACCCGCCCGCTAAAAAGGGGTGGTTCACATGCGCATCGGCGCATCTGAACCACCCCTTTTTTTTCCTGTACCTTTGCAATTGAGGGCAGGTGCCGCGGCGCGTGCCTTCCACGCCCCGCGGCGCGGTATCAGAGGCTGAGAGTTTTTCGGGCGTGTCCGAGCAGCCCGCCAGAAAGCGGCAGATCGAGGCGCAAAGCACAGCCATAGCGGGCTATGGCGAGCATTTGCAACGACGAACTGGCGCTTTCTGGCGTGCTGAGCGGGCATGATCGAAAGACTCTCAGCCTCTCAGTCCTTGCTGCCCGTGGTCCAGCGCAGCCCGAAGCCGAAGCGGCGGTCCATGAGCTCGTGCGCGCTCGAGTTGCCCTGCTGGGCGTAGTACTCGGCCAGCTTGGTCACCTGCAGGTTGCCGCCCTTGTTCTCGATCATCGCGATCGCGCACATCATCTGGTTGCCGCCCTGGTCGAGCCGCACCTCGATCGGCGCCTGGTCCGGCATCTTGATAGTGACGACGCCATCGGTTGCCGCCCAGTTCGGCGCGCCCTCGTAGATGAACGCGAAAATGAGCGCGCGCTTGATGTCGTTGAACTGGTCGCCGTTGATGGTGATGTTCTCGCCGTCCTTGTTCTGGCCCGAGCGGTCGTCGGCCTCGAGCTTGATGAACGGGCGGCGCTCGTACGCGCCCCAGGCGTTGCCGAGCGCCTGCACCAGGCCGGGGGTGCCGTCGGCCATCTCGTACATGCAGCCGAGATCGAGGTCGATGCCCTTCGGTCCGCCGCCGAGGTTGGCCAGGCGCGACAGGAAACCGGTCTTGGCCGCCGGCGGCGGCGCGCCCGTGTTCCAGTTCAGGTTGACGTGGATGCGGCCATAGCCCTTGCTGCCGCTGGCCTTGTCGAGCGAGACCTTGTCGCCGCGCTTCTCGAGCGTGACTTTTGACAGCGACACTTTTTTCTCGGGCGGCGCGGCCGGCGGAGGCGGGGCCGCTGGCACGGCGGCCGGGGCCGCCTTTTGCGCGGGGCTGCCCGACTCGGTGCCGCCGAAATGCGCGAGCAGCGACGAGAGCCCGCCGTTGAAGCCCTGGCCGACGGCGCCAAAGCGCCAGACGCCGTCCTTGCGGTAGATTTCGCCGACGATGACGGCTTTTTCGTCCTGGAAGTCGGCGCCCGACCACTCGAACCGGGCCCCGCCGCCGAGCGTCATCGAGCTCGCGCCGACCGTGCGCATGGTGCCGTTGCCGTCGATCGCGGCCACGAACACGAGCTTGCAGATCGCCGCCGGCAGGGCGTCGAGGTTGACCGCGAACTCGGCCTTGCTGCCGTTGAGCGCGAGTTTGACCTCGCCGCCGGGGCTGGCGAGCTGGTTGAAGAACACCATGTAGCGGTCGTCGGAGAGCTTGTCGGCGCCGTCGAGCCCGAAGCACGACACGTCGAGCGAGAGGCCGTTCGCGGCGATATCGAGGGTGACTGGGAAGGCGGACTGGCAGCCGAGGTCGGCCAGTTTGCCTTTTTGACCGCGCGAAAATGAAATCACGATTAATTCCTTCAGGGTTAGTGGCGGTGGTCCGCCTTGATCATCACAGGCTCAGCCTCTCAGTTGAGCAGGCCGTTCTGCCGGGCCAGCTTGAGCCATCCCGGGTACTCATCCATCAACAGGTCGTACAGGGCGGCGTCGCCGTGCTCGTCGGGCGATGCGACCGAAAAATAGTTGGCATTGTCGACGAAGCGGCCATCGAGTTCATCGAGTTTTTCGAGGAACGGGAAATCGGAATCGGCGAAGGCGGCGAGCGATTTCTTCTTCGATTTCTTGCCCTTGCCGATGCCCATGAACTGCCAGAAGATCGGCTCGCGGCTGGCCCAGCGCAACTGCTTCTCGGTGAGCGGCTGGTCGGACGTGGTGCCGTCGGTGACGAACATGACGTACACGGGCAGCGCCGCCGCGAGCGGCTGGTCGCGCGCGCCGCCGCCGGCGTCGGGGAAGTAAAACCGGCGCACCGCCTCGATCGCGCGGCCGTAGCGGGTGTCGCCCTCGAGCGGGTGCCTGGCGATGACCCGGGTGATGTAGTTGCTGGTGTTGCCGATGTTCATGGGCGCGGGCTGGTGCACGTCGCGGCCGAACAAAAAGACGTCGATCTCGCCATCGTCGTCGAACTTGCAGCCGAGGGCGAGGATGCGTTCGGCGAATTGCTGCACCAATCCCTTACGGTAAAGCATGCCCATCGATCCCGAGATGTCGAGCACCAGCGCGACTTTGGCGCGGTGGGTGTCGAGTCCGACTTTTTGCAGGGAAACGGCGGCATGCTTGATCAGGCTAACCAGTTGCGGCGCCTCGCGCTCGACCCGTTTCTCGAGCGACACCTGGGCCGCGCGCGCGCCCGCCGGCGCGGCGTCCTGCGCGACGCTGCCGCCGAAGTGCGCGACGAGGGCGTCGAGCCCCCCGTTGAAGCCTTGCCCGATGGCCATGAAGCGCCATTGCCCGTCCTTGCGGTAGACCGAAGCGAGCATGATGGCGCGTTCGGCGGCGAAGTCCTTGCCCGCAAAATCAAAACGCGCGCCCTCGCGCGGTCCGTCCCGCAGGGACAGGTATCCGGCGCCCAATTGCGACAACAGGCCGGCGCCGTCGATGCTCGCCGCGACGACGAGCTGGTCGATCGAGGCCGGCAGCGCGCCGGTGTCGATGGAAAATCCAGCCTGGCTGCCCGGCGGCGCGGACAGGCGCACGCCGCCGCACGGGCTCACCGGCTGGTTGAAAAAAGTCATGTAGCGTTCGTCGGCCAGTTTGCCATTGGCGTCGAGGCCGAAGCAGGCGAAGTCGAGCGCGAGGCCCTGCGAGCCGAGCGCGATGCTGAACTGGCCGCTGGGGCTGATCTGGGCGAGCGGCAGGCGCTGGCCGCGGGAAAGGTGTTCCATCGGTGCCTATGGCAGGGAGTTTTACTGCTTGCCGGGTATTGCCCGGTGTCCGGCGGGGGCCCGCCGATGCCGTGGACGGCAGCGGCGGGCGCGGCCGTCTATCAGGCGTTGACGCCGAACGAGCGGGCCAGTGGGCCGAGGCCGCCTTTGAAGCCCTGGCCGATCGCCTTGAACTTCCATTCGGCGCCGGCGCGGTACAGTTCGCCGAAGATCATCGCCGTTTCGGTCGAGCCGTCTTCGGTCAGGTCGTAGCGCGCCAGTTCGGCGTTGCCGTTGCCGTTCAGGCAGCGGATGTAGGCCTTGCTGACCATGCCGAAGTTTTGCTTGCGCGCGTCGGCGTCGTGGATGGTGACGCAGAAGGCGACCTTGTCGATTTCGGCCGGCACCTTGGCCAGGTCGATCGTCAGGCTCTCGTCGTCGCCGTCGCCGCCGCCGGTCGTGTTGTCGCCCGCGTGCACCACCGAGCCGTCGGTCGATTTGAGGTTGTTGTAAAAGATGAAGTCGCTGTCGCCGCGCACCTTGGCGTCGGCCTTGACCATGAAGGCGCTGCCGTCGAGGTCGAACGAGGCGCCGTCGGTGGCGCGCGGATCCCAGCCGAGGCCGATGACGACCTTGCTCAATCCGGGCGCTTCTTTGCTAAGGTTGACGTTGCCGCCCTTTGTCAGACTGATTGCCATACACGACTCCTTTGATTGACGAGAAAAATGGCATGGCCGCATGGCCGCGCCGGTAAGATTTACCATTATGCACGTTTAAGCCGCGCGTTCAAGATCAGAGGCTGAGAGTTTTTCTGGCGTGCTGAGCGGGCATGATCGAAAGACTCTCAGCCTCTCAGGCGACGTCGACCCCGTACTGGATCGCGAGCGCGGCCAGCCCGCCGGCGTAACCCTGGCCGACCGCCTTGAACTTCCATTCGCCGTTATGGCGGTAGAGCTCGGCGAAGATCATCGCCGTCTCGGTCGAATAATCTTCGGACAGGTCGAAGCGGGCGATCTCGGTGTCGGTCTCTAGGTTGACCACGCGCACGAACGCGTCCTGCACCATGCCGAAGTTCTGGCGCCGCGCGACCGCGTCGTGGATGGTGACGGCGATGACCATGCGCAAGATCTCGGCCGGCACCCCGGCCAGCGTGATCTTGAGCGCCTCGTCGTCGCCGTCGCCGTCGCCGGTCTTGTTGTCGCCCGTGTGTTCAACCGCGCCGCACGTCGATTTGAGCTGGTTATAAAATATGAAATCGTGGTCGCCCCGGACCTTGCCGTTCTCCTGGACCATGAACAGGCTCGCGTCGAGGTCGAAGTCGGAGCCCTGGGTCGCGCGCGCTTCCCAGCCGAGGCCGATCAAGACCTGGGTCAGATTCGGGTCGGTCTTGCTCAGGTTGACGTTGCCGCCTTTTTGCAGGGAGATCGCCATGCGCTTGCCTTTTAGAGGTGTCTGGATTGATCGGGATTACGAATGGAACATATTTGCAGGCCAATAATTTTTGGTAGTAATATAGTACCTAAAGAATTTTCTGTACATAGGGGATTTGGAAATTCATCGTGCTTGATTTTCGCCGGGACCGCAAGCGTGATCCAATTATGCGGGCCGCATAAGCCCGGGTTTTCAAGAACCCTCGACAAGCTCTATTTTTAACTGGAAAAACCATGAGAAGACTCCCCGTCTACCTGTTGATCGACTGCTCGGGCTCGATGCTCGGCGAGCCGATCGAAGCGGTGCGCAATGGCATCCAGACGCTCGTGTCGGCGCTGCGGCAGGATCCGCACGCGCTCGAATCGGCCTATTTGTCCGTCATCACCTTCAACGACAAGGCGCAGCAAGTGGTGCCGCTGACCGAACTGGGCCAGTTCCAGATACCCGAATTGAAGGCTTCCAGCACGACCTCGATGGGCGCGGCGCTGGCCTTGCTGGCCGAGCGGATCGGGAACGAGGTGGCCAAGACCACGGCCGACCAGAAGGGCGACTGGAAGCCGATCGTGTTCATGATGACCGACGGCGTCTCGACCGACGAGCTGACGGCCGGCATCGCCGCGATCAAGAAGGCAAAGATCGGCGCCTTCGTCGCCTGCGCCGCCGGACCGGCCGCCAGGACCGAGGAGTTGCAGCGCATCACCGACTCCGTGGTCCGGCTCGACACCGCCGACAGCAGCACCATCACCGCCTTCTTCAAGTGGGTCAGCGCCTCGATCGCGACGACCAGCCAGAAGATCGACCTGACCAAGAAGGACGCGACGGGGCTCGACGACCTGCCGCCGCCGCCGCCCGAAGTCAACGTGGTGCTCTGATCGGCGCGCCGACCGTCCTGCCAGGCCACCCCGCGCGCGCCGCCCAGGCGCGCGCCGCGCCCCCGCATCCACAACTTCCACAACTTCCACTTTGAGGCCATCATGAGCGCTCGTCGACTTCCCGTATACCTTGCTTTAGACACTTCCGGCTCCATGCGTGGCGAGCCGATCCAGGCCGTCAACGTGGGCCTGCAATCGTTCCTCGGATCGCTGCGGCAAAACCCGTTCGCGCTCGAAAGCGTGCACCTGTCGATCATCACCTTCGACGGCAAGGTGGTCGAGGTGCTGCCGATGACGCCGCTCGAGGCCGTGGTGCTGCCCGAAATCGTCTGCCCCGAGTCGGGCCCGACCTTCCTGGGCGAGGCCCTCAATTACATCTGCGACAAGGTCGCGCGCGAAGTGCGCACCTCGAGCGCCGAGCAAAAGGGCGACTGGCGCCCGCTGCTGTTCGTGATGACCGACGGCAAGCCGTCCGACACCCAGGCCTACAACGAGGCCTGCTTGCGCGCCAAGCAAGCCCATTTCGGCTCGATCATCGCCTGCGCGGCCGGCCCCAAGAGCGTGCCCGACCAGCTCAAGCAGCTGACCGACAACGTCGTCAGCCTCGACACCATGGACAGCAGCAGCTTCTCGAGCTTCTTCCAGTGGGTCACGGTCGCGGTGACGACCAGCACCACCAACGCCGGCTCGGGCGCGGGCGAGAGCGCCGACCTGCCGCCGCCGCCGCCCGAAGTCCAAGTCGTCCTGTAAGCCCCCGCCAGCGACCCTAACAATCACTCCGCCAGGAAAAACCACCATGCGCCGTTTGCCCATTTACATGATGTTGGATGTGTCCGAATCGATGGCGGGCGATAACCTGCGCCAGCTCCAGCAGGGGCTCGACCAGCTCGTCTCGAGCCTACGCACCGACCCGCACGCGCTCGAGACGGTGTTCCTGTCGACCATCGTGTTCGCGGGCAAGGCGCGCACGCTCTCGCCGCTGACCGAGCTGGCCGCCTACTACCCGCCCCGGCTGCCGGTCGGCTCGGGCACCTCGCTCGGCGCCGCGCTGACCCATTTGATGGACGAGATCGAACGCTCGGTGGTCAAGACCACCAGCGAGCAAAAGGGCGACTGGCGTCCCGTGGTTTACCTGATGACCGACGGCAAGCCGACCGACGACATCGAGCCGGCCCTCAAGCGCTGGAACGCGGACTTTTCCAAGCGCGTCACGCTGGTCGCGATCGGGGTTGGCAAGTACGCCGCGCTCGAGACGCTGACCCGCCTCACCGAGAACGTGATCCTGCTCGACGCCGCCAACGACGAGGACTTTAAGCGCTTCGTCGACTGGGTCTCGAAGTCGGTGGTGGCGCAAAGCCGCAGCGTGGCGATGGCCCCGGTCGCGGGCGTGAACCTGGCCAAGCTCGACGAATCCATTCTCAAGCGCATCAACGAGATGGAGACGGCGATCAATGTCGACGAGGACCTCGTGGTGCTGACCGGCAAATGCACCAACAACAAGCTGCCCTACCTGATGAAGTACGAGAAGATGGCGCCGCTGGTCAACCGGCCCGGCATCCAGCTCAACGTGGCGGTGTACAACCTGAGCGGCGTGTACGCGCTCGAGGGCGATTACTACGCGCTGTCCGACGAGCGCGCCATGATCCGCACGGTGCACACCGATTCGCTGATCGGCTCGCCCGGCTGCCCGCATTGCGGCAACCCGATCGGCTTCGCCATGTGCAACTGCGGCCAGGTCATGTGCATCCGCGGCGAGGGTCCCGCGACCTGCCCGACCTGCGCCAAGGAATGCAATTTTGTCAGCGGCGGCGACGACGACGGCTTCGACGTCGCCCGTTCGCGCGGCTAGGAAGCGCGATGGCTGTCGTCGACGACCGTTTAAGATTGTATGCCCGCGCGCACCTGTTGCGCGCCGACCCCGACGCCGACGAGCAGATGGTCGACCGGTTCGTGCACAGCCGCGAGTTCGTCCACCTGATCCATGTGTTCGACCAAAATCTGGACAAGCAAATGGCCAGATATAAATCCGACAATACGCCGGAAGAAAGTGTCCTCGAACCCATGAAATTCAAAACCGCCACACCGCCCGAAGTCCCGGCGACCGCGCCCGCGTCCGTTGATGCGGCCCTGCCGCCGGAGCCGCCATCCTCGCCCGAGGCGATCGCGGCGCCGGCCGGGAATGCCGCGGCCGCAGATCCCGCCGCCGAGGATGCCGTTGTTGACGTTGTTGAAAATGCGGCCGCTGAAAATCCCGCCGCTGAGAATCCGGGCATCACAGTTCCGGTCGCTGAAGATCCCGCCGCAGACGATAGCTTGCCCGCGCCGGCGGCCGAAATCGCCGTCGCCGCGATCGCCGCGCCCGCACCTATGCCGCCACCCGCGCCCGCCCCAGCGCCCGCGCTCGTGTTCCGCCTGCGTAACGGCCGCGCCGGCGACGCCTATGCCCACGCGCTCGAGCCGCAGCTGGCGCCGGGCAGGTCGATCACGCTGTGCGGCATCACGCTGCCCGACGGACTCGGCCTCACCGCCGACCTCGCCACGGGCATGCTGTCGGGCACGCCGGAAGTCGCGGGCGAGTTCGACATCGCCGTCAGCTACCTGTTGCAGTACCAGCCGGACGCGGCGCCGCGCCAGTCGACGGCGAAACTGGTCATCAATCCCGATCCGAAAAAGATGTGGCAGAACCTGCCGTCCGACCGCCAGGACAAATACTGGAAGCCCGACGAGGCCTGCGCCAGCGAGGCGGGCGCCGGCTTCCGGATGCTCGCCGCGAGCAAGCGCGGGCGCTCGCACGCCCACGTGGGGAGCTTCCGCGACGACGACTTCAGCCTCGGCGCGCTCGCGAAGTCGGGCTGGCATGTGGCGGTGGTCGCCGACGGCGCCGGCAGCGCGCGCTATTCGCGGCGCGGCGCGCAAATCATTTGCGACGAGGCCATGAAGCACCTGCGCGCCACGCTCGACGGCGCCGAGGGCCTGGCCATCGACGCCGCCGCCGAGGCCTGGAGCGAGAAACGCCTCGACCCCGACCCGCTCATGGTCGAGGCCGCGCGCCAGGGCCTGCATTACAAATTGTTCGGCACGGTGGGCCACGCGGCCTATTACGGGGTCAAGGAAATCGTGCGCGAGGCGGGCGCCAACAGCGACGCCGGAAGTGAGGCCACTATCAGGGACTTCGCCAGCACCGCCCTAATCGCCGCCTGCAAGCGCTATCCGTTCGGCACCCTGTGCGTGGCCTACTGGGTCGGCGACGGCGCCATCGGGGTCTACAGCAAGGGCCGCGAGGTCATCTTGCTGGGCGACGTGGACAGCGGCGAGTTCTCGGGCCAGACCCGTTTCCTCGAGGCGGCCGAGGTGTCGCAGGAGGCGCTCGTCAAGCGCACCCGCTTCGCGCTGGTCGAGGCGCCGACCGCGCTGATCCTGATGAGCGACGGCGTCTCGGACCCCAAGTTCGAAACCGACGCCAAGCTCGCGCGCGTGGCAGTCTGGGACGCGCTGTGGGACGATATCGGACAGGCCGTCGATTTGTCGGGCGCGGCCCAAGGCGAGGAGCAAAAACTGTTGTCGTGGCTCGATTTTTGGTCGCCAGGCAACCACGACGACCGCACCATCGCGCTTATTTGCCCGATCATCCACCCGCTTATTTACCCGCACGCCCCACAGGAAGCCAGCTAATGCCAAAGATCGTCACCGTCACCGCCACCGATGGCTCCACTGTCGAGTTTGTCGACGAGATGAAAGCCTCGGGCGGCATGAAGGACGTGTATTTCTCGCCCAACCGCGACTACGTGGTCGCCTTCTTCCGCGGCAAGGCCGACGCCGCGCTGCGTGAACGGCTGGCCGTGATCACCGGCACCTACCGCGAGCGGATCATGAACCAGCCGGGCGGCGAGTACTGGAAAAAACTGTTCTGCTGGCCCACCACGACGATCGAGCACAACGGCCGCGTGGGCGTGGTCGCGCCGTTCTACGAGAGCGACTTCTTCTTCAAGTTCGGCTCGCGCAACAACGACATGCTCGGCATCCAGGGCCGCGAGAAGGAGGGCAAGTGGTTCTCGTCCCCCTCCAACCGCAACAAATTCCTCGACCCGCGCGAGCTCGGCGACTGGATGATGCAGATCAAGCTGTGCCTCATGATCGCGCGCGCCGTGCGCCGCATGCACGCGGCCGGCCTGGCGCACTCCGACCTGAGCTACAAGAACGTGCTGATCGACCCGACCACGGGGCGCGCCTGCCTGATCGACATCGACGGCCTGGTGGTGCCTGGCAAGTTTCCGCCAGACGTGGTCGGCACCCCCGACTTCATCGCGCCCGAGTGCGTGATGACGGCCCACCTGCCGCGCGAGGACCCGGCGCGCAAGCTGCCCTCGATCAGCACCGACCGCCACGCGCTGGCCGTGCTGATCTACATGTACCTGCTGTTCCGCCATCCGCTGCGCGGCGACAAGATCCATGACATGCACGACCCGCACAAGGACGAGGAACTGGCGATGGGCGCCAAGGCGCTGTTCATCGAGGACCCGCAAGACGCCTCGAACCGCATCAAGCTGGCCCACGTCAAGCCCTACGAGCTGCCATGGAAGGACACCGAGCGCCTGCCGTACCAGGTCACCGGGCCGTATCTGAGCGAGCTGTTCGCGCGCGCCTTCACCACCGGTTTGCAGGACCCGGCCAGCCGCCCCTCGTCCGACGACTGGGAGCGCGCGCTGGTCAAGACGGTCGATCTGCTGCAGCCGTGCGCCAACAAGGCGTGCGAGCAAAAGTGGTTTGTGTTCGACAACAAGACCAAGCCCGTGTGCCCGTTCTGCCGCACCCAGTTCGTCGGGCCGCTGCCGGTGCTCAACCTGTACTCGTCGCGCTCCGAGGGCGCGTTCCGGCCCGACAACCACCGGCTCATGGTCTACACCAACCAGTCCTTGTTCCAGTGGCACATCGACCGCGACGTCTCGCCCAACGAGCGGCTCACGCCCGAGCAAAAGAAGCGGGTCGGCTATTTTCTCTTCCATCTCGGGTCCTGGTATCTGATCAACGAGGGCATGCACGACCTGACCGAGGTCGCCGGCAAGGCCGTGATCCCGATCGGCGGCAAGGTGCTGATCGAGGACGGCACGCAGTTGCTCACGTCCAAGAAGCCGGGCGGGCGCTTGTTCGTGGTGCAGATGGTCAACCAGTAGAAGATAGTCATGGCGCAAGAATCAAGCTGGTACCCGCTGCTCGCCGACGGCGTGCTGATGCTGCATGCGGGGGTGGTGCTGTTCGTCGTGCCGGGCCTGCCGCTGATCCTGGTCGGCGGCGCGCGCCGCTGGGCCTGGGTGCGCAATCTGCCGCTGCGCCTGTTGCACCTGGCGACCATCGGCTATGTCGCGTTGCAGTCGTGGTTCGGCATCATGTGCCCGCTGACGACGCTCGAGCACTGCTTGCGCGAGCGCGGCGGCCAGATCGTGGCCGAGGGCGACTTCATCGCCCACTGGCTCGGCAAGCTGCTGTTTTTCACGGCGCCGCCCTGGGTTTTCGTGCTCGTCGCCCTGGTCGCGCTGAGCTGGGTGCTGGTGCCGCCCCGGCGGCGCCGCGCCCACGCCGGCGCCCCGCCCCGCCACGCCTAGGAGCGCCGATGCCACAGACCATTTTGATTGTTGAGGACGAGCGCGCGATCGCCGACAGCATCGCGTACGCCCTGCGCACCGACGGCTTCGCGCCGCGCCACCTGACGCTGGGCATGGAGGCGCTCGAGGCCATGCGCGCGCCGGCCGCGCAGCTGCCCGACCTGATCGTGCTCGATGTCGGGCTGCCGGACATGAACGGCTTCGAGGTGTGCCGCCAACTGCGCCAGTTCTGCAACGTCCCGGTGATTTTCCTGACCGCGCGCAGCGACGAGATCGACCGCATCGTCGGACTCGAGATCGGCGCCGACGACTACGTGACGAAGCCGTTTTCGCCGCGCGAGCTGGTCGCCCGCATCCGCGTCGTGCTGCGCCGGCTGGCGCCGCCGCCGCAGCAGCCGCAGCCGCAGCCGCCGGCGGCCGCGCCCGAGCGCTTCGATGTGCGGCCCCAGGAGGCGCGCGTCATTTATTGCGGGCGGGCGCTGGAGCTGACGCGCTACGAGTACCTGCTGCTGCTCGCGCTCGCCGAGCACCCGGGGCATGTGCTGTCGCGCTCGCAACTGATGGACCGGGTCTGGGCCGACGCCGCCGACACGCTCGAGCGCACCGTCGACGCCCACGTCAAGTCGCTGCGCGCCAAGCTGCGCGCGGTCGACCCCGGGTTCGACCCGATCCACACCCACCGCGGCATGGGCTACAGCCTGTCCAAGGCATGAAGATCGGCCTGCGCATCCTGCTCGGCTATTTCGCGATCGTCGGGGTCGCCGCGTGGTTCCTGCTCTATGTGTTCGTCGAGCAGGTCAAGCCGGGCGTGCGCGCGACGATGGAGGACACGCTGGTCGACACCGCCTACCTGCTGGCGCTGCTCGTGGCCGACGACGTCAAGGCCGGCAAGCTCGGCGAATCGACCATGCTCGAGCGCATACAGTCGTATAAACGGCGCAAGATCGACGTCAACATCTCCGGCCACGCCAAGCGCGCGCTCAATTACCGCGTGACCATCACCGACGCCCAGGGCATCGTGCGCTTCGATTCGTTCGGCCGCGCCGTCGGGCGCGACTATTCGCAATGGAACGACGTCAAGCGCACCCTGCGCGGCGAGTACGGCGCGCGCAGCACGCGCGCCAACCCGCTCGACGACAACAGCACCGTCATGCACGTGGCCGCGCCGATCATGGACGGCCCGCAAATCATCGGCGTGCTGACGGTGTCCAAGCCGAACGCGACGGTCCAGCCCTTCGTCGAGCGCAGCCGCAAGATCATCCTGCAGCGCGGCGCGCTGCTGCTCGGCCTGTCGCTGTTGATCGGCTGCGCCTTCGCGTTCTGGCTCACGCACGCGCTGCGCAAGCTGATGCGCTATATCGCCGACGTCGAGGCCGGGAAGAAAGCGGCGCTGCCGCCGCTCGGCAACAACGAAATCGGCACGCTCGGGCGCGCGCTCGAGTCGATGCGCCACCAGCTCGAGGGCAAGGAGTATGTCGAAGAGCTCATGCACACGCTGGCCCACGAACTCAAAAGCCCGATCGCGGCGATCCAGGGTTCGGCCGAACTGATGCAGGAGGACATGCCCGAGGCCGAGCGCAAGCACTTCCTGGGAAATATTTTGAACCAGAACGCGCGCCAGAAGCAGCTCATCGACAAGCTGCTGGCGCTGGTGCGGGTGGAAAAACAGCAGCGCCTGGGCGCGCCGGAGCCGGTGTCGCTGGACAAGCTGGTGGCGCTGGCGCGGACCGACCTGTCGCTGACGCTGGCGGCGCGCCGGCTCACGCTGGTGGTGCGCGCGCAGGAGCTGACGGTGCGGGGCGACGAGTTGCTGCTGCGCCAGGCGCTGGGCAACCTGCTCGACAACGCCGCCGATTTCGCGCCCGAGGGCAGCAGCATCGCGCTTGACGTCGAACGCGTCGACGGGCAGGCGGTGATCGTGGTGCGCGACCAGGGCGCCGGCATTCCCGAGTACGCGCAGGCGCGTTTGTTCGAGCGCTTCTATTCCCTGCAGCGCCCGCACGGCGCCAAAAGCACGGGGCTGGGCCTGCCCTTCGTGCGCGAGGTGATGGCGCTGCACGGCGGGACGGTCGAGGTCGGCAACCATGCCGACGGCGGCGCCTGCGCCAGGCTGCGGCTTCCCGTCAGCGCCTGAGGGCGCGCCGGGCCGCCCGCATCCTATTTCTTGGCGTCGCCACTTTGCGCCAGCGCCGAACCGGCCGCGCTCTTCGACGCCGCGCTGGTGCGTCCGTCGCGCAAGACCTTGGAGGCGGCGCTCGCCGCTTCGGGTGAGGTGGTGTTGGTCGTGGAGGTTTGCGAGAGCGTGCTGCCGGCCGCCGTTTTCGACGGGGCTCCGGTGGATTTGCTCGCCAATACGGCCGATGCATTCTTTGCCGCGTTCTCGCCGGTAACTTTGGTGCCCATAGCTTTACTCCCGCGGCGGGTGTGCCGCTCAGAGCCAGAGCTGCAGGCCAGTGACGCCTGTCAATCAAGTCGACATTGTCTATACAATATCGACTATTATTTGTGCAGATTATTGCCCGACCCCCAAAGAAAGTAAAACCATGATGCAACGCCCCCTGGCTGCCATCAGTGCCGCCTGCCTGTTCGCTTGTATGCCCCTGGCGCATGCGGCGCCGCGTCAAAACCCGGCCGTGTCCGATAGCGCCCCGCGCCCAGAGGCGGTCACGCTGAAGAAGCTCGGTGATGAGTTTTATGCAGCCAGTGCCCGGAAAGCGCCGTTGTGGTCGACGATGTGGGGTGATCCGCGTTTCAACCGCAAAATCGGCCTGGGTATCGCGCCACAAGAGCGCAAGCGCCATTTCGCAGGCATGCGCAGCCTCCAGAAACGGCTGGACGCGATCCCGAAAGCGAAGCTGGGCGCAGCCGACCTGACGAGCTACGACATCCTCGCCTACCAGATCAGGGAGGAAATCGCGTCCGAACAGTTCCCGGACCACTTGATGCCGATCGATCAGATGATGTTTTCTCCGCCGCTGTATTTTGCGAGCCTGGCGGCCGGACAGACCGCGCAACCGATCTCGACGCCGGGTGAATATGGCGATTTTCTGGCGCGCCTGAGGGAACTGGCTCCCTGGCTCGACCAGGCGGTGAGCAATATGCGCGAAGGGATCAGGACCGGCGTCGTGCTGCCGAAAGCGGTGGTGGCCGCGGCCATTCCACAGTACCGCAAGCTGGTCAGCGCCGCGCCCGAGACCAGTCTTTTCTACGCGCCGATCAGGAATTTTCCGACATCGTTTTCGGCCGCCGAGAAGCGCGCGCTGACCGGGCAATACCGCGCCGAGATCGAAAAAAACGTGAACCCGGCCGCGCGCAGGCTGGCCGCCTTCCTTGAAACCGAGTACCTGCCGGCCGCCCGCGCCAGCGCCGGCCGCGGCGCGCTGCCCAACGGACGGGCCTGGTATGCGTTCAACGCCGAGGCGTCGACCACGACCAAGCTCACCCCCGGGCAGATTCACGAGATCGGACTCAAGGAGGTGGCGCGCATCCAGGCCGAGTTTGCGGTGGTCGGGCCGAAGATGGGCTATGACGGCGCGCCTGCGGGCCTGGCCAAGTGGGCCGGATCGCAGACCAAGTACAGGCCGTTCAAAACCGCCGGGGAGATCATCGACTGGTACACAAAACGCAACCTGGAGGTCGAGCCCAAGCTGGAGGCGCTGTTCAGCCTGCGGCCCAAGGCGCCGCTCGAACAACGGCTGGAGCCGGAGCTCACGCGCGCCACCGCGTCCGACCACTATTCCCCGCCCAGCCTGGACGGCAGGCAGCCCGGCATCTTCTGGTCGGTCGTCAACGACCCGACCCAGTACCAGAGCACCAAAATGACGACCTTGCTGCTCCACGAGGGCAGCCCCGGCCACCATTTCCAGCTCTCCCTGCAGCAAGAGCTGGAGCTGCCCGACTTCCGCAAGTTCGGGTTCCACAACGCCTTTGTCGAGGGCTGGGCGTTGTACGCGGAAAGCCTGGGCAAGGAGATGGGATTGTTTGACCAGCCCGACCAGTACTTCGGCCACCTGAACGACGAGTTGCTGCGCGCCGCGCGGCTGGTGGTCGACACCGGCTTGCACGCCAAGGGCTGGACGCGCGGACAGGCGATCGACTATCTCAAGGAGACCAATGGCTACACCGATGCGGTCGCTTCCAACGCGATCGATCGCTACATGGCATGGCCGGGACAGGCGCTGGCCTACAAAATCGGCTCGCTCAAGATCGGCCAATTGCGCCAGGAGGCCGAACTGGCGCTTGGCCCCAAGTTCAGCCTGCCGGCATTCCACGCGGTGGTCCTCGGCGGGGGAGGGCGGCCCCTGGCCATCGTCGAAGCTGACGTGAAGCGCTGGATCGCGCAGGAGAAATGAGGACGTAAGGTCTGTTTTGGGCCCGCGCTATTCAAAATCGCATGGCCGCGCCCCTATTCATACTTTTTTGAATGGCAAGATATGGCTTGGGGCGGCCAAGCGCGGAAAAATACTTGCCCCCTTCACACAGAACACATCAAGGCCGCATAGACGCTGCCCACACTGGCGACACCACTACCGGAGCCGTCGCCATGCAAAAAACCCTGTTGTTCAAAATTCTGTTCATCCTCGGCCTGATGCTGCTCATCCTCATCCCGCTGGGGATGATCGACGAGACCATCGGGCAACGCGGCGAGTTCCGCGCCCAGGCCGTCGCCGGCATCGCCGCCGAGAACGTGCGCGAGCAAACCGTGGTCGGCCCGATCCTGGTGCGCCCCTACACCGAGGACTACGTCGAGAAGGTCGAGGAGACCGAAAAGGGCGTCACCACGGTCAGGCTCGAGAAGCGCAGCGTCGACCGGCGCCAGATCGTGTACCCGAACGAGTTGCAGGTCGCCGGCGAGGTGTTGATCGAACGGCGCTATCGCGGCATCCACAAGGTGCTCGTGTATGGCGGGCGGCACGGCTTCAAGGGCGACTTCGTGCTGCCGGCCGGCGCCGACCTCGCGCGCAATTCGCCGACCTCGACCATCACCTGGGGCAAGCCATTCGTCGCGCTGGCGATCGACGACGTGCGCGGAATAAAAAACATCCCGACCCTCCAGCTCGGCACCCAGGAGGCGGAATTCCGGGCCGGCACCGGACTCAACGCGAGCAAGAGCGGGCTGCACGCCAGCATCGCGCCCGACCAGTTGCTAGATGACGCCCGCCTGCCGTTCTCGTTCCAGCTCAGGCTCGATGGCATCGAGCGCCTGAGCTTCGTGCCGATCGCCAAGAACAACGCGGTCAAACTGGGCTCGAACTGGCCGCACCCCCAGTTTGGCGGCAATTTTTTGCCCGAGATCGCGAACCGCGTGATCGGCCAAAACGGCTTCAAGGCGCAGTGGAACATTTCTTCCCTGGCAACCGATGCGCAGGGCCAGTTCACGCTGCTCGAGAACGCCGGGGGCGCCAGGGGCGTGGCCGGCCTCGACAGCTTCCGGGTCGGCTTCATCGAGCCGATCAACGTCTATTCGATGGCCGAGCGCGCCACCAAGTACGGCCTGCTGTTCGTGGCGCTGACCTTCGCCGCCTTCTTCCTGTTCGAGGTGCTCAAGCAACTGCCGGTACACCCGATCCAGTACCTGCTGGTCGGGCTGGCGCTGGTGCTGTTCTTCCTGTTGCTGGTGAGCCTGTCGGAGCACATCGCCTTCGGCCTCGCCTATGTGATCGCCACCATCGTCTGCGTGGTGCTGATCGGCTTCTACCTTGCCGCCGTGCTGCGCGACGGGAAGCGCGGCATGGGCTTCGGCGCCGCGCTCGGCCTGCTCTACGCGGCGCTGTACGGCCTGCTGATTTCGGAGAACAACGCGCTCGTGCTGGGCAGTTTGCTGCTGTTCGCGCTGCTCGCGGGGCTGATGGTCGCGACCCGCAAGGTCGACTGGTACCAGGTCGCCCGGTCGAATGCGGCGGCCGCCGTCGCGCAGTCGCCGGCCGCCGCGCCGGTGTCCGGCTGACCTGATATGGAGGAGGGCGTGGCCGGCCGCGGCGCCCCCGATCCCACACCGCCAACTAAAAGGATGCCGCGATGGCGCTGCCGATGATCACAAAGCTCCGCTTGGCCGCCCTCGCCGCACTGTGCGCGCTTGGGGCGAGCTGGTGCGCGGCGTCCCTGGTCGCCGAGGCCGACTGGGTCTGGGGCGCCGTCGGCGTGCTTCCCGCGCCGCTGTCGGGCTGGTTCCTCGATGCGATGTCGGCATTGACGCGCCACGCGCGCCCCGGCGACGCCGCCGCCCAGGCAGTGCAGTTCGCGTTCCTGATGGCATGGATGTCCATCTTCGCCGCGCTCGTCATCGGCGCCTGCGTGCTGCTGGCAATGTGGCGCTGGTCGCAATTGAAGCGCCGCATCCATGGCCGCCGGGCGGCTCCGACTGGCCTTTAAGGCAAGATTCCCGCCTCTTTTGCCGGGGACGCGCCGCCGGCTCCGGGCGCCTTTCCACTTGCACAAGTTTTACGCAAAATACTTCGCGCAAAACCCGACATACCCCCAACACAGATGTTGCGTCAACCCCTTTTGCAGGTTATACTTGCCGGCTTCGGTATGGATTCGTCCTTTTTGAATCCGTCCATTACTTGGTAGTTAAACAGTCAGCCCCGCCCAATCGCAGGTGGGAATGGAGAAAAAATGAGCCTAGGCCTTCTCGGTCGCAAGGTTGGTATGATGCGCATCTTCACGGACGAAGGGGATTCAATTCCTGTAACCGTGCTGGACGTGTCGAACAACCGTGTTGCGCAAATCAAAACTCCTGAAACAGACGGATATTCCGCTGTTCAGGTCGCTTTCGGTCAACGTCGCGCATCCCGCGTGAACAGTGCCACTGCGGGTCATCACGCCAAAGCTGGTGTGGAAGCCGGGACCATGCTGCGCGAATTCCGCGTGGACGCAGCTAAAGCTGCCGAACTGAAAGCTGGCGACGTCGTCGCCGCCTCGCTGTTCGAAGTCGGTCAAAAGATCGACGTGCAGGGTGTCACGATTGGTAAGGGCTACGCCGGCGTCATCAAGCGTTACCACTTCTCTTCCGGTCGCGCTACCCACGGTAACTCCCGTTCGCACAACGTGCCAGGCTCCATCGGTATGGCGCAAGATCCAGGTCGCGTTTTCCCTGGTAAGCGCATGACCGGTCACCTTGGTGACGTCAACCGCACGATCCAAAATCTCGAAATCGCCCGTATCGACGCCGACCGTCAGCTGTTGCTGGTCAAAGGCGCCGTACCAGGTGCGAAAAATGGCCAGGTGATCGTTTCGCCAGCCATTAAATCCAAAGCACAGAAGGGAGCTTAATTATGGAACTCAAGCTTCTGAATGAGCAAGGACAAGCAGGTTCGAACGTTGCCGCCGCCGATACCGTTTTCGGCCGCGACTACAACGAAGCCCTGATCCACCAGATCGTGGTCGCCTACGCTGCCAACGCACGTAGCGGCAACCGCAAGCAAAAAGACCGTGAAGAAGTTCACCACACGACGAAAAAGCCATGGCGCCAAAAAGGTACCGGCCGCGCGCGTGCTGGTATGTCGTCGTCGCCACTGTGGCGCGGCGGCGGACGGATTTTCCCGAATTCGCCCGAAGAGAACTTCACCCACAAAGTGAACAAAAAGATGTATCGCGCAGGTATCTGCTCGATCCTGTCCCAGCTGGCACGCGAAGAGCGTCTGGTTGTGGTCGAGACCATGGGCATCGATGCTCCGAAGACCAAGCTGCTGTCGCAAAAACTGCAGGGCATGGGTCTGGAATCGGTCATGATCATCACCGACAAGCTCGAAGAAAACCTGCTGCTGGCATCGCGCAACCTGCCGCACGTGCTCGTCGTCGAGCCACGTCACGCTGACCCGATGTCGCTGGTGTTCTACAAAAAAATCGTGGTCACCAAAGCAGCACTGGCCATGATCGAGGAGATGTTCGCATGAGCGCCGTATTGAAATTCAGCGAAGAGCGCCTGATGAAGGTGCTCCAGGCGCCGGTCATTTCCGAGAAGGCCACCATGGTCGCGGAAAAGAACGAGCAGATCGTGTTCCGCGTATTGCCGGATGCGACCAAGCCTGAGATCAAGGCAGCCGTTGAACTGTTGTTCAAGGTTGAAGTCCTGTCGGTCCAGACAGCCAATCGCGAAGGTAAGCAAAAGCGTTCGGGCCGTTTCAATGGCCGTCGCAACCATACCAAGCGTGCTTTCGTGTGCCTCAAGCCTGGCCAGGAAATCAACTTCTCCGAGGAGGCTAAATAATGGCACTCGTAAAGATGAAACCAACCTCACCAGGCCGTCGCGGCATGGTGAAGGTTGTGAACCCGGACCTGTACAAAGGTCGCCCGTTCGCAGCCCTGGTTGAAAAGAAATCGAAAACTGCCGGCCGTAACAACAACGGCCACATCACCACCCGCCACATCGGCGGTGGTCATAAGCAGCACTATCGCCTGATCGACTTCAAGCGTCAGAAGGATGGCATTCCGGCAAAGGTCGAGCGTATCGAATACGATCCAAACCGTACCGCGAACATCGCCCTGCTGTGCTATGCGGACGGCGAGCGCCAGTACATCATCGCAACCAAGGGCATGTCCGTTGGCGACTCGGTGATGAACGGTTCGGAGGCGCCTATCAAGTCGGGCAATTGCCTGCCTATCCGTAACATCCCAGTCGGCACCGTGATGCATTGCGTCGAGATGCTGCCAGGTAAGGGCGCCCAGATGGCCCGTACCGCCGGCGCTGGTGTGGTGCTGATGGCGCGCGAAGGCACCTACGCCCAGGTCCGCCTGCGCTCGGGTGAGGTTCGCCGCGTCCACATCGAATGCCGCGCGACGGTAGGCGAAGTCGGCAACGCCGAGCACAGCCTGCGCAAGATCGGCAAGGCTGGCGCGATGCGCTGGCGCGGTGTTCGTCCTACCGTCCGCGGTGTGGTCATGAACCCGGTCGATCACCCGCACGGTGGTGGTGAAGGTAAAACTGCAGCTGGTCGTCATCCAGTGTCGCCATGGGGCCAACAGACGAAGGGTAAGAAGACGCGCCGCAACAAGCGCACGACTTCGATGATCGTCTCACGCCGCGGCAAGAAATAAGGATAAGACATGACACGTTCATTGAAAAAAGGGCCGTTCCAAGACGCCCACCTGGTGAAAAAAGTCGAGACCGCGCAAGCGAACAAAGACAAAAAGCCGGTTAAAACCTGGTCGCGCCGTTCGACGATCTCGCCAGACTTCATCGGCCTGACGATCGCGGTACACAACGGCAAGCTGCACGTGCCGGTGTATATCTCGGAGAACATGGTTGGTCACAAGCTCGGCGAATTCGCACTGACCCGCACGTTCAAGGGCCATGCCGCTGACAAGAAGGCGAAGAAATAATGGAAACCAAAGCTATCCTCAAAGGTGTGCGCCTGTCGGACCAAAAGGGCCGTCTGGTTGCTGATCTGATCCGCGGCAAAAAGGTTGACGCAGCACTCAACATTTTGCAATTCAGCCCTAAAAAAGGTGCAACGATCATCAAGAAAGTGCTCGAGTCCGCAATCGCGAACGCCGAGCACAACGATGGCGCTGACATCGACGAGCTGAAAGTCGTCCAGATCTACGTTGAAAAGGGCCCGATCCTGAAGCGCTTCACTGCACGCGCTAAAGGCCGGGGCGATCGTATCTCGAAACAATCCTGTCACATCTACGTGACTGTCGGTAACTAAGGGGTCACGATGGGACAGAAGATTCATCCAACAGGCTTTCGCCTGTCAGTAACCCGTAACTGGGCGTCGCGTTGGTACGCGGGCAATGGTAACTTTGCCCAAATGCTCAACGAGGACCTCAAGGCGCGCGCGTTCCTGAAAAAGAAACTGAAGAACGCTTCGGTTGGCCGCATCGTCATCGAGCGTCCTGCCAAGAACGCGCGCTTCACGATCTACAGCTCGCGCCCAGGCGTGGTCATTGGTAAAAAAGGCGAGGACATCGAAGTACTGAAGTCGGCCCTGACCAAGATCATGGGTGTGCCCGTGCACGTCAATATCGAAGAAATCCGCAAGCCGGAAATCGACTCGCAGCTCATCGCCGACTCGATCGCCCAGCAGCTCGAAAAACGGATCATGTTCCGCCGTGCAATGAAGCGCGCAATGCAAAACGCAATGCGCCTCGGTGCCCTCGGTATCAAGATCATGTCGTCGGGCCGTCTGAACGGCATCGAAATCGCGCGTAAAGAGTGGTATCGCGAAGGCCGCGTGCCTCTGCACACCCTGCGCGCTGATATCGACTACGGTACCAGCGAAGCAGCAACGACCTACGGCATCATCGGCGTCAAGGTCTGGGTGTACAAGGGTGACCGCGCGCCGAACGGCGACGCACCAGTCATCGATACCCCGGCCGACGACAAGAAGAGCCGCGGCCCGCGCCGCGACGATGGCAAGCCAGCTGGCCGTCCGCGCCCAGCCGGTGCCGCACCTGGCGCCCGTCGTCCTGAAGGTACAACCCCAGCCGCACCTGCTGGCGCTCCACGTGTTCGCGCTGCCGTCAAGCCGACCGTGGCCGCCGCTGCTGCACCAGCTGAGAAAGCAGGAGAATAATCATGCTGCAACCAGCACGCAGGAAGTATCGTAAAGAGCAGAAAGGCCGTAACACCGGCATTTCGCATTCACGCGGCACCGCTGTCTCGTTCGGTGAATTCGGTCTGAAGGCAGTCGCCCGCGGCCGTATCACAGCACGTCAGATCGAAGCAGCTCGTCGTGCCATGACCCGTCACATCAAGCGCGGTGGTCGTATTTGGATCCGTATTTTTCCGGACAAGCCAATTTCGAACAAGCCAGCTGAAGTCCGTATGGGTAACGGTAAAGGTAACCCGGAGTACTACGTCGCTGAGATTCAGCCAGGCAAGGTACTGTACGAAATGGACGGCGTCGACGAGACGCTGGCCCGGGAAGCGTTCCGTCTGGCCGCCGCCAAACTGCCACTGGCGACGACTTTTGTCATCCGCCAAGTTGGCCAATAAAAGGGGTTGTAAATGAAAGCAAAAGAACTCCGCGGCTTAGACCAGGCAGCTCTCCAAAAAGAGTTGAACGAATTGTTGAAGGCCCAGTTCGGCATGCGCATGCAAATCGCTACGCAACAGCTGACTAATACTTCGCAAATCAAGAAGGGTCGCCGCGATATCGCGCGTGTGAAGACTGTTATGAACTCGAAGGATGCCAAATGACCGAAACAACTAAAGTCGCCCTGAAGCGCACCTTGGTCGGTAAAGTGGTGTCCGACAAGATGGACAAGACGGTCACCGTCCTGATCGAGCGTCACGTCAAGCACCCGCTGTACGGCAAGATCATCATGCGCTCGAACAAGTATCACGCGCATGACGAAGGCAACACGGTCAAGATGGGTGACACCGTCGAGATCCAGGAAGGTCGCCCGATCTCCAAGACCAAGGCATGGACCGTTACCCGCGTTGTGCAAGCAGCCCAGGTGATCTAAATGCGTTGATCGGGGCCGGCAACGGCCCTGAAAATACAGGGAGCAGGGGGCGCGGCGGTTTTGCAATGCAAAGCCGCCCGGTCCCGTACCCGAAAGAAAGTCCTTGCGGGCCCGCCAGTATTCTGCGATACTAGCGGGCTTCGTTCATGTATCGCCGTGTTATTCCAGTCACCCCGGTGGCAGCGGTCTGCAACGTAAGTTTTTGGAAAGTCCATCACCCAATCGGCAGTGCCAGCTAGGCGCGGTCGGCGGGACCAAGACTGACCGCAGGCCCACATTGTGGGGATTCTTCGGCTTAAGTTGGGAAAGAGAATACTATGATTCAAACTGAAAGCCGGCTCGAAGTAGCCGACAATACCGGTGCCAAAGAAGTTATGTGCATCAAGGTATTGGGCGGTTCCAAGCGCCGTTATGCTGGCATTGGCGACGTTATCAAGGTGACCATCAAGGTCGCTGCGCCACGTGGCCGTGTCAAAAAAGGTGAAATTTATAACGCTGTGGTTGTGCGCACCGCTAAAGGTGTGCGCCGCCAAGACGGCTCCCTGGTGAAGTTCGACGGCAACGCTGCCGTACTGCTCAACGCCAAGCTGGAACCGATCGGTACCCGTATTTTTGGACCAGTCACGCGCGAACTGCGCACTGAAAAGTTCATGAAAATCGTGTCCCTGGCACCTGAAGTCCTGTAAGGAGTCGTAATGGATAAGATTCGTAAAAACGACGAAGTCATCGTACTGACCGGGAAAGACAAGGGCAAGCGCGGTGTTGTTCAGCAACGCATCGATGCTGAGCATGTCGTGGTTGAAGGCGTGAACATCGCTAAAAAAGCGACCAAGCCTAACCCAATGACCGGCGTAACTGGTGGTATCGTCGATAAGACAATGCCGATTCACGTGTCCAACGTTGCATTGTTCAATGCAGCGACTGGCAAGGCAGACCGCGTAGGCTTCAAAGACGTTGACGGCAAAAAAGTCCGCGTCTTCAAGTCGTCCGGCGAAGTAGTGAAGGTTTAATCATGGCCCGTCTCCAGCAGTTTTATAAAGATAAGGTCGTTGCCGACCTGGTCGCCAAATTTGGCTACAAATCGGCAATGGAAGTCCCGCGCCTGACCAAGATCACCCTGAACATGGGCCTTGGCGAAGCGATCGCGGACAAGAAGATCATCGAGCACGCCGTCGGCGACCTCACCAAGATCGCCGGCCAAAAGCCGGTTACCACGAAAGCCCGCAAGGCGATCGCCGGTTTCAAGATCCGTGAAGGCTACCCGATCGGCACGATGGTGACGCTGCGCGGCGCTCGCATGTACGAGTTCCTCGACCGTTTCATCACCGTGGCCCTGCCGCGCGTGCGTGACTTCCGTGGTGTCAATGGCCGTTCGTTCGATGGCCGCGGCAACTACAACATCGGTGTCAAGGAACAGATCATTTTCCCTGAGATCGAGTACGACAAGATTGACGTGTTGCGTGGTTTGAATATCAGCATTACGACAACCGCCAAGACCGACGACGAAGCGAAAGCACTCCTCGCCGCCTTTAAATTTCCGTTCAGAAACTGAGATCATGGCAAAACTAGCACTGATTAACCGCGAACAGAAGCGTGCAGACCTGGTGGAGAAATTCGCCCCGAAGCGTGCCGCTCTGAAGGTCATCATTAATGACCAGTCCAAGTCGGAAGAAGAACGTTATGAGGCTCGTCTGAAGTTGCAGGCACTGCCGCGCAACTCGGCACCGTCCCGCCAGCGTAACCGCTGCGCGATCACCGGTCGTCCACGTGGCACATTCCGTAAATTCGGTCTGGGTCGTATCAAGCTCCGTGAATTCGCCATGCGTGGTGAAATTCCGGGTATGACTAAAGCAAGCTGGTAATAGGAGAATATGCAATGAGTATGAGCGATCCTATCGCCGATATGCTGACCCGCATTCGCAACGCACAAGGCGTACAAAAAACGACCGTGGCCATGCCATCGTCGAAAGTCAAAGTAGCGATTGCCAACGTCCTCAAGGACGAGGGTTACATTGAAGATTTCGCCGTCACCGCCACCGGTGGCAAAGCGGAACTCAAAATCGGTTTGAAGTATTATGTTGGCCGTCCAGTCATCGAGCGCTTAGAGCGCGTGTCCCGTCCGGGACTGCGCGTCTACAAGGGCAAAGATGACATCCCTACAGTCATGAATGGCTTGGGCGTGGCGATCGTGTCGACCCCGCAAGGTGTCATGACTGACCGCAAAGCGCGCGCCACCGGTGTCGGCGGCGAAGTTATTTGCTACGTGGCTTAAGGAGTAGACGATGTCTCGAGTAGCTAAAATGCCAATCGCTGTACCAGCTGGCGCCGAAGTGGCGATCACAGCGGCAGCGATCACGGTAAAAGGTCCATTGGGTTCGCTGGTTCAGCCCCTCAATGGCCTCGTAAAAGTTGAAAACAACAGCGGCACCCTGACGTTCGACGTGGTCGACGCCAGCCGTGAGTCGAATGCGATGTCCGGCACCCTGCGTGCCCTGGTCAACAATATGGTGACCGGCGTGACCAAAGGCTTCGAGAAGAAGCTGTCCCTGGTGGGCGTGGGCTACAAGGCCCAAGCCGCCGGCGACAAGCTGAACCTCTCGCTGGGTTTCTCGCATCCGGTTGTGCATTCGATGCCAGCCGGCGTGACCTGCGCCACCCCGACGCCGACCGAAATCCTGATCAAGGGTATCGATCGTCAACAGGTCGGCCAAGTCGCTGCCGAAGTGCGTGCTTACCGCTCCCCTGAGCCTTACAAGGGCAAGGGCGTTCGCTATGCGAACGAAGTGGTTAAGCTTAAAGAAACCAAGAAGAAATAAGGCTGACCATGGACAAGAAAGAATCACGTCTGCGTCGTGGACGCCAGACCCGCATCAAGATTGCGGAGATGAAAGTAAATCGCCTGTCGGTGCACCGCACCAACCTGCACATTTACGCCAGCCTGATCAGCCCGGACGCAAAGATCATCGTTTCGGCCTCGACCGCCGAAGCCGAAGTGCGCGCCGAGTTGGCAGGCAAGTCCGGCAAGGGTGGCAATGCCGCCGCTGCCGCACTGGTTGGCAAGCGCGTCGCCGAGAAAGCACTGAAAGCAGGGATTACCGAAGTTGCGTTCGACCGCTCCGGTTTCCGTTACCACGGCCGTGTGAAGGCGTTGGCAGAAGCCGCGCGTGAAGCCGGTCTGAAGTTCTAAGGAAGAATCGTCATGGCAAAAATGCAAGCAAAAATGCAAAGCGACAAGCCGGATGATGGCATGCGCGAGAAAATGATCGCGATCAACCGCGTGACCAAAGTGGTCAAGGGTGGTCGTATCATGGGCTTCGCAGCATTGACCGTCGTTGGCGATGGCGACGGACGCATCGGCATGGGCAAGGGCAAATCGAAAGAAGTGCCGGTTGGCGTGCAAAAAGCAATGGAAGAAGCTCGTCGCAACCTGATCAAGGTTCCGCTCAAGAATGGCACCTTGCACCACACAGTAACCGGCCAGCACGGCGCATCGAAAGTCATGATGATGCCTGCCAAGCCTGGTACCGGCGTTATCGCTGGTGGCGCAATGCGCGCGATCTTCGAAGTAATGGGCGTGACCGATGTCGTGGCGAAATCCACGGGCTCGTCGAATCCTTACAACCTGGTTCGTGCCACATTGGACGGTTTGTCGAAAATGAGTACTGCAAGCGACATCGCCGCCAAGCGCGGCAAGTCGGTTGAAGAGATTCTGGCTTAAGGCGGACAAAATGACAAAAGCTACCAAAACACTCAAAGTTCAGTTGGTCATGGGCTTGATCGGCACGCGCGAGTCGCATCGCGCTACCGTGCGCGGTCTGGGTCTGCGTCGCGTCAACTCGGTCTCCGAGTTGGAAGACACCCCATCGGTGCGCGGCATGATCAACAAAGTCTCGTACCTCGTTAAAGTTGTCGCGTAAGCCCTAGGGCCTCGCGAACGGAGAAATCATGGAATTGAATACAATTCAGCCAGCAGAAGGCGCTAAGCACTACAAGCGTCGCGTTGGTCGCGGTATTGGCTCGGGCATCGGTAAAACCGCTGGCCGTGGCCACAAAGGTCAAAAGTCGCGTTCGGGCGGTTTCCACAAGGTTGGTTTCGAAGGCGGTCAGATGCCTTTGCAGCGTCGTCTGCCTAAGCGTGGTTTCAAGTCGCTCAACGCAACGTTCAAAGCTGAAGTGCGTCTCTCGGACCTGAACAACCTGGCGGTCGGCGATGTCGACATCCTGGTGCTCAAGCAAGCGGGCGTATTGCAAGTGCTGGCGCGCGATGTGCGCGTGATCCTGTCCGGCGAGATCACCAAAGCGGTGAACCTCAAGGGCTTGAAAGTGACTGCAGGCGCGAAAGCGGCAATCGAAGCTGCTGGCGGCTCGGTAGCCTGAGTTGACGGCTAAACGCTTGAACGGAGCAAAAATTGGCGACTAATTCACAACTTGGTAAAAGTGCGGCTGCCGGTTTTCCTTGGGGGCGGTTGTGGTTTTTGCTCGGCGCCTTGGTCGTGTACCGGATCGGAACGCACATCCCAGTTCCTGGGATTGATCCGGGGCAGCTGGCATCGTTGTTCGAGCAAAACTCCGGCGGCATCCTGGGCATGCTTAACATGTTCTCGGGTGGCGCAGTTGAACGTTTCACCGTGTTCGCGCTTGGTATCACGCCTTACATTTCGGCCTCGATCATCATGCAGCTCGGCGCCATCGTGCTGCCGCAGCTGGAAGCACTGAAGAAAGAGGGCGAGGCGGGCCGCCGCAAGATCACCCAGTACACGCGCTACTTCACGGTGGTGCTGGCGCTGTTCCAGGCTTTCGGCATCTCCGTCATGCTCGAGTCGCAGCCCGGACTGGTGCTCGACCCGGGCCTGTTCTTCCGGTTCGTGACCGTCGTGTCCCTGTTGACCGGCACCATGTTCCTGATGTGGCTTGGCGAGCAGATTACCGAACGCGGCATTGGTAACGGTATTTCGATTATCATTTTTGCCGGTATCGTCGCAGGTTTGCCGTCGGCGATGGCCTCCTTGCTTGGCTTGGTACAACGCAACGAGATCAGCAACTTCGGCGCGCTGATGATCATCGTCCTGATCGCTGCCGTGACATGGTTTGTCGTCTTCGTCGAACGGGGCCAGCGCAAGATCCTGGTCAATTACGCGAAGCGCCAGGTTGGCAACAAAGTGTACGGCGGCACCACCAGCCACCTGCCTTTGAAGCTCAACATGGCCGGCGTGATCCCGCCGATCTTCGCCTCGTCGATCATTCTGTTCCCGGCGACGATCGTGGAATGGTTCGCGAAGGGTGGAGACAGCGATAATCCGGTGGTCGTATTCTTGAAGGACCTGGCGGCATCGATGGGCCCTGGCGAACCGATGCATGCTTTGCTGTACGCAGTTGCAATCATTTTCTTCTGTTTCTTCTATACAGCGCTGGTGTTCAACAGCAAAGAGACGGCCGAAAACTTGAAGAAGAGCGGCGCGTTCGTTCCCGGGATCCGTCCCGGCGACCAGACCGCACGCTACATCGACAAGATCCTGATGCGTTTGACGCTCGCTGGCGCGATTTACATCACGCTGGTGTGTCTGTTGCCTGAGTTTATGCAAGCCCAATGGAAGGTGCCTTTCTACTTCGGTGGCACCAGCCTTTTGATCATTGTGGTTGTGACCATGGATTTCATGGCGCAGGTACAAAACTACGTCATGTCGCAGCAATACGAATCGCTGCTGCGCAAGGCGAATTTCAAGGGCGGGATCCCGACGCGATAAGCGCCCAGGACTGCACAGACAGAATGGCAAAAGACGACGTCATACAAATGCAGGGTGAGATTCTTGAGAATCTGCCGAATGCGACATTCCGAGTGAAGCTGGAAAACGGACACGTGGTGTTGGGGCACATATCAGGGAAGATGCGGATGAACTATATCCGCATCCTGCCCGGCGACAAGGTCACGGTGGAGTTGACGCCGTATGACCTGAGCCGGGCCCGGATCGTGTTCCGCACCAAGTAACATTTTAATAATCGAAGCAATCAGTACCAATAAGAGAGTGCAAAATGAAAGTTCTCGCATCAGTCAAGCGGATCTGCCGCAACTGCAAGATCATCAAGCGCAAAGGCGTTGTCCGCGTAATCTGCGTGGAACCACGTCACAAGCAGCGTCAAGGTTAATTTAACGTTATTTATTGAGGAATAACGAATGGCACGTATCGCAGGGGTTAATATCCCAAATCATCAGCATACCGTTATCGGCTTAACCGCCATCTACGGTATTGGCCGCCCACGCTCGCAGAAAATCTGCGCCAGCACGGGTGTCGCGACCAATAAAAAGGTCAAAGATCTCGACGACAGCGAGCTCGAAAAGCTGCGCGAAGCCGTCGGCACGTTTATCGTCGAAGGCGATCTGCGTCGTGAAATCTCCATGAACATCAAACGCTTGATGGACTTGGGTTGCTACCGCGGTATGCGTCACCGTAAGGGTCTGCCTTGCCGCGGCCAGCGTACACGCACCAATGCACGTACCCGCAAGGGCCCGCGCAAAGCTGCACAATCGCTTAAGAAATAATAGGAAACGACCATGGCTAAGCAACAAAGCAGCGCCGCAGCAGCGCGCGTACGCAAAAAAGTTAAAAAGAACGTCGCCGAGGGCATCGCACATGTCCACGCATCGTTCAACAACACCATCATCACGATCACCGATCGTCAAGGCAATGCCCTTTCGTGGGCAACGTCCGGCGGTGCTGGTTTCAAGGGCTCGCGTAAATCGACCCCGTTCGCGGCGCAGGTTGCGGCTGAAGCAGCAGGCAAGGTCGCTGTTGAGTGCGGCGTCAAGAACCTCGAAGTGCGCATCAAGGGCCCAGGTCCTGGTCGTGAGTCGGCAGTTCGCGCCTTGAACAACCTGGGTATCAAGATCACCGAAATCCAGGACGTGACGCCAGTGCCGCACAACGGCTGCCGTCCACCGAAGCGCCGTCGCATCTAAGTCACAAATTGCGGACTGCGCCCAGCGCATGCCGCCGTTTTCTGTCTTTTGATCGTCATGCAGTGCCCGTAGTAAAAATAAATCGCCGGCGCAGATTCCATTTGGGATATACTGCCCGGCTGTTGTCGCCTGCCGCAGTTGTGCGTGCAGGCGTTGGAAGCCACCGTTCCGGCCCACCGGCCCGAACTAGCGCCTGCCGCATCGCTTAAGCCATGCCGCCGGGGCGTCATCATTGAAAAAAAGGAAGCATCGTGGCACGTTATATCGGACCTAAAGCAAAACTGTCCCGCCGTGAAGGTACGGATCTGTTCCTCAAGAGCGCACGTCGCTCGCTCGACTCGAAATGCAAACTGGACGTCAAGCCAGGCCAGCACGGCGTAAAATCCGGTGCCCGCACTTCGGACTACGGCAATCAGCTGCGCGAAAAACAAAAAGTAAAGCGTATGTACGGCATCCTGGAGCGTCAGTTCCGCCGCTACTTCGCCGAGGCTGACCGTCGTAAAGGCAACACCGGCGAAACCCTGCTGCGTTTGCTCGAGGCACGCCTGGACAATGTCTGCTACCGCATGGGCTTCGGCTCGACCCGCGCTGAAGCGCGCCAGCTGGTGAGCCACAAAGCGTTCACCGTCAACGGCAATGTCGTCAACATCGCTTCGTACGCGGTCAAGACCGGCGACATCATCGCCGTTCGCGAAAAATCGAAAAAGCAAGTGCGTATCGTCGAAGCCCTGTCGCTGGCTGAGCAAATCGGCATGCCTAGCTGGGTTTCGGTTGACTCGAAGAAAATGGAAGGCACCTTCAAGTCCTTCCCAGAGCGCAACGAGATCGCCAACGACGTCAACGAATCGCTGATCGTCGAACTGTACAGCCGTTAATACCCCGTTCCTGGCTCCGGCCGGAACCACTCCCGCGCAGGCGGGAACGAATTTTCCCCGCCCATTCTCTCGAGTGGGCGTTTTCACTAATGCCATCAGCCTTATCGGTGTAATGAACCGAGGGTATTGAAAAGGACATTTCATGCAAAACAGTCTGTTGAAGCCACGTATCATCGATGTTGAAGCACTCGGTGCCGGTCACGCCAAAGTCGTGATGGAGCCGTTCGAGCGTGGTTACGGTCACACCCTGGGCAACGCGCTGCGCCGCGTCCTGCTCTCGTCCATGGTCGGCTACGCGCCAACCGAAGTGACCATCGCCGGCGTCGTGCACGAGTACTCGTCCCTCGATGGCGTTCAAGAAGACGTGGTCGACCTGCTGCTCAACCTCAAGGGCGTGGTCTTCAAAGTCCACAACCGCGACTCCGTCACGCTGACCCTGAAAAAGGAAGGCGAGGGCGCGATCCTCGCTTCCGACATCGATCTGCCGCACGACGTCGAGCTGATCAACCCGGACCACGTGATTGCCCACCTGACCGCCGGCGGCAAGCTCGACATGCAGATCAAGGTTGAAAAAGGCCGCGGCTATGTGCCGGGCAACGTGCGCCGCCTGTCGGAAGACACCAACAAGACCATCGGCCGCATCATCCTCGACGCGTCGTTCTCGCCCGTGCGCCGGGTGTCGTACTTCGTTGAATCGGCCCGCGTCGAACAGCGCACCGACCTCGACAAGCTGGTCATCAATATCGAGACCAACGGCGTGATCACGCCCGAAGAGGCGATCCGCCAGTCGGCCCGCGTGCTGGTCGACCAACTCAACGTGTTCGCCGCGCTCGAAGGCACGGAAGCGGCCGCCGAGGCGCCATCGCGCGCTCCGCTGGTCGATCCGATCCTGCTGCGTCCGGTCGACGACCTCGAGCTGACCGTGCGTTCGGCCAACTGCCTCAAGGCGGAGAACATCTACTACATCGGCGACCTGATCCAGCGTTCGGAAAACGAACTGCTCAAGACGCCGAACCTGGGCCGCAAGTCCCTGAACGAAATCAAGGAAGTGCTCGCCTCACGCGGCTTGACCTTGGGCATGAAACTCGAGAACTGGCCACCAGCCGGCCTCGAGAAGTAAAAGCGGCACCCGCCCGGGACGCGTGTCCCGGGTATTCACACATGTATCAACCGGCCCGCGCTCATGCATTCATGCATAGCGATCGAAGAGCTGGATTTAAAACCAACTGAAAGGAATTACCATGCGTCACCGTCACGGCCTTCGTAAGTTAAATCGTACCTCTTCCCACCGCCTCGCCATGCTGCGCAACATGACAGTATCGCTGCTGCGCCACGAAGCAATCAAGACCACCCTGCCGAAGGCAAAAGAACTGCGCCGCGTCGTCGAGCCGATCCTGACGATGGGAAAGACCGACACCCTGGCCAACAAGCGCCTGGCATTTTCGCGCCTGCGCGACCGTGAAATGGTCCTCAAGTTGTTCGCCGAACTGGGCCCGCGTTACGCCAACCGTAACGGCGGCTACCTACGCATCCTGAAAATGGGTTTCCGCGTCGGCGACAATGCGCCTATGTGCTACGTTGAACTGATGGACCGTCCAGAAGTCAGCGACATGGACGCAGCTCCAACGACCGAGTAATCGATTCGTTTTAGCTGTTGTGACAAAAGCCAGGCATTGCCTGGCTTTTGTTTTTGGCGGGGCCCGGCCGCGCGCCCGGGCCCCGGTCCCACGCGTCAATCTGCGGCCTGCACCCGCAACAGCTCGCTGTTGAGCCCATCCCACAGCAGGTGGAGGTTGGTGCGCACGCTGCCCGCCCGCTCCTCGGCAAACCCAAGTAATTTATCCAACGCGGTGCGATCGAAGAATTGCCCGCCAAAAAACAGGCCGGCAATTCGCTGCGTGTTGCGCACGTCTGCCAGCGGATCGGCGTCAAGTAGTATCAAGTCGCCGGTTTTTCCCATGGTGACCGATCCGAACTCGTCTTCCAGCCCGGAAAAAATGGCCGCATCGAGCGTCGCGCTCCTCAGCGCCTGTGCGGGTGACAGGCCGGCTTTGACAAGCTCCACCAGTTCATCGTGGATGCCGAAGCCGGGGAATACGTAGGTGTCACCAGCGTCGGTTCCAGCCAAAATCTTCACGCCCGCCGAGCTGGCCTGGCCGACGTGCCCCAACGCCATCTGGTACTGGGTCGCATATAGTGAGCGGCCCGAAGCATCCGCGGGCTGACGTGCGGCGCGGTCAGCGTCGGGCGCCCACAGGAATTTCTTGAACAGAAAGGGAATGTAGCGCAGGCGCTGGTCGTTTCGAAACGCCTCGTTGCCGGCAAGTGCGCCCATTTGCAGCACCTGCAGGGTGGGTGTCCACCAGGTATCGGATTTCGCCATCGCGTCCATCAGCTCCGCGCAGCGCCCGCGATCATGCTCGTTGACCAAGCGCCAGGCCAACTGCGCATTGGAGGCGGCCAACGGGTCGGGCCGCGCGCGCACGGCCGCCGCGCCGTTATGGCATTCCTGCAGGAAGATGCGCGGATGTTCCACGCTACGCTGTCCCGCCGCCAACAAGTCCCCGAGCGAGACCCTGAGCGGACGGTGCCCGGCCAGCGTCAGTCCCTGCCTGCGCGCCTCGTCCGCCAAGGCCCGATACGCAACTGGCGAGAGTTCACTGTAGGGTTTGAGAAAATTCGCGCCGGCCTGGCGATAGAATGACACCAGTTGGCGCGCTTCCCCGGCGTTGCGGGCCTTGAAGAAGCCGGGGAACCCGTCCGGGACCTCGTTGCCGCCATTGATCTGAAAGCTGCTTTGAAGAACGTATCGGGGCGAAAGGCCGCTGCGATCCTTGGTCGCCTTGTTCCAGGCATTCCGATCGCCGATGCAGGCAAAAAAGCTGTCCGGCTCCGACATGCAACCCGACATGTCGCGCACCCCGGTGACGCCATTGGCGATGAACAGGGGGTGCATGTAATGGGGAGATATCTTCAAGGAGTGGGTGTGCATATCCCACAGCCCCGGCATCAAATACTTTCCTCTGCCATCGATCGGAATCAGCGCGTCGTCCGCACGCGACGGTGCCGCCGGGCCGACCGATGTAATTTTCCCATCGCGCAAGACAACATCCCGGCCTTGCCAGATCGTTCCGGTCCCGACGTCGACCACCGCGACATTGCGGATAACGAAGTCGCCCTCCACGCCATCGCGCGGCATGTCGGGCAGCGGCCATAGCAGGAGTCCGGCCGCCAGCAGCAAAAGCAAGGCAACACAAGCGGCGCCGGCAAAAAGGAGCTTCTTGATCATCGGGGTTGGCACCCGCTGGCAGTTGCGCAGACCGAAAGTTCTTCCAAATTCATATGCATAGCTTCCTCTGGTTGGGTTCGCCCGATCGTAGCCAAAGCGCTGTGAAAGGAACGTGAAATTGCCAGCGGCGCCGCGATGCTTCCGGGCTGCATCCCATCCCGTGCAAGACGGCGGCGGCTTACGCACAATTTTGACGCCCGCAAGCACCGCCCGCATACTGCAAAATCCACATCACATCCACAGGAGGCAGCCCCATGCGCACCATCGATATTGCCGTCCTGTCGGCCGCCTGATCACGCCCCAACCCGCGCCCCCGCGGAGCCTGTCGTGTTGATGCGCGCCTGATCGCGCGCCGACCACCGTTTTCTCTCGCCTGCGCGCCCGTGCCCGCCGGCTGTGCCCGCGCGCGCCGCGGGTTTAACGAATCCGGGAATCCAACCACCATGCTCGACATCAATTTTGAATCACTCCGCCTGATCGGCCTGAACCACAGCATCACCAGCCAGTTGACCACCTTCGACCACGCAGTGCCTGGCGGCAGGCTGGCGCGCGTGTGCGAAGTGCAACGCGACTGGATCGGCGTGCACGACGGCGCCACCGCACTGAACGCGCGGCCCCTGAACCGGCTGCTGCGGGCGCTCGCCGCCGAAGACGCCGCGCTCGCCGTCGGCGACTGGGTGCTGCTAAGCACCGACGGCGACGACGTGCACTGGCTCAGCGCGCGGCTCACCCCGCTCAACCACCTCGCGCGCCGCACCAGCGAGGGCCGGCGCCAATCGCTTGCTAGCAATGTCGACACGGCGCTGCTGGTCATGGGCCTCGACCACGACTTCAACCTGCGCCGGCTCGAGCGCTACATCGCGCTGGCCGACGCCGCCGGCGTGGCGCCGGTGGCGGTGCTGACCAAGGCCGACATCGGCATCGACGTTGAGGCGCGCATGGCGCAATTGCGCCGGCGCCTGGGCCCGCAGGTGCCGGCGTTCGCCCTCAACACCCTGGACGGCGACAGCGCGCGGGTGCTCGCGCCGTGGCTCGGCATGGGCCAGACCTTGATTTTGCTGGGCACTTCGGGCGCCGGCAAATCGACCCTGACCAACGCCCTGGCCAACAGCGCGCAGGCGACCGGCGGCGTGCGCGCGGACGACAGCCGGGGCCGCCATACGACGACCGCGCGCTCGCTGCACCGCTGCCCTGGCGGCGCCTGCATCATCGACACCCCGGGCCTGCGCGGCTGGCAGCCCGACGCCGGCGAGGACGCATTGGCGGCCACCTTCGACGACATCGCGGCGCTCGCGCGGCAATGCCAGTTCCGCGATTGCCGCCACCAGGCCGAGCCGGGCTGCGCGGTGCGCGGCGCGGTCGACCCGGACCGGATCCTGAACTACCACAAGCTGCTCAGGGAAGTCAGGCGGACCGAACAGACACCGCTCGAGCGCATCGCCGACCGCGCCAAGTGGAAGGTGCTGGTCAGGCAGGCGCAGTCGCGCGGACGCCAAAACCGCGGCGGCTAGGATCCTTTTTATAAATGCAAGCCGATGGCCGCTGGCAGCCCGGCGCCATTGACATTTAGACGGCGCGTACGCGCGCGGTGAAGGCTGACTTTATTGCCATGTAAAAACTTTTAATGTGTAGTCACTTCATATTTAGGCGGCTACCGTTCCTACGGTTCTAGCTCGGGCGTCGTTGTGGGCGAATTCATTCCAAAAATCAGTTGCCAAGTTTAATTTCTGGTATGCTTATAAGCATGAAAATTGGTGTAACGGTATTATTGATTGCGGCAGATTGGTAATAAACGCACAACGAAAAATTAGTGAAAAGAGAAGGCAATGACCTACGAAGCGCAAATCACCCGCAGCCACCCTACAGCATTTCTTTTTGTAGTGGACCAGTCTGGTTCGATGTCCGACAAAATGGCGTCAGGTCGGAGTAAGGCGGAGTTCGTCGCAGACGCCCTCAATAAAATCGTGATGGACCTTGTCATTCGCTGCACAAAAGCTGAGGGTGTGCGCGATTACTTCGAAATTGGCGTTGTAGGATACGGCGGCAACGGCGTTGGCAACGGATTTTCTGGAAACCTCGGTGCGTGTGTTCTTAACCCCATTTCCGCCATTGAGCAGAATCCCGTTCGGGTTGAGGACCGGAAAAAGAAAATGGATGACGGCGCGGGTGGCGTTTTGGAGACATCCGTAAAATTCCCGGTTTGGTTTGAGCCCAAGGCAAGCGGCGGTACGCCTATGCGCGACGGACTGACCCGTGCAGCCGAGGAGCTCGTCGCTTGGTGCGACGCTCATCCTGACTGCTATCCACCGACGATCCTTCATGTGACCGATGGCGAATCCAGTGACGGCGACCCTGAGGAAATCGCGACCCACCTGAGCCAGATCCGTACGAACGACGGCGCTGTGCTAATCCTCAACCTCCACGTAAGCTCACTTAGAGCGGACACTATCCGCTTCCCGTCAAGTGTCACTGGACTCCCCGACGATTACGCGAAATTGCTGTTTCGCATGTCGAGCCAACTACCCGAGCATCTCATCACGGTCGCCCAAGGGAAGGGCTACATAGTTGGCAGCGAGTCGCGCGGGTTCATGTTCAACGCGGACGCTCCGGAGATCGTCGACTTCTTCGACATCGGTACTAGGGCTTCCCAACTTCGCTGAGCAGACAATGAAGCTCCTTTTCCGGGGCACCTGCCCGAAGGATCCCCTCGGAAGCGATATCAATGAGGACCGTTGGGCTTTTGACGAAGACCGAGGGACGCTAGCACTATGTGACGGCGCCAGCGAATCCTTCAATTCGTCGGTCTTGGCTCAGATTCTCGGAGACAAATTCGTCTTGGATCCCGCGGTGACACTGGGTTGGGTCGACAACGCATTAACTGATTACGCTTCTCAGCATGACTTCGCCGGAATGTCATGGTCGCGCCAGGCATCCTACGAGCGCGGTAGCTTCTCGACACTACTCGGCGTGCAGCATATCCCAGGCAATAAAACCGTCGAGGTACTTGCCGTGGGCGACAGTCTCGCAGTTTTAGCCGATAGCGGAAGACTAGTTTCCAGCTGGCCGTATTCCGATCCTGAGCGATTCAAGGATCATCCTACCTTGCTCGCCACGCTGCCCGAACACAACGCTTTTATATCCAGTTCGGGGTTTTGGACAACACACGGGAAGTATTTCGAGCTAGGCGAATTGGAGTCCCCACGTCTGATTTGCGTGACCGATGCCTTAGGGGAATGGATGCTACGGCAGACTCAATCTAACTACGATGCTGTGGGGCGTTTACTCGCGCTGACAACGGAAGAAGAGCTTGTTGCTCTAGTTGTCGAGGAAAGGCGCGCCGGACGTATGCGCATTGATGACTCTACGCTTCTTATAGCAGCATTTGACTTGGAAGAGTAGGCTGATGGCTTACCCTTCCTTTGAACAATACAACAATGCCTTCTCGGCCCATCAGCATCTGCTTGCGGATCCAGAACTTAAAAAGGGTACTGTCACAAAGACGGGCCTTGGGGTGCCGCATGCAATAAGCGGGGGCTTCGCACTCACGTACACCATAAAAGTTGGCCAGAAAAAATACGCGGTCCGGTGCTTTCACCGGGAATCGAAATCTCTTGAGCGGCGTTACCAAGCGATCGCTAAGCGGCTCGCCCAGCTGAACTCCACGTATTTTCTTAACTTTAACTTTGAGCCCAAAGGCATCAACGTTAATGGCCACGCCTATCCCATTGTTAAGATGGCATGGGCGTCAGGCGTGACGCTCGGCGAGTACCTTGAGGACAACCATGGACGCAAAGGAGCGCTAGCGAGCCTGCCTACCTCGCTGCTTGCGCTATCAATCTACCTTGAAAAGGAGCGCATCGCCCACGGGGATATGTCCCCCGGTAACATTATGATTTCGGGGGCTGCCAGCGCTATCCAGCTCATCGACTATGATGGTATGTTTGTTGAAGATATTCGTGATCTCGGTAATTCCGAACTCGGTAATATCAATTTCCAACATCCGGACCGGAAGGCCAAGAATCCGTTCTCACCAACGATGGACCGTTTCTCCCTGATCGCACTCTCGCTCGCGCTCAAAGGTCTAAACGAAGATCCCACGTTATGGGGCAAGACAAACTCCGACGCCGACGCGATTGTGTTCCGGGCAAGCGACTTCATTGATCCGTCTTCATCGGTTGCTTTTTCCGAGTTGATGCGCAAGCCAGCGCTGGCAACGCAGGCCCAAAACTTCGCCGCAGTATGCCGGGCGCCACTCGATAAAACGCCCAGCCTTGAAGATTTTCTTGCAGGAAAAAATATTCCCGCCAGCACGCTCCAAATCACCATCAAACCAATGGATGGCCGTCCAAAGCTCGGATACATGGGCGTCTATGACGTCCTCGATGCGAACAACTACGCGCTTTGTCTACACCGCGTAGGCGACAAAGTTGAGGTCGTTGGCCGCATCGTGGAGGTCAAACTGGACAAGGCCCGCAACGGCCAACCCTACATCTTTATCAACTTCGGCCCGTGGCAAGGCAAGATATTCAAGATCGCGATTTGGTCTGAGGGATTCGCGGCTATTTCCAACAAACCCGACACCTCATATGTAGGAAAATGGGTCAGTGTGGTTGGACTTATGGAGCCACCCTACACGAACAACCGGTTCAAATACTCCCATTTGTCGATCAACGTGGCTGCCAACGGTCAGATGACGATCATCTCTGAGGTCGAGGCTAAGTTCAGATTGACCCCGTCCTCGACAAAGAGCGTTCAGGCCCTCGCCACCAACCGCGAGGCGTTGGACAAGATAAAAGGGCGTCCGACGACGGCGCCGGCTAGCCAGATCCCGGCGGCTTCGGCCCCACTAAACAAAGACATTTTGGACAGCCTCAGGAGAGCTCAGGGTAGCGGGAATACCCAACCGCCCCAGGCCAAAGCTACGCCAACAAGGCAGCAGCAGCGCCCCCAGCCGGCCAGGCAGAATCCACCAGAACAAGGCCTGATGGGCAAATTTTTCGACTGGCTGTTCACATAAGCTCAGTTCCGCGCGATCGTGCCAGTACTTGGTGAGTTGGACGCTTACGCAGTATCCACATCCACCGAGGACAACACCTTGCGCGCCAATAGTGTTGCCGTCCTGCCGGCCTCCTGAGCACGCCCAACTCGCGTCCCCGCTCCATCCGCACCGGTCGTGCTGGCGACGATCTTCGACGACATCGCCGCGCGGAGCTTGGGCGCCATCGGCGTTTAAGCCACGCCTCAGGCGCGCTTTTTGGCGCAGGTGTACCATGCCAGTTGCGCGCCGCGTGCCACGCGCCGGCCACATCCAACCAACCATCAGGAAGTCATGTCTATATCACAACCGCAGGCAGGGGCCCGCGCATCGATTCCCGCGCGCTGGCTCGGCCTCGCGCTGGCACTGCTGGCCGCCCTGGTCTGCCTGTTCGCTTCGGCCCCGGCCCTGGCCGAGGAGGAGTTCCTCGATCCGGCGGACGCCTTCAAATTCTCGGCCCGCATGCGCGACGCCCAGACCGTCGAGGTCAACTACGAGATCGCCGACGGCTACTACATGTACCGCGAGCGCTTCAAGTTCACCGCCGCCGGCGCCACGCTGGGCGAGCCGGTCATGCCCAAGGGCGAAATCAAATTCGACGAGACCTTCAACAAGGACGTCGAGATGTACCGCGGGCGCCTCACGATCGCGGTCCCGGTGGCCGTGGCGCCCAAGGACGGCCGGTTCACGCTGACCGCGAGCTCGCAGGGCTGCGCCGACAAGGGCTTGTGCTACTCGCCGCAGGACGCGAGCGCCAGCCTCGACACCGGCGCCGCCGGCGCCGCGCAAACTGGGGCCGCGCAAACTGGGGCCGCGCCGGCGGGCGCCGCCCCGACCTCGGAGCTGGGCGTCATCGCCGGCGTGCTCGGCGGCGGCAAACTGCTCGTCATCATTCCGGCTTTCATCCTGCTCGGGCTCGGCCTGGCCTTCACCCCGTGCGTGCTGCCGATGCTGCCGATTTTGTCGTCCATCATCGTCGGCGAGGGCGCGCGCGCCACCCGCAGGCGCGCGCTGGCGCTGTCGGCCAGCTACTCGGCCGGCATGATCCTCGTCTACACCGTGCTCGGCGTGGCGGCCGGCCTGGCCGGCGAGGGCCTCGGCGCCACCTTGCAGGACCCCTGGGTGCTGCGCGGCGTGGCCCTGCTGATCGCCGCGCTGTCGCTGTCGATGTTCGGCCTCTACGAGCTGCAGTTGCCGAGCGCGCTCCAGACGCTGCTGGTGCGCGCTTCCGGGCGCCATTCGTCGGGCAAGCTGATCGGCGTGTTCGCGATGGGCGCCATCTCCGCCCTCATTGTCGGCCCCTGCGTGGCCGCGCCGCTGGCCGCCGCGCTGGTCTACATCGGCCAGTCGCGCGACGTCGTGGTCGGCGCCAGCGCGCTGTTCGCGCTCGCCGTCGGCATGAGCATCCCCCTGATGCTGCTCGGCTTTTCGGCCGGCCTGCTGCCCAAGAACGGCGCCTGGATGGTCGAGGTCAAACGCTTCTTCGGCGTGGTCATGCTCGGCCTGGCGCTCTGGCTGGCGGTGTCGGCGATTCCGCCGGCCCTCTACATGTTCGGCTGGATGGCGCTGCTGCTCGGCTACGGCGCCTACCTGCTGCGCATGCGTCCGCGCAAATGGCAGCCACTGGCGTTGGGCGCCGTGTTTTCGACGCTGGGCGCGCTGCAACTGGTGGGCCTGGCGAGCGGCAGCCGCGACGTGTTGGCGCCGCTCTCGCGGATGGGCGCGCCGGCGCCGGCGCACGGCATCGACTTCGCGCGCGTCAAGACCGAGGCCGATCTCGACGCCGCGCTGGCCGCGGCCAAGGGCAAGACGGTCATGCTCGACTTCTACGCCGACTGGTGCGTCTCGTGCAAGGAGATGGAAAAATTCACCTTCGTGGTGCCGGCGGTCAAGGCGCGGCTCGCCGGCACGGTGCTGCTGCAGGTCGACGTGACGGCCAACGACGCCGCCGACAAGGCCATGCTCAAGCGCTTCGGCCTGTTCGGGCCGCCGGCCATCATCCTGTTCGACGGCGCCGGGAGCGAGATCGCCGACAGCCGCGTGGTCGGCTACCAGGACGGCGCGAAATTCCTCGTCTCGCTCGAGAAACTCAAGTAGAAAAGCCCGGCAGCCTTTTAGGCGACGAACTCGTCGCTGTCGGGTTTTTCGCCGAGCAGATGGTCGAGCCGGTCGCGCAGCGACAAGGCCATTTCGCTGCCCTTGGCCTTGAGCACGGCCTCGAGGTAGGGCAGGCGCAGCGCGCGCAGGTCGTCGACCGTGCTGGCCTTCTCGACCTTCATCTGCAGCGCGAAGCCGCGCAGGCCGAAAGTGCTTTTCACGGTCTGGCTGTAAAAGTCCTGCAGCGCGCGGAAGCGCTCGGCCTCGGCCAGCGCGGCCAGTTCTTCGGGGCTGGGGGTGTACACGGGCGCGCGGGCATGGGTGCCGACGCGGGCCCGGGCCGACGACAGGCGGCGCGCGACCGGTTCGGCCGGCGCCTGCTCGACCTCCCCGCCGCTGATGAGGACGATGTACTCGCCCTCGAGCAATTCGGTCATGTGTTCCTGGGTCAGGCCGAGCCCGGCGACATTCTTGAGCAGCACTTCGAGCGTGTGGCGGCCGTCGACCAGCAGCAAAAGCGCCCGCAGCTTGCTCGGGACCTGGTATTTGCGCGTCGCGATTTCTTCGCGCCCCTTGTCGGTCTTGTCATACACACTGGTTTTCACGTCCGCCCCCAAAGCTTTTAATGACCTCTTGATTATACGGTAAGCAACAATGCGCGAAGCAGTATGAAGTTGCTCAAAGGCTATTTCCGAGGGTACACGAGGAATTCGCTTTGATGCAAGGCGTGCGGCATAAATATTTACTGAAATGCACAAAATGTAACAGCGCGCGCGTCGCGGCGACGCCAAAAAGCGCGGGGCGGAAGCCTTCGCTCCCGCCCCGCGCCCGAATTTCGCGCCCGAATTTCGCGCCACAATCCCGCGCCGGTTCCGGCGGCCGGTTTGGCGGACCTTGCGGCCCGACCATCCGGCCGCGCGGTCAATGGCGGCCGTGGTGGCGTTTGCCGTGCTGGCCGCGTCCGTGGCGTTGCTCGTCGAACACTTTCTTTTGTTCGGGGCTGAGCGCGGCGTACAGCGCGCCCAGGGCCGGCAGGCGCGCCTCCATCGCCATGGTGCGTGCCTTCTGGCGCGCGATCATGCGTTCCATGCGCGCCGGGGCCGGCAGCGCCACGCGCTGGCCGTGGCCGGCGCCCTTGGCGGCGTCGCGCGGGGCGCGCTTGAGCGTGGCCTGGTAGGCCGCCCAGGCCGGCTCCTGCGCGGCGCTCAGCTTGAGCGCGTCGTGCAGCCTGGTCTGGCGTTCGGCTTTGCGCTGCGCCCATTTTTCCCGCGCCCCCTTCCCGTGCTCCCCCTTCCCGTGCGCCCCCTTCCCGTGCATCTGCGCGTGGCGCGCGCCAGGCTCCGTTCCGCCCGCGTGGGCGCCCTGGTGGGCATGAGCGGCCAGGCCGGAGCCGGCCATGATCAGTGCGGCCATCGCGATGGCCAGGATTTTGCGAAGCGTCGTCATGGTGTTCCTTCTGTCGTGGATGCGGCGCAGGGCGCCCCGCACATGCTTCACATGATGGGCTCGGCCGGTCCCGGGGGCATGTCCGGTACCAAGCGGTTTGTATCAAGTTGTTTCGACCGCATGGCAATATACATGGCGATACAAATGGGCTGTTCAGGGCCGCCCAGAGTGGCGATAATTGACGCCATGGATACTCCTTCTACCATTCTGATCGTCGACGACGACCGCGACATCCGCACCCTGCTGGCCGACTACCTCGAGACCAACGGCTACCGCACCCTGTGCGCGGGCGACGGCACGGCGATGTGGAAAACGCTCGACGAGGCGCGCCCGGACCTGCTCGTGCTCGACCTGAACCTGCCCGGCGACGACGGCCTGACCCTGTGCCGCAAGCTGCGCGCGAGCTCGACGCTGCCGGTCATCATGCTGACCGCGCGCAACGAGCCGCTCGACCGCATCCTCGGCCTCGAGATGGGCGCCGACGACTACCTGCCCAAGCCGTTCGAGCCGCGCGAGCTGCTCGCGCGCATCCGCAGCGTGCTGCGGCGCAGCCACGCGATGCCGTCCAACGCCCCGTCCGACAGCGCCCAGCAGCTGCGCTTCGCCGGCTGGACGCTCGACCTGACGGCGCGCCACCTGCTCAACCCCGACGGCCTCGTGATCATGCTCTCGGGCGCCGAGTTCCGCCTGCTGCGGGTGTTCCTCGAGCACCCGAACCGGGTGCTCAACCGCGACCAGCTGCTGAACCTGACCCAGGGCCGCGACGCCGACCCGTTCGACCGCTCGATCGACATCCAGATCAGCCGCCTGCGCCAGAAGCTCGGCGAGGACGCGCGCCTGCCGCAGATCATCAAGACGGTGCGCAACGGCGGCTACGTGCTGGCCGGCCAGGTCACCGTGGAGCCGCTCGCGTGAGGGCGTTCTTCGGGTCGATGACGGGACGCGTGTTCCTGACCCTGATGCTGGGCACCGTGATCGCGGCCGCCGGCACCCAGTTGCTGGCCGAGGCCGAGCGCCAGCGCGTGATCGAAAGGCTGCGCGACCTGCAGGCGCTCGACCGCGCCGAACAGCTCATCACTGCCGCCGAGACGGTGCCGGCGTCGAGCCGCATCGCCTACCTCGCGGTGGCCAACCGCCCCGGCATCCGGCTCGAGGAGATCGCCGAGCAACTGCCCGCGGCCGACGCGCGCACGCCGTTCGCCGAAACCCTGGCCGCGCGCCTGGGCAAGGACTACGCGCTGGTCTCGGTGGCCCAGCGCCCGCCCGCGTGCGACGTGCCGCGCACCCAGGCGAGCATGTTCGGGCCGACCGAATTGCGCTGGGCCGGCGTGTGCGAGAGCGTCGACGTGCGCCTGCGCGACGGCGAGCAACTGCGCCTGCGGGTGCTGCCGCCGCCGCCCTCGCTGCTGGCGCAAAACACCGACTACCGCACCATCATCGCCCTGTTCCTGCTCAGCATAGGCGTGCTCGCCTACCTGGTCGCGCGCATGACCACGCGCCCGCTCAAGCGGCTGGCCAAGGCCGCCAAGGACCTCGGCGACGACATCAACCATGCGCCGCTGGCGCTGTCGGGGGCGAGCGAGATCCGCCAGGCCAGCGCCGCCTTCAACGCGATGCAGGCGCGCATCCGCCAGCACATCGCGCAGCGCACCCAGATGCTCGCCGCCATCACGCACGACCTGCAAACGCCGCTCACGCGGCTGCGCCTGCGGCTCGAGAAGGTGGCCGACCCCGAACTGCGGGAGCGGCTGGTGGGCGACCTGTCGGCGATGCAGGAGATGGTGCGCGAGGGCCTCGACCTGGCGCGCAGCATGGACACGGGCGAGGCGATGCAGGCGCTCGACCTCGACTCGCTGCTCGACAGCGTATGCGCCGACGCCACCGACGCCGGCCAGCCGGTGCTGCTGTCGGGGCGCACCCAGATGGCGCTGATGGGGCGCCCGCTGGCCCTGCGCCGCTGCCTCGTCAACCTGGTCGACAACGCCGTCAAGTACGGCCACAAGGCCAGCGTGTCGGCCGAGCGCATGGCCGGCATGGCGCGCGTGCGCATCCGCGACAGCGGCCCCGGCATCGCGCCCGGGGAGCTGGCGCGCGTGTTCGAGCCGTTCTACCGGATCGAAACCTCGCGTTCGCGCGAGTCGGGCGGCACCGGACTCGGGCTGACCATCGCGCGCAACATCGCCGAGCAGCACGGCGGCAGCATCGCGCTGGCCAACCACCCCGACGGCGGGCTCGAGGTGACCCTGATCCTGCCGAAGTACTACGGGGCCGATTGAGCGCGGCGCCCACCCAACACGCAGCACCAACTTAATTTGATGCAGCCGCCCGGCGGCCAGGAAAACGTATGCAAAAAAAGGCCATCGGATTGATCATCGGCGCCGCCGCGCTTATCGGCGCGGGCGCCTACCTGCTGCGGCCCCAGGCCGCGGCCACGGCGGGCCCGGGCGCTGGCGGCGGACGCGGCGCCGGCGGCGCGGGCGGCCCGCCCACGGTCGTCAGCGTGGTCGCGCCGGCGCGCCGCGACGTGCCGGTGGTGCTGCAGGCGAGCGGCAGCGTGACGCCGGTCAGCACGGTGGTGCTGCATCCGCAAACGACGAGCACCGTGAGCCGGGTGCACATCCGCGAAGGCCAGTTCGTCAAGACCGGCCAGTTGATGTTCTCGCTCGACGGGCGCGCCGCGCGCGCCGAGCTCGCCAAGGCCGGGGCCCAGGTCGCGCGCGCGCGCGCCGCGGTGGCCGACCTCGAACGCCAGCGGCGTCGCAGCGAGGAGCTGGTGGCGCAAAAATTCATCGCCCAGAGCGCGCTCGACACCCTGAGCAGCCAGCTCGAGGCGGCCCGCGCCGGGCTCGCGGCCGAGCAGGCCGCGCTGCAGTCGGCGCGCGTGGGCGAAAGCCACGGCGCGATCCGCGCGCCGATGGAGGGCCGGGTCGGCGCGATCGACATCCATCCGGGCGCGCTGGTGCAGCCCGGCACCGCGCTGGCCACGGTCACCCAGCTCGATCCGATCAATGTCGGCTTCACGCTGCCCGAGTCGGCGCTGGCCGACCTGCTGGCGGCGCAGCGGGCGGGGCCGGTCGCGGTTAGCGCCGGGACGGCCCGCGGCACCCTCAGCTTCATCGACAACCAGGTCGATCCGGTGGCCGGCGCGATCCGCGTCAAGGCCCGCTTCGACAACCGCGACGCCAGCCTGTGGCCGGGGCAGTACGTCACCGCGCGCGTCACCCTGCGCACCATCCGCGGCGCGCTGGTGCTGCCGCAGACGGCCATCGTGACCAACCCGGGCGGCACCTTCGTGTACGTGGTCGACCCCGACCAGAGCGCGCGCCAGGTGCCGGTCGGGCGCGTGCACCCGTTCGGCGCCGAGGTGGTGGTGTCGGGCCTGGCGGGCGGCGAGCTGGTGATCACCGACGGCAAGCAGAACCTGCGCCCGGGCGGCAAGGTCAAACTGGCCGGCAAGCCCGGCGGCAAGGGCGGCGCCGATGGCGCCGATGGTGCCGAGGGTGCCGGCGGCGCCGCCGACGGCGCCGGCAAACCGGCCGCCGCACAGCGCGGGGCGCGCTGACATGGGTGGCATGAACATCTCCGAACTGTGCATCCGGCGCCCCGTGATGGTGGTGCTGCTGTCGCTCAGCCTGGTGCTGGCCGGGATCCTCGCCTACATGGCGATCCCGGTCGCGGCGCTGCCGAGCTATAACACGCCGGTCATCAACGTCCAGGCCAATCTGTCGGGCGCGAGCCCGCAGACCATGGCCTCGTCGGTCGCGCTGCCGCTCGAGAAGCAGTTCTCGACCATCGCAGGGATCAGCCTGATCACCTCGACCAGCACGCTCGGCTCGACCTCGCTCACGCTCGAATTCGACCCCAGCATCGACGTCAACGCGGCCGCCGTCGACGTCCAGGCCGCGCTGCTCGGGGCCCAGCGCGCGCTACCCCAGGAGATGACCGAGCTGCCCTCGTACCGCAAGGTCAACCCGGCCGACGCGCCGGTGATGTTCATCCACCTGACCTCGCCGTCGATGAGCCTGTCGGACCTCAACGACTACGCCGAGAACCTGATCGGCCCCTCGCTGTCGACCCTGCCAGGGGTGGCCCAGGTCAACGTCAACGGCCAGAAGCGCTACGCGGTGCGGATCCGCGCCAAAACCGGCCTGATGAACGCGCGCGACCTCACGTACGACGAGCTGGCGCAGGCGGTGCGGGCGGCGAACTCGAATTCGCCGCTCGGCATCCTCGACGGGCCGGACCAGACCCTGACCATCCAGGGCAACGAGCAACTCAAAAACGCGGCCGAGTTCGCCGAACTGATCGTCGCCACCCGCAACGGCCAGCCGGTGCGCCTGCGCGACGTCGCGCAGGTCGAGGACAGCTTCCAGTCGACCAAGAACGCCGGCAGCTACAACGGCGAACGCTCGATCGTGATCATGGTGCAGCGCCAGCCCAACGCCAACACGGTGCAGGTGGTCGACGCCGTGCGCGCGCTGCTGCCGCGCTTTTCGGCGCAGATGCCGGCCTCGATCAAGATCCACCTCGCCAACGACCGCTCGGCCTCGATCCGCGAGGCGATCCACGACGTCAACCTGACGCTGCTGTTTACGATCGCGCTGGTGGTGCTGGTGATCTTCCTGTTCCTGCACCGCGCCAGCGCCACCTTCATCCCGGCCGTGACGATGCCGATCTCGCTGCTCGGCGCGCTGCTGCTGCTGTACTGGCTCGGCTACAGCCTCGACAACGTCTCGCTGCTCGGCATCACGCTCGCCGTCGGGCTGGTCGTCGACGACGCCATCGTGGTGCTCGAGAACATCGTGCGCCACATCGAGATGGGCAAGAAGCCGCTGCAGGCGGCGCTGGTCGGCTCGCGCGAGATGAGTTTCACGATCGTCTCGATCTCGGTCTCGCTGGTGGCCGTGTTCATCCCGATCTTCTTCATGCCGGGCGTGATCGGGCTGCTGTTCCATGAATTCGCGGTCGTCGTCGGACTCGCCGTGCTGGTGTCGGCGCTGGTCTCGCTCACGCTCGTGCCGATGCTCGCGAGCCGCCTGCTGCCGGCGCACGACGCGTCCGCGGGCGGCGAGAAGGGCATCGTCGCGCGCCGGTTCGAGGCCGGCTTCCTGCGGCTGCGCAACGGCTACGAGCGCTCGCTCGACGTCGCGCTGGCGCACCGCAACCTGGTGCTGCTGGTGGCGCTGGGCACCTTCGTGCTGACCGTGGTGCTGTACGTGACGATCCCGAAGGGCTTCTTCCCCGAGGAGGACCTGGGCCAGATCCGGGTCACGGTCGAGGCCTCCGAGGACATCTCGTCGGCCGCGCTGCAGGCGCTGCAGGCGCGCGTGGCGGCGGTGGTCAAGGCCGACCCCAGCGTGCTGCACGTGTCCTCGTTCAGCGGCGGGGGCAACATCGGCCGCATGTTCCTCACGCTCAGGCCGCGCGCCGAGCGCGCCGGGATGGCCGAGGTGGTCGACGGCCTGCGGCGCGCCACGCGCGCCGTCCCCGGCGCCTCCGTCTACCTGAGCCCGATCCAGAACCTGCAGCTCGGCGGGCGCCCCAGCAAGAGCCGCTACCAGTACACCCTGCAAAGCGTCAGCGCCGACGCGCTCGGCGAGTGGGCCGCCCGCTTCCAGGACGCGATGCGGGCCGACCCGGCCTTCCGCGACGTCACCAGCGACGCGCAGAACCGCGGCCTGCAGGCCACCCTCAGGATCGACCGCGACAAGGCCAGCGTGCTCGGGGTCCAGCTGGCCGACGTGCGCGGCGCGCTGTACGCCGCCTTCGGCGAGCGCCAGGTCTCGACCATCTACGCGCCGGCGGCCAGCTACGCGGTGATCCTCGAGGCCGACGCCCCCGACCGCCAGTTCGACGACGCGCTGGCGCGCCTGTCGGTGCGCAGCGGGAGCGGCGCGCTGGTGCAGGTGTCGAACTTCGCCACCGTCGAGCGCACCGTCGGCCCGACCTCGGTCAACCACCAGGGCCAGCTCGAGGCCATCACGCTCTCGTTCAACCTGGCGCCCAACATGCCGCTGGGGCAGGCCACGGCGCGCATCGACAAGATGGCCCGGGACATGAAGCTGCCGCCGTCGGTCATCGCCAAGTACGGCGGCGACGCGGCCGTGTTCCAGGATTCGCAGTCGAGCCAGCTGATCCTGATCCTGGCCGCGGTCGGGGTCATCTATGTGCTGCTCGGGGTGCTCTACGAGAGCTACATCCACCCGCTCACGATCCTGGCCGGGCTGCCTTCGGCGGCCGTCGGCGCGCTGCTGACGCTGCGCCTGTTCGGGCTCGACCTGACCATGATCGCCATCATCGGCATCCTGATGCTGATCGGCATCGTCAAGAAGAACGCGATCATGATGATCGACTTCGCGCTGCAGGCGCAGCGCAACGAGGGCATGGCGCCGTTCGATGCGATCCGGCAGGCCTGCATCCAGCGCTTCCGGCCGATCCTGATGACCACGCTGGCGGCCCTGATGGGGGCGCTGCCGATCGCGCTCGGGCTCGGCGCCGGCGCCGAACTGCGCCAGCCGCTCGGCCTGGCCGTGGTCGGCGGGCTGCTGTTCTCGCAGGTGATCACGCTGTACATCACGCCCGTGATCTACCTGTTCCTCGACAAGTACAGCGGGACCGGCCCGATGACCGACGCGCAACTGGAGGCGCGCGCGCCGGCGCACTAGGCTAGAACCGGGCGGCTGGCCGGGGCCGGCCCGTTGATACACAATGTAACAAGCCCGGGCGTGCCATCTTGTAGAATACGCGGCGTAGCGTCGCGCAGGACCGGCCCGAACAGGCTAGACTGCCGGCCTGCGCCGCGTTTTTGCCGAGCCTTGCCACGACCCGCCACCAGCCCAGAAAGTTGCACCCAATTTTGTCCGAACACTCCCACTATTCGACGCACGGCAACGGCATTTGCTCGCAATGTGGGCAGGCCCTGCCGGACCACGAGCCGAGTTACCGGCCGAAGGGACCGAACAAGCGGGCGCTGGCCGCGATCGTCGCGCTGCACGTGCTGCTGATCGTACTGTTTCTGATCAACGGCAAGCTCGAGAAAAAGGCGGCGCCGCCGCCGGCCGGGGGCATCACCTACGTTTCGCCGATGCTGGGCAAGCCGCAGCCGAAGGTGGCCGCCAGCAAGCCGGCCAAGCCGGTCAAAAACACCCCGCCGCCCAAGGTGCGGCGATTGCCCGACACCATCACCGTGCCGCCCGAAAAGCCCGAGCCGGTCGAGGTGGTCAGAAAGGAGGAGCCCAAGCCGCCCGAGCCGGTGCGCGAGCCGATCCCCGAGAACATGGACATGGCCGCCTACGTGGCGGCGCAAAAGGCCAAGCGCGGCGCCGCCAGCGACCAGGTTGGCGAGACCGAGAACGAGCGCGGCAACCGGCTCGCGCGCGCCAACGTGGCCGCCGCCAACGGGCGCAGCGTGGGCGACGACAGCAACGACACGGGCGGGGTGTTCAGCATCGCCAACCAGACCGGCCAGAGCGCCGACGTCAAGTTCCGCGGCTGGAACCCGAACTTCAAGCGGCGCTGGCTGCAGCAGGTGACGGTCGAGGTGGGCCTGGAGAAGGATATCGAGACGGCCATCATCAAGAAGATGATCGAACTGATCCGCAAGGAGAAGAAGGGCGATTTCGAATGGGACTCGAACCGCCTGCAGCGCGTGGTGACCATGAGCGCGCGGGTCGAGGACACCGAGGCCCTGCACGCGTTCCTGTACAAGGAGATGTTCCCGAGCGAGCGCCGGGGCGGGCGGCGCTAGCCGTCCGGCGCGGCGCCAGGGGTCCGGCGCGCCGCCGCCTCCGGTTGCGCGCCGACCGGGCATGCTCGAAAGACTCCCGGCCTCTCAGGCGCGCGCCTTGAGCAGGCGCGCGATGTCGAGCGCGAAGTAGCTCAGCACGCCGTCGGCGCCGGCGCGCTTGAACGCCATCATCGCCTCCATCATGACCTTGTCGTGGTCGAGCCAGCCGTTTTGCGCGGCCGCCTTGAGCATCGCGTATTCGCCGCTGACCTGGTAGGCGAAGGTCGGCACCTTGAACTCGTCCTTGACGCGGCGCACGATGTCCAGATACGGCATGCCCGGCTTGACCATCACCATGTCGGCGCCCTCGGCGATGTCGAGCCCGACCTCGCGCAGGGCCTCGTCGCCGTTGGCCGGATCCATCTGGTAGTTGTTCTTGTCGCTCCTGCCCAGGTTGCCGGCCGAGCAGACCGCGTCGCGGAACGGGCCGTAGAAGCTCGACGCGTATTTGGCCGAGTAGGCCATGATGCGGGTGTGGATGAAGCGCCCGCCCTCGAGCGCGCCGCGGATGGCGCCGATGCGCCCGTCCATCATGTCCGACGGCGCCACCACGTCGACCCCGGCCTCGGCCTGGGTCAGCGCCTGGCGCATCAGCATGGCGATGGTCTCGTCGTTGAGCACATAGCCGTTGGCGTCGATCAGGCCGTCCTGGCCGTGGGTCGTGAACGGGTCGAGCGCGACGTCGGTGATGATGCCGAGCTCCGGGAAGCGCTCCTTGAGCGCGCGCACCGCGCGCGGCACCAGCCCGTCCGGGTTGGTCGCCTCGATCCCGTCCTCGGTCTTGAGCGAGGCGTCGATCACCGGGAACAGGGCCAGCGCCGGGATCCCGAGCGCGGCGCATTGCTCGGCCACGCCGAGCAGCAGGTCGACCGAGACGCGCTCGACGCCGGGCATCGAGGCGACCGGCTGGCGCTGGCCGGCGCCGTCGAGGATGAACACCGGGTAGATCAGGTCGGAGGCGGTGACGGTGTTTTCGCGCATCAGCGCGCGCGAGAACGGGTCGCGCCGCATGCGCCGCATGCGCAGCGCGGGGAAGGGCGGGTTGATTGGCATGTGCTTGCTCGGCATGTCCGTGGTTATTGGTTGTCCGGGGGGAGGTCGGAATCGACCGGGTCGACCAGTTCGGCGCCCTCGGGCGCGGCGATGTCGGTCAGGCCGAGCAGGTCGATGATCTTGGCGTTGGCCTCGTCGATGCCGACCCGCTTGAGCGCCGAGAACAGCTGCACCGTGAACGGGAAGCCGTTGCCGTCCTCGTCGACATAGCTCTCGAGCATCATTTTCGCCTGGCGCAGGGCGTTGGTCGACTCGTTGCGGTTGAGCTTGTCGGCCTTGGTCAGGATGCAATGGATCGGCTTGCCCGTGGGGGCGAACCATTCGAGCATCTGGACGTCGAGTTCGGTGAACGGGCGGCGCGAATCCATGATCAGCACCAGCGCGGCGAGCTGCTCGCGGCGCTGCACGTAGTCGCCCAGCAGCCGCTGCCAGTGCAGCTTGGCCGAGCCGGACACCTCGGCGTAGCCGTAGCCGGGCAAATCGACCAGCAGCGCCTCGATCTCGTCGACGATGGTGGCGTCCTTGCGGTGCTGGCCCACGTGCGCGCCGCCGATCGAGAAATAATTGATGTGCTGGGTGCGGCCCGGCGTCTTGGAGGCGAACGCGAGCCCCTTCTGGTTGGTCAGGATGTTGATGGCGGTCGACTTTCCCGCGTTCGAGCGGCCGGCGAAGGCGATCTCGGGCGCCTGCGTGTCGGGCAGATCGCGCAGTTGGTTGACGGTCGTAAAGAAGCGGGCTTGCCAGAGTTTGGACATGGGATGGGCAGAAAATGCAACAAAAGGGGGCGATAACGCGAGGAAGCTATTGTACAATAAGGGGTTGCGAATTGTTGCGGCGCAAAAGCCATAGCGTCCCGTCAAGATCGTCCGCACTATTTTTCCACGTAAAATCTACGTAAAACCAATTTTTGACTAGTCTCAGGGTGTTTTTAATGAATCGTGCCTTTGTATCGTTTGTGAAAGTATTGTTGCTTGCCGCCATCGCCGGCCCGGGCCTCGCGTCGGCCGCCGACGCGCCGGCCGCGGCCGTTGCCGACGCGAAGAAGGGCGCGGCCCTGTACACCGGGGGTGACCCGGCGCGCGGCCTGGCCGCCTGCATCTCGTGCCACGGCGACGCCGGCAACTCGACCATGGCCGCCAACCCCAAGCTGGCCGGCCAGATCGCCGCCTACACCCACAAGCAGCTGGTCGACTTCACCACGCCGGCGCGCGCCAATCCCGTCATGACCACCTTCGCCAAGATGCTCACGGCGCAGGAGAAGAAGGACGTCGCCGCCTACCTGGCCGCGCAGACCCCGAAGCAGGGCGCCGCCAAGAACAAGGAACTGGCCACGCTTGGCAAGAAAATCTACCGCGGCGGCATCGCCGAGCGCGGCGTGGCCGCCTGCGCGAGCTGCCATGGCGCCAGCGGCGCCGGCATCCCGGCGCAATACCCGCGCCTGGCCGGCCAGCACCCGGACTACACGATCGCCCAGTTGCAACTGTTCAAGGGCGAAAAGCGCAAGAACAGCGCGCAGATGACCACGCTGGCCAAGCGCATGTCCGACGAGGAAATGTCGGCCGTGGCCGAATACGTCGCCGGCTTGAAGTAAGTACGTGCGAAGTAAATACGCTTGAGGCAGATGCGGTAAGTATACAGTTGGCGGTCCGCCCGGCGGGCGGCGCCACCGGCTGGGAGGGAGGGCGGCGGCGCGCGAGCGGGCCGCCCTTTTTGTTGGTATGCTCGCCGCTTGAATCCGTCCGCGCCGCGGGCGGACCGGCAAACTGGGGCAGGCCGGCACACAGGGATCGACACAGCATGAGCACCACAGCATGAGCACCACAGGAATTGAACTTAGCAGCGCAGTGAAGGCGCGCCACCGCGCGCTGGCCGAGACCGTCGAGCTGGTCTCGTCGATGCGCTTCGCCATCAGCATGCTCGTCATCATCGCGATCGCCTCGATGATCGGCACCGTCATGAAGCAGGGCGAGGCGATGCCGAACTACGTCAACCAGTTCGGGCCGTTCTGGTTCGCCGTGTTCGACAAGCTCGGCCTGTACGCCGTGTATTCGGCCTGGTGGTTCCTGCTGATCCTGGCGGCCCTGATCACCTCGACCGCGCTGTGCATCACGCGCAACGGCCCCAAGATGATCAAGGACATGCGCAGCTGGCGCGAGAACGTGCGCGAGGTCTCGCTGCGCAATTTCCACCACAAGCACGAATGGGTCTCCGCGTCCGGGCGCGCCGCGCTGGCCGGCCAGAACGCCGAGCGCCTGCGCCACGCCGGCTACGCGGTCAAGATCGTCGAGAAGGACAGGGGCACGCTGGTGGCGGCCAAAAAGGGCGCGGCCAACAAGTTCGGCTACATTTTCGCGCACAGCTCGATCATCATCATCCTGGTCGGCGGCCTGCTCGACTCGGACCTCCCGATCCAGTTCCAGCAATGGTTCATGGGCAAGACCGCGTATCCGGGCGCCGGACCGCTCGAGCCGCGCCACCGGCTCGGCGCGGGCAACCCGACCTTCCGCGCCAACACCCTGATCCCCGAAGGCGAGAGCAGCCGCCAGGCCACGATCCAGCGCGCCGACGGCGTGCTGGTGCAGGAGCTGCCGTTCACCATCCACCTCAAAAAATTCGACATCGATTTCTACTCGACCGGCATGCCCAAGCTGTTCGCCAGCCACGTCGAGGTGCAGGACCACGAGACGGGCGCGCGCTTCCCGGCCACCATCAAGGTCAACGAACCGCTGATCTACAAGGGCGTGGCCGTGTACCAGTCCAGTTTCGAGGACGGCGGCAGCAAGCTGAAACTGACGGGCTTCCCGATGGAGGGCGCCGGCCACGCGCCGTTCGAGATCGCCGGCGAGGTCGGAGGCGCCAATCCGCTGGTGCGCGCCGGCCAGGAGTACTCGGTCGAGTGGTCCGATTTCCGCGCCTTCAACGTCGAAAACACGGCTGCCGGCCAGGACGTGCGCGACGTCAAACAGGGCCAGTCGCTGGCCGCGCAGCTGTCGTCCGGGCTCGACAAGCATTCGGGTTCGGCCGGCCAGAACGCCAACAACAAGGACCTCAAGAACGTCGGCCCGAGCGTGCAGTACAAACTGCGCGACAAGACCGGCCAGGCGCGCGAATACCAGAACTACATGCAGCCGATCACGCTCGACGGCGCGCTGTTCTACCTCTCGGGCGTGCGCGCGATGCCGTCGGACCCGTTCAACTACCTGCGCATCCCGGCCGACGACGCCTCGAGCGTGAGGGAATGGATGCGCCTGCGCGCCGCCCTGAGCGATGCGGCGCTGCGCGCGCTCGCGGCGCAGCGCTACGCGGCGCGCGCGATGCCGGCCGGCAGCAGCGAGGCGCTGCGGGACCAACTGGCCGGCTCGAGCGCGCGCAGCCTCGCCATCTTCGCCGGCGACGGCAAGCAGGGCGGCTACACCGCCGTGTCCAAATTCCTCGAGCAGGTGCCCGCGGCCGAGCAGAAGAAGGCCGCCGAGATCTACATGAAGATCCTCAACGGCACCCTGTGGGAGTTGTGGCAGGCCGCGCGCGCGCGCGACGCGCTCGCCCCGGTGGCCGAGGACGAGGCCCACGCGCGCTTCCTGCAACTGGCCACCAACGCGCTGTCGGACAACTTCCTGTACGGGGCCCCGGTCTACCTGCAGCTCGAGGACTTCACCCAGGTCCGGGCCTCGGTGCTGCAGCTGACGCGCTCGCCCGGCAAGAACGTGGTCTACCTCGGCTGCATCCTGCTGGTGCTGGGCGTGTTCTCGATGTTCTACATCCGCGAGCGGCGCCTGTGGGTCTGGCTCAGCGACGAGCCCGGCGGCGGCACGCGCGCCCTCATGGCGATGAGCACCCAGCGCAAGACGCTCGACTTCGAGCATGAATTCAACGAAATCAAGGCAATCCTGCCGATGGCCGATAAAACGGCCCCGGCCGCATCTGGAGGAACATGATGGAAGCGACACACAGCAGCAGCAGCACCACCACCACCACCTACGCGCAGGCGCCGGGCTACTTCAAGCGCCTCGGCGCGCTCGACTGGCTGTTCGCGGCCGCGCTGGCCGGCGCCGCCGCCTACGCGCTGGCGCGCTACGGCGCCTACATGGACATCTACGAGAAGGTGATCCTGGCGCTGTGCGCGCCCACCTTCGCCGCGCTCGGCTGGCACTGGAAGCCGGTGCGCTGGCTCATGCCGCTGACGGCGCTGCTGTCGCTGTGGGCGATCTCGCTGTACGGCGGCGACCTGGCGATGGGCAACCAGAAGTTCCTGCTCAAGTACATGCTGTCGAGCCAGTCCGCGATTTTGTGGATGAGCGCGATGTTCGTGTTCTCGACCGTGTTCTACTGGATCGGCCTGCTCAGCCGCAAGGATTTCGGCACCTCGGTCGGCTCCAAGCTGTGCTGGGCCGGGGTGGTGCTCGGCACCACCGGCATGCTGGTGCGCTGGTTCGAGTCCTACCTGATCGGCGCCGACGTCGGCCACATCCCGGTGTCGAACCTGTACGAGGTGTTCATCCTGTTCGCGATCATCACCGCCATGTTCTACCTGTACTACGAGGAGCACTACGCGACGCGCCAGCTGGGCGCCTTCGTGCTGCTGGTGATCGCCGCGGCGGTCGTGTTCCTGCTCTGGTACACGGTCTCGCGCGACGCCGCCGGGATCCAGCCGCTGGTGCCGGCGCTGCAAAGCTGGTGGATGAAGATCCACGTGCCGGCCAACTTCATCGGCTACGGCAGCTTCGCGCTGTCGGCCATGGTCGGCAGCGCCTACCTGCTCAAATCGCACGGCATCCTGGCCGACCGCCTGCCCGCGTTCGAGGTGCTCGACGACATCATGTACAAGTCGATCTCGATCGGCTTCGCGTTCTTCACGGTCGCCACCATCCTCGGCGCGCTGTGGGCCGCCGACGCCTGGGGCGGCTACTGGTCGTGGGATCCGAAGGAGACCTGGGCCCTGATCGTCTGGCTCAACTACGCGGCCTGGCTGCACATGCGCCTGATGTCGGGCCTGCGCGGGCGCGTGGCGGCGTGGTGGACGGTGCTCGGCCTGTTGGTGACGACCTTCGCCTTTCTGGGCGTGAACATGTTCCTGTCGGGATTGCACTCGTACGGCGCGCTGTAGGCCGCGCGCGCGAACGAAAGGGGGCGGCGCCGCGGCGCCGCCCCCTTTTTTCATGCGCGCTCGCTATCGCGCGGCGGTTTCGCCCGCGGCGGCCTCGCCCGCGGCTACCTCGCCCGCGGCGGCAGCGCCCGGCGCACGTCGCCGAAGCTGACCGCGCCGCGCTTGTCCTGGTCGATCTGCTCGAAGCGGCCGCTGACGAAGCCGAGGCCGGCCCGCTCGGCCTCCTGCCGGGTCAGGCGGCCGTCGGCGTCGAGGTCGGCCTCGTCGAAATGGCGCTTGAGCCTTTGCATGGCCTGCTCGCGCAGCGCCGGGCCCGAGGCCGGCGGCGGGCCCGACGGCGTGCGCAGCGCCGGCGGCAGCGTGGGGCCGAACTGGGGCGTTTGCGCCGCGGCGGAGGCGGCGAGCACGGCGAGGCCGAGCGTGAGGACGGGTTTTAGCCTGTTCACGGGTTTTGGCATGTTCATTTGGCCACCGATTCGCTGTTGTACAGGGTGTTCATGTCGGCGCGCTGGGCGCGCCGCGCGCTGTCGTCGAGGTAGGACATGTGGCCGCTCTGGTAGTTCTTGACCGTGATGTTCGGATTGCTGCCCAGCCGCGCGAGGTCGCGCTCGGTCAGGTGGAACGGCGTGGCCAGGTCGTGGTAGCCGTTCATGGCGACGATCTTGAGGTCCGGGTTGATGATCAGCGCGGCGGCGAGGTCGGGGATGGTGTCGGGAACGTTGCGCCCGTCGTGGCTGAAATTCCAGCTGTTGATGATGTCGTTGAACGGCAGGTACGAGCTGGCCGCCGTGTATAGCAGGTCGTTCTGGAGGTAGCTGAGGATGGTCTTCGTGAAGGTCGCGCTGGCCGCCGTCAGCGACGGGTCGCCCTGCGCCGCGAGCGCGCTGCCGAGCGGCGCGCTGACGCGCCCGTCGTAGCGCCCGATCATCGTGCCGGGCAGCAGATGCTGGCGGTAGGTGCCGGGCCCCATCGAGAAATCCTGGGTCCATTGCTGCGTGCTCAGCCCGGTGAAGGCGGCCAGATGCGCGAGCACGTCGGCCGGCGGCGTGGTTTTCGCGCTGATCCAGGGTCCGACCGCGGCCTGGTACGGTCCGGCGGCGAAGTCGCGCGTTTGTTGCATGTGGGCCGCGAAGTCGGTCGGCGCCGGGGTCGCGCGCTGGTGGTAGGCGCTGACCGCCGCGTAGCTCGGAAGGTAGGCTTCGCAGCTGATGCTGCCCGGGTTGAACACGCCGCAGTTGCTGTTGTAGTCCATCGCCGGCGCCTGCAGCACCACGCCGGCCAGGCGCACGCCGGCCACCTCGAGCAGCTTGGCCAGCACGCCCGAGCGCGGCCCGCCGTACGACTCGCCGAACAGGAACTTGGGCGAGGCCTGGCGCCCGTTGACGGCCACGTAGCGCTGCACGAAATCGCGGAACCCGGCCGCGTCCTCGTCGACGCCCCAGAAGTCGATGTTGCGGCGCGGCGCCACCGCCTGCGAAAAACCGGTGCCGATGGCGTCGACGAACACCAGGTCGGAGTGGTCGAGCAAGGTCTCCTGGTTCTCGACCAGCTGGGCCGGGCTGGGCATGTTGGTCGACGGGTAGTTGGTGACGACGCGGCGCGGCCCGAACGAGCCCATGTGCAGCCACAGCGTGGACGAGCCGGGGCCGCCGTTGTAGAAGAAGGTGACCGGCCGGCGCGCCGCCTCGAGGTTGCCGGCGGTGTAGGCCACGTAGAAGAACGAGGCCCCGGGCCCGCTGGCGCCCGGGGCGGTCGCGTTCAGGTGGCCGGTGGTGGCGGTGTAGGCGAGCGTCTTGCCGGCCAGCGTGATGTGGGTCGAGACCACCGCCTTGCCCTCCTGCGCGCCGGCGAGGGCGCCGTTGGACGCGCCGGAATAGCCGACCGGGTCGGCGAAGCTGCCGGGCGGCGGGGTGGGCGCGGGTGTGGGCCTGGGCGCGGGGCTGGCGCCGCCGCCGCCGCCGCCGCAGGCGCCCAGCAGCAGGGCGGCGCACACGAGGCCGGCCGTCAGCCGGGCGCGGGGTGGGGTGGGGCGATTCGGCACGCTGGTTCTCCCTTATGCATGGGTTCGGTGGCCCCATTATGCATCCGGGCGGGCGCGACGGCGCATGGCGTGCCAGAATTTTTTCGACCACCGCGCGCCGGACCCGGTCCCTATTTGATCAGCGACTCGAGCGCGAACAGGTCGGCCGGCTGCTCGCGCTGGCGCACCAGGTGCACCGCGGCGCCGTCGACGATGACCTCGGCGGCGCGCCCGCGCGTGTTGTAGTTCGAGGACATCGTCAGGCCGTAGGCGCCGGCCGCCATGACCGCCAGCAGGTCGCCCTCCTGCACCGCCAGCGCGCGCCCGCGCGCTAGCCAGTCGCCCGATTCGCACACCGGCCCCACCACGTCGTACACCAGCGCGGCGCCGGCGCGCGGGCGCACCGGCTGCACGTCCATCCAGGCCTGGTACAGGGCCGGGCGCATCAGGTCGTTCATGGCCGCGTCGACCACGCAGAAATTCTTCTCGGCGCCCGGCTTGAGGTACTCGACCCTGGTCAGCAGCACCCCGGTGTCGCCCACGATCGAGCGGCCCGGCTCGAACACCACCTTGATCGGCGCGCCCGCGTGGCTTGCCGCGCGCCAGGCGTCGATGCGCGCGAACAGGCGCCCGAGGTAGTCGCCCACGGCCACCGGCGGCGCCTCGCCGGCCTCGCCGTAGTTGATGCCGATGCCGCCGCCGATGTCGAGGTGGCGCAGCACGATGCCCTCGGCGCCGAGCGTGTCGATCAGTTCGATCAGCTTGTCGAGCGCCTCGAGCAGCGGCGCGTCGTCGAGCAGCTGCGAGCCGATGTGGCAGTCGATGCCCTCGAGCCGCAGGTGCGGCAGCGCGGCCGCCGCGCGGTAGGTGGCCAGCGCGTCGTCGAAGGCGACCCCGAACTTGTTGGCCTTGAGGCCGGTCGCGATGTAGGGATGGGTCTTGGCGTCGACGTTCGGGTTGACCCGCAGCGACACCGGCGCGGTTATGCCCATCTCGCCGGCGACCCGGTTGAGGCGGTGCAGCTCGGGGATCGATTCGACGTTGAAACACAGGATGTCGTGCGACAGCGCCAGCCGCATCTCGGCCTCGCTTTTGCCCACGCCCGAGAAGATGACCTTGCGCGGGTCGCCCCCGGCCGCGACCACGCGCAGCAGCTCGCCGCCCGAGACGATGTCGAAGCCGGCGCCGCGGCGCGCGAGCAGGTCGAGGATGGCCAGGTTCGAATTGGCCTTCATGGCGTAGCACACGAGCGCCTCGCGCCCGGCGCAGGCGTCGGCGTAGGCGTCGAAATTGCCCAGCAGGGCGGCCTTCGAATACACATAGGTGGGGGTGCCGTATTGCTGCGCGATGGCGGCCAGCGCGGCGCCTTCGGCGTGCAGCTGGCCGTGGTGGTGGGTGAAGTGCGACATGGACTCGTTCTTATTTGAAAATGCTGCTTGGAGGGCCCGGATTGGAAGCGCCGCCTATCTGGCCGGGGCGGCGGCGGGCGCGGGCGCCGCCTCGGGCAGCGCCTCGCTGCCGGCCTGGGCCGGCGCGGGCGCGGGCGCCGCCCTGGCCGGCGCGCCCGGCGCGTTCGGCATGGTCAGCGGACCGGGCTGGCCGCAGCCGGCGAGCGCGGCGGTGGCGGCCAAGACCATGGTGGCGAGTGCGGTATTGCGTGCGGTGGTGGGCTTCACGATTAGAATCACGGTTTGATTAAAAGACTTTGGAGTGTAGCATGAGCGAAAATGAATTTTTGGACCTGGCCGAGTCGACCCTGGGCGCGATCGAGGTGGCGCTCGACCGCCTCAACGACGAGGACCTGATCGACGTCGAATGCAAGCGCAGCGGCAACGTGCTCGAGATCGAATTCATCGACAACGGCTCGAAAATCATTGTCAACAGCCAGGCCCCGATGCAGGAGCTGTGGGTGGCGGCGAAATCGGGTGGATTCCACTACCGGCGCGTCGACGGGGCGTGGATCAACACGCGCGACGGCTCCGAATTGTTTGCCGCGCTGTCGCTGTTGGCGAGCGCGCAGGGCGGGGCCCAGGTGGCATTGTAGTCCAAGCGCCGATCCTGGGTCCGGCAGCCGGCTAGAACAATTCGTTCTTGACCGCGTCCTTGACCTGTTCCTCGGCCGGCGTGCCGCGCGCGCCGATGTCGAGGCTTTCGACCCCGGTGCCGGGCGGGTTCTCGGCGTAGTAGTACTCGGAGCCGACCAGCACCAGCCCCTCGGGCACCGGGCGCTCCTCGACCGCGGCGTCCCTGAGCGCCTTTTGCATGTAGCCGATCCAGATCGGCAGCGCCAGCCCGCCGCCGGTCTCCTTGTTGCCAAGGTTCTTGGGCTGGTCGTAGCCGATCCAGGCGACCCCGACGAGCTTCGAATTGTAGCCGGCGAACCAGGCGTCGATCGAGTCGTTGGTGGTGCCGGTCTTGCCGGCGATGTCGGCGCGCTTGAGCGAGAGCGCCTTGGTCGCGGTGCCGTATTTGACCACGTCCCTGAGCATCGAGTCGACCAGGTAGGCGTTGCGCGCGTCGATCACGCGGTTGTCCTCGACCCCGGCCAGGTCGGGCGTGGCCTGCGACAGCACCCGGCCGTCGCTGTCGGTGACCTTCGAGATCAGGTAGGGGCTGACCCGGTAGCCGCCGTTGGCGAACACCGCGTAGGCGCCGGCCAGCTGCAGCGGGGTGGTCGCGCCGGCGCCCAGCGCCAGCGTCAGGTAGGGCGGGTTGCGCTCGGGCTCGAAGCCGAAGCGGCTGGTGTACTCCTGGCCGTACTTGGCGCCGATCTTGTTCAGGATCCGGATCGAGACCATGTTCTTGGAGCGCGTCAGGCCGCGCCGCATGCTCATCGGTCCCTCGTACTTGTTGTCGTAGTTTTTGGGCTCCCAGGCCTGGCCGCCGGTCTGGCCGGCGTCGAACGAGATCGGGGCGTCGTTGATGATGGTCGCCGGCGACAGCCCGCGCTCGAGCGAGGCCGAGTAGATGAACGGCTTGAACGCCGAGCCGGGCTGGCGCCAGGCCTGGGTTACGTGGTTGAACTTGTTGCGGTTGAAGTCGAAGCCGCCCACCAGCGCGCGGATCGCGCCGTCGTGCGGGTCGGCCGCGATGAAGGCCGATTCGACCGCCGGCATCTGGCTCACGCTCCAGTCCTTGCCGCCCTCGCGGGTGACGCGGATCACGGCGCCGCGCTTGACGCGCCGGGTCGGCGCCGCCTTGGCCGAGAGCCACGACGAGGCGAACGCGAGGCCGCGCCCCGACAGCCTGATCTCCTCGCCCGAGGCGGTCACCGCCGTGATCCCGGCCGGCGAGGCCTGCAGCACCACGGCGGCGACGATGTCGTCGCTGTCGGGATGCTCGGCCAGCTCGGCCTCGATCGCCTCGTCGGCCTCCTCCTTGGCGGCCGGGATCTCGATGTAGGCCTCGGGCCCGCGATACGGGTGGCGCCGCTCGTACTCCATGACCCCGCGCCGCAGCGCCAGGTAGGCCGCGTCCTGGTCGGCCTTGGTGATGGTGGTGAACACGTTCAGGCCGCGCGTGTAGGTCTCCTCCTTGAACTGCTCGTAGACCAGCTGGCGTGCCATTTCCGCAACATATTCGGCGTGCACGCCGAATTCGCTGCTGTCGGTCTTGATTTTCAATTGCTCGGCCTTGGCGGCGGCGAACTGGGCGTCCGTGATGTAGCCCAGGCCGTGCATGCGCAGCAATATGTATTGCTGCCGGGTGCGCGCGCGCTTGGGGTTGACCACCGGGTTGTAGGCCGACGGCGCCTTCGGCAGGCCGGCCAGCATGGCCGCCTCGGCCAGCGTGACGGCCGCCAGCGGCTTGCCGAAATAGATCTGCGAGGCCGAGGCGAAGCCGTAGGCGCGCTGGCCGAGGTAGATCTGGTTCATGTAGACCTCGAGGATCTGGTCCTTGGAGAGGTTCTTCTCGATCTTCCAGGCCAGCAGGATCTCGTAGGCCTTGCGCTTGTAGGTCTGCTCGCTCGAGAGGAAGAAGTTGCGCGCCACCTGCTGGGTGATGGTCGAGGCGCCCTGCTTGGCGCCGCCCGAGGCGTTGTGCAGCGCCGCGCGCACGATGCCCAGGTAGTTGACCCCCTGGTGGTCGTAGAACTGGTCGTCCTCGATCGCGAGCACGGCCTTCTTCATGATGTCGGGGATGTCCTTGATGCGCACCAGGTTGCGCCGCTCCTCGCCGAACTCGCCGATTAGCACGCTGTCGGCCGAAAAGATGCGCAACGGCATCTTGGGGCGGTAGTCGGTCAGCGCGTCGAGCGCCGGCAGGTTGGGGTAGGCCATCGCCAGCGCGAACACCACCACGAGCAGGGCCACCAGCGCCCCGCCGGTGGCCACTGCCAGCGCGAGCAGGAGCCAGCGCGCGGGCGTGCGGCGCCGGGCGGCGCCGGCGGGATGGGGGGGATTCGGGTCCGGACGGGAGGTTGTCATGCGGGCGGCTTCTTTCGCTTTGTCGATGCGAATCATTATAAAGCACCGCCAACGGGCGCAGGTGGCCGCGCGGCGCCCGCGCGCGCGGGGTGGACCAAGCGACAACTGTGATGTCGCCACGGTCACACAGTGTCGCATATCCGCCCGCCCGCGGAAAATTTCAAAGCAGAAATACCTTTACATGCCATGACGCTTATTGCTACGATTTAATGTAATGCCTGATATATACATTCTAAATGGCGGTTTTAAAACCGGTTCCCGGCGCGGAACCGGGCGTTATTCGTTCTGCAATGCATTTTTTTCATGTGTTCGCAGTGTAAGCAGTGATTCGGCGGGTCAGGGAGTGCGCGTGTTATGGTCAATCTAGGTACCTTGTTCGGGCAAGCGAGCCCACCCTTGCTGGGGCTCGACATCAGCACCTCGGGCGTGCGCCTGGTGGAGCTGGTGATGGCCGGCAAGACCGGCATCCGGCTCGAGCGCTACGCGTCCGAGCCGCTGCCGCGCGGCGCCGTGGTCGATGGCAACATCGAGAACATCGAGCAGGTCGCCGAGGCGGTGCGCCGGGTCTGGAAGAAGAGCGGCACCCGCATCAAGCTCGTCGCGCTGGGCATGCCGCCGGCGTCGGTGATCACCAAGAAGATCGTGCTGCCGGCCGGCATGAGCGAGGACCAGCTCGAGATGCAGGTCGAATCCGAGGCCAGCCAGTACATCCCGTTCGCGCTCGACGACGTCAGCCTCGACTTCGAGGTCATGGGCCCGTCGGCCGGCTCGCCCGACGACATCGACGTCATGCTGGCCGCCTCGCGCAAGGAGAAGGTCGAGGACCGCATCGCCATCGCCGAGGCCGCCGGCCTGAAGGCGGTCGTGATGGACATCGAGTCGTACGCGGCGCGCGCCGCGCTCGACCGGGTCAACCTGCAGACCGCCGGCGCGCCGCAGGACCAGATCGTGGCGCTGTTCCAGATCGGCGCCCAGGTCACCCACATCTCGGTCATGCTCGACGGCGAAACCATCTACGAGCGCGAGCAGCCGTTCGGCGGCAACCAGCTGACCCAGGACATCGTGCGCGCCTACGGCATGTCGTTCGAGGAGGCCGACGCCAAGAAGAAGTCGGGCGACCTGCCCGACAACTACCAGGCCGAGCTGCTCACGCCCTTCCTCGAGAACGCCGCCCTCGAGATCACGCGCGCGATCCAGTTCTTCTACACCTCGACCCCGTACACCCGGATCGACCAGCTGTTCCTGGCCGGCGGCTGCGCGGTCACCCCGGGCCTGCTCGAGACGGTCGCCAGCCGCACCAAGATCGCCAGCGCGGTGGTGTCGCCGTTCAAGGGCATGCAACTGAGCCCGCTGGTGCGCGAGCAGCAGCTGCGCGCCGAGGCGCCCGCCTATCTTGTCGCCTGCGGGCTCGCGTTGCGGAGATTTGACTGATGATCAAAATTAACCTATTGCCCCACCGCGAGGAAAAACGCAAACAGAAGATGGCCGCGTTCTACGCCCTGCTCGCGCTCGGCGCGGTCGTCGGCGGCGCCATCGTGCTCGTCGTGGCCGGCTACAACGCCAGCCGGCTGTCGATCCAGGACGAGCGCAACACGGTGTTGCGCAGCGCCAACGTCGACCTCGACAAGAAAATCGCCCAGATCGCCACCCTCAAGATCGAGATCGAGGGCCTCAAGGCGCGCCAGCAGGCGGTCGAGGACCTGCAGGGCGACCGCAACCAGCCGGTGTTCCTGCTCGACGAACTGGTCAAGCAGATCCCCGACGGGGTGTTCCTCAAGTCGTTCAAGCAGGAGGGCCAGCGGGTCGTCATCAACGGCTACGCGCAGTCGCAGGAGCGGGTCGCCGAGCTGCTGCGCAACGTCAACAACCATTCGCCGTGGCTCGAGCGGCCCGACCTGACCGAGGTCAAGGCGGCCAGCCTGCAGCAGGGCAAGGCGGTCAAGAAGGTGGTCGACTTCACGCTCGCGGTCGGCATCAAGCGTCCGCGCGACCGCGACGCCGCCGCCACCAAGGCGGCCGAAGGCAGCGTGACGGTCACCAACGGCGCCAACACCGTCGTGGCGCCGGCCGGTTCGACCGTGGTCACCACCACACCGCCACCCGCCCAGTAGCCCAGATCGGACACCAACATGAGCATTGACATCAAACAGCTCGGCGCCTCGCTGAGCGGGCAATTCGAGAACCTCAACGGGCGCCATCCGGGCCAGTGGCCGATCGTGCCGCGCGTGCTGTGCGGCATCGGGGTCGTCGTCGGCGTCGTCGCGCTCGGCTACTTCACCTACCTCAGCGCCCAGTTCGAGGAACAGGCCCTCAAGGCCGGCGAGGAGGTCAAGCTGCGCGAGGAGTACCGCGGCAAGATGGCGCAGGCGATCAACCTCGAGGCCCTGATCGAGCAGAAGAGGCTGGTCGACCAGTACGTCGACAGGCTCCAGAAGCAGTTGCCGAGCAAGGCCGAGATGGACGAGCTGCTGTCGGACATCAACCAGGCCGCGGTCGGCCGCGGCCTGCAATTCGCCCTGTTTAAGCCGGAGCCGCCGGTGGTCAAGGACTACTACGCCGAGCAGCCGATCGACATCAAGGTCACCGGCAGCTACCACGACATCGGCGCCTTCGCCGGCGACATCGCCAACCTGCCGCGCATCGTCACGCTCAACAACATGTCGCTCACCGCCAAGGATGGCGTGCTGCTGCTCGAGGCGCTCGCCAAGACCTTCCGCTACCTCGACCCCGAGGAGGTCAACGCCCAGCGCGAGGCCAAGGCCGCCGCGGCGGCCAAAGCGGGCCCCGCCAAGAAGGATAACAAACCATGATGAGCGCCACCAAACCATTCCCGGGCCGGCCGCGCGGGCCGCTGGCGCCGCTGCTGCCGCTGCTGCTTCCGCTGCTGCTGGGCGCCTGCAGCGACAGCGACGTCAAGGAGGTGCAGGACTGGATGGCCCAGGTCAAGAAGGAGACCAAGGTGCGGGTCGACCCGATCGCGCCGCCCAAGACCTTCATCCCGTTCGCCTACGCGCGCACCGACGCGACCGACCCGTACAACCCCGAGAAGCTGCTGGCCGAACTGGCCCGGGTCGCGGCGAAGTCGGTCAATCCGCTCAAGCCGGACGACACGCGCCGGCGCGAGCTGCTCGAGACCTACCCGCTCGACACCATGCGCATGGTCGGCACTCTCAACAAGGGCGGCGTGATGTACGGCCTGGTCAGGATCGACGCCACCTTGCACAAGGTGCGCCCGGGACAGCGGATCGCCCAGAACTTCGGCGTCATCACGGCCGTGGGCGAAGAGGAGATCGACCTTAGGGAAGTAGTACAGGATGCCGCCGGCGAGTGGGTAGAGCGCATGTCGAAGCTGGAGTTGCAGGTACAGGAGACCGGAAAATGATTTCAATTAACAACATCGTGGCACGCAGCTGGTGGACCCCAGTCCTGCGCCTTGGCGCACTGCTGGCCCTGACCGTCGGCGCGGGCGCCGCCCAGGCCCAGGCCCAGGACAACGCGATCGAATCGATCACGGCCAACCAGCAGGGCTCGAACGTGATCGTCAACATCGCGATGACGCGCGCGCCCGACAAGCTGCCGATCGGATTCTCGATCTCGAACCCGAGCCGCATCGCGCTCGATTTCGGCGCCACGGGCAACGCCAGCGGCAAGACCGGCCAGGAGCTCAACGTGGGCGACCTGCGCAGCGTCAACGTGGTGCAGGCCGGGTCGCGCACCCGCCTCGTGCTCAACCTCAACCGCTCGCTCAACTACGCCACCGCGATCGACGGCAAGTCGGTCATCGTGACGGTCGAGGGTTCGGGCGGCGTGGCCCAGGCGGTCAAGGCCAACGGCCTGCCGGCCGCGCAGGCGGGCGCCTTCGTCGGGCGCGCCGCGCCCAAGCGCCAGATGCTGCGCAACCTCGACTTCCGCCGCGGCAGCAACGGCGAGGGCCGGGTCGTGGTCGACCTGCCCAACAACCAGGTCGCGGTCGACGTGCGCACGGTCGGCAACTCGATCGTGGTCGACTTCCTCAACACCGGCCTGCCCGAGACGCTGCGCCGGCGCCTCGACCCGACCGACTTCGGCACCCCGGTGAGCATGATCACCACCGTGCCGCAGGGTGACAACACGCGCATGACGATCCAGGCCAGGGGCCTGTGGGAGCAGACCGTGTACCAGAGCGACACCCAGCTCGTGATCGACGTCAAGCCGATCAAGGAGGATCCGAACGCGCTCACCCAGGGCACCCAGGGCTACCGCGGCGAGAAGCTCTCGTTCAACTTCCAGAACGTCGAGGTGCGCGCCGCGCTGCAGGCCATCGCCGACGTCTCGGGCCTGAACATCATCACCAGCGAGTCGGTCAACGGCAACCTGACGCTGCGCCTCAAGGAGGTGCCGTGGGACCACGCGCTGGCCGTGATCATGCAGGTCAAGAGCCTCGACATGCGCAAGAACGGCAACGTGCTGTGGATCGCCCCCAAGGACGAGCTGCTGACCAAGGAGAAGCTCGAGATGGAGCAGCGCGCCGCGATCACCGAGCTCGAGCCGCTCAAGTCGGAGATCTTCCAGCTCAACTACCAGAAGGCCGATGCGTTCAAGTCCGTGTTCGGGATCGAGGGCTCGGGCGGCAGCGAGAAGAACCGCATCCTGTCCAAGCGCGGCAGCGCCGTGATCGACGCCCGCACCAACCAGTTGTTCGTCACCGACGTGCCGTCCAAGATCGAGGACATCCGGCGCCTGATCAGCAAGACCGACGTCGCCTCGCGCCAGGTCCTGATCGAGGCGCGCCTGGTCGAGGCCAACGACAGCTTCAGCCGCAACCTCGGCGCCAAGCTCGGCTTCGCCGACCTGCGCACCCTGCGCGGCGGCGATTCGGGCTACCAGATCAACAACAGCAGCAGCAACCGCGTCGCGCTCGGCGGCAACATGACGGGCATCGGCCAGGTCACCGGCCAGACCCCGGACACCGGCGACGGCTACACCAACACCCAGATGGTCAACCTGCCGGTGGCGAGCAACCTCAATCCGGCGACGATCGCCTTCAGCCTGTTCTCGGCCGCCTCGAACCGCTTCCTGAACCTCGAATTGTCGGCCCTCGAGGCCGACGGCAAGGGCAAGATCATCTCGAGCCCGCGCGTGGTCACCGAGGACAAGGCGGTCGCGATCATCGAGCAGGGCATCGAGATCCCGTACCTGGCCGCCTCGAGCAGCGGCGCGACCGCGGTCACGTTCAAGAAGGCCAACCTGCGGCTCGAGGTCACGCCCCAGATCACGCCCGATGGCAACGTCGTGCTCGAGGTCGAGGTCAACAAGGACTCGAAGGGCGAGAACACCACCTTCGGGCCGGCCATCAACACCCAGCACGTCAAGACCAAGGTCATGGTCGAGAACGGCGGCACCGTGGTCCTCGGCGGTATTTACCAGCAGGAGGACCTGAATGACACCACGAAGGTGCCTTTGCTTGGTAATATCCCCATCCTCGGCAATCTGTTCAAGAAAAACTCGCGCACCAGCAACAAGACCGAATTGCTCGTGTTTATCACGCCGAAGATCGTGGCCGAACGCATCTCGGCCCAATAGGCGCGGCGGGCGGCCGGCGCCGTCCGCGACCAATTCGCACCACCAAGAACGCATCGACAAGGCAGGAATATGAACAAGACTGACAGCACCAACACGAAACGCCTGCCCGGCCTACTGGCCGCGCTCGCCTGCGCAACCCTGCTGGCCGCCTGCGGCGGCGGCGGCGGCTCGCCCGGACAGGTCGGGCCGATCGTCCCCCCGACCCCGGGCGACCCGGTCACGCCGGTGCCGGTGCCGGGACCGAAAATGACGCTCGTCATCCTCGACGGCGCCGGCAACGGCATCACCACCCTGTCGGGCGGCCAGAGCGCCGTGGTGCGCGTGACCGTGCTCGGCGCCGACGACAAGGCCGTGCCCAACGCGATCGTCAAGTTCGAGGCCTCCGACGCCACGCTCGTCACGTTCACGCCCGAATCGGCCTCGGCCCTGACCGACGCGGCCGGCGTGGCCGTGGTCAGCCTCAAGCCGGCCAGCTTCAGCTCGGCCGGCGCGCTGTCGATCAGCGCCAGCACCGTGGTCGGCGCCAAGACCGCCGCCGCGGCCAAGAACATCGCGGTCGGCGCGGCCCCGCTGACGGTCGGCGCGCTGCGCTTCTCGCCGCTGCCGCCGGCCAGCCTGCCCGCCTTCAGCACCGCCTCGCTGGTCATCCCCGTCACCAGCGGCGGCGCCCCCGCCAGCACCGCGAACGGCCTCGTGCTGACCTCGCTTTGCACCGGCGACGGCAGCGCCAGCCTGGTGGTCGGCTCGCTCTCGAACGGCCAGCTGTCGGCCACCTACACCAATCGCGGCTGCCTGCGCGTCAACGACGTCATCACGGCCGCGATCGGCAGTTCGTCGGCCAGCATCACGATCCCGGTCAGCGCCGCCAACATCGGCACCGTCAAGTTCGTCAGCTCGAGCGTGGCCACCTCGATCGTGCTCAAGGGTTCGGGCGGCCTGGGCCGCTCCGAGTCGGCCCAGCTGAACTTCCGCGTGGTCGACCAGCAGGACACCGGCCTGGGCGGCGTCAACGTCGCCTTCACCGCCACCACCACCACGGGCGGGCTGACGCTGTCGCCGCTCAACGCGACCACCGACGCCCAGGGCAACGTGTCTGTGACGGTCTCGTCGGGCACGATCCCGACGCCGGTGCGCGTGATCGCCGAGGCGACCCGCAACGGCGTGGTCATGAGCGGCCTGTCGGACACGCTGGTGATCTCGACCGGGCTGCCGATCCAGAAGTCGCTTTCGCTCAGCGCCGACATCTACAACATCGAGGGCTGGAGCTACGACGGCGAGATCTCCAGGGTCACGGTGCGCATGGCCGACCAGTACGGCAACCCGGTCTCGGACGACACCGCCGTCAACCTGGTCGCCGAGGGCGGCGCGGTCGGCTCCTCGCAGATCGGCGCCTGCGTGACCGTCGACGGCGGCTGCACGGTCAATTTCCGCAGCCAGAACTTCCGCCCCGTCAACGGCCGGGTGAGCGTGCTTGCGTACGCGCAGGGCATCAAGACCTTCAACGACGCCAACGGCGATGGCCAGTACACCTGCAAGGTCTACACCAAGCCCGACGGCACCGCCACCACCGACCCGTACCGCCCGCTGATCGACCTGTGCGTGAAGGACCAGGGCGAGGCCTACACGGCGCAGGGCGACGCCTTCCTCGACACCGATTTCAACAAGGTGTACGAGGCGGACAAGGGCGACCTGCCGTTCCCCTACGGCCACGCCAACTACCTGAGCGCCGACAGCGGGCGCTGGGGCATCACCTACATCAACAGTTCGATCGAGCTGATCCTGAGCGGCTCGGTGGCCACCATGTATTGGCGCCATTGCACCTTCGCCGGCGTGTGCAACGCCTGGAGCACCAGCCCGCAGCGCGTGATCCCGAACCTGCACGGCCCCGGCTGCAAGAGCATGGTGCTCGAGATGCGCATCACCGACCTGCACGACAATCCGATGCCGTTCGGCACCACGGTCAGCTCGGTCGACACCGGCAAGGTGTTGCCGGGCACCTACGCGCCCAACCTGATCACCTCGACCAACGCGGCCGGCGGCACATTCCACACCGTCACGGTCAAGCCGGACGACGCCTGTTCGTCCGACTCGTTCGGGGTCAGGGTGCTCACGCCAAAGCAGAACGGCTCGGTGTTCACGTTCCAGTCGGGGCCAGTGGCGCCTTGAGGTCGGCCAACCTGTTCCTGGTCGGCTTGATGGGGGCCGGCAAGACCACCATCGGCCGCATCCTGGCCAGAAAGCTGGGGAAACGCTTCATCGATTCCGACCACGAGATCGAGGCCCGCACCGGCGCCTCGATCCCGTGGATCTTCGAGATCGAGGGCGAGCCGAGCTTCCGCCGGCGCGAGGCCGAGGTCATCGGCGACCTCACGGCGTGCGACGGCATTGTGCTCGCCACCGGCGGCGGCGCCATCCTGAGCGCCGAGAACCGCGCCTTCCTCAAATCGCGCGGCACCGTCATCTACCTGCGCGCCAACGTCGCCTCGATCCTGGCGCGCACCTCCCACGACAAGAACCGGCCGCTGCTGCAGACGGCCGACCCGCGGCGCCGGCTCGAGGAGCTCACGGCCGAGCGCGAACCCCTGTACCGCGAAATCGCCGACCTGGTCATCGACACCGGCCGACCTAACGTACAATCGATGGTCCAGACCATACTGACGCAGCTGGCCGCGCTCGAAGCCTCGGGCGCGCAGTCGGCGCACAGACCTTACGCGGACGCATCGATGATCGAACAATCAAGCATTTTCCTCAACGTCGAGCTAGGCGAACGCAGCTACCCGATCGCGATCGGCGCGCGCGTGCTGTCCGACGCCGGCCTGCTCGAGCGCCACATCGGCGGCCACAAGGTCGCCATCGTCACCAACACCACGGTCGCCCCGCTGTACCTCGAGCGGCTCGCCGCGCCGCTGCGCGCGGCCGGGCGCGACGTCATCACGGTGGTGCTGCCCGACGGCGAGGAGCACAAGAACTGGTCCTCGCTGATGGCCATCTTCGACGCCCTGCTGGCCAACAAGTGCGACCGCAAGACCACCCTGGTCGCGCTCGGCGGCGGCGTGGTCGGCGACCTGACCGGCTACGCCGCGGCCAGCTACATGCGCGGGGTGCCGTTCGTGCAGGTGCCGACCACGCTGCTGGCCCAGGTCGACTCCTCGGTCGGCGGCAAGACCGGCCTGAACCACCCGCTGGGCAAGAACATGATCGGCGCCTTCTACCAGCCGCGCGCGGTGCTGGCCGACACCTCGACCCTGGCCACGCTGCCGGCGCGCGAACTGTCGGCCGGGCTGGCCGAGGTGATCAAGCACGGCGCCATCACCGACCTCGCGTTCTTCGAATGGATCGAGGCCAACATCGACCGCCTCATGGCGCGCGACGAGGCCGCGCTGGCGCACGCGATCGCGCGCTCTTGCGAGATCAAGGCCGAGGTGGTGCGCCAGGACGAGCGCGAGGGCGGGCTGCGCGCGATCCTCAATTTCGGCCACACCTTCGGGCACGCGATCGAGGCCGGGCTCGGCTACGGCGCCTGGCTGCACGGCGAGGCCGTCGGCTGCGGCATGGTGATGGCGGCCGACCTGTCGTGCCGGCTCGGGCTGGTCGAGCAGGCCACCGTGGCGCGCATGCGCGCCCTGGTGGCGGCGGCCGGGCTGCCGACGGTGGCGCCCGACCTGGGCGCGGCGCGCTGGCTCGAGCTGATGGAGGTCGACAAGAAGAACGAGGGCGGCGCGATCCGTTTCATCCTGCTCAAGCCGCTGGGCAGCCCGAGCATCACGGGCGCGCCCGAGGCGGCGCTGCTGGCGACGCTGGCCGCCTGCGCCGCGCCACCGGGCTGATGGGTCGCGGCGCCGAGCACGAGCGGGGCCTGGCGCCGTACGCGGCGCGCTCGGGCGGCGGCGCCGGGCGCGTCGTCGACGAGCCGGCCGCGGCCGGGCGCAGCCAGTTCCAGCGCGACCGCGACCGGATCGTCCATTCGACCGCGTTCCGGCGCCTCGAGTACAAGACCCAGGTGTTCCTCAACCACGAGGGCGACCTGTTCCGCACCCGCCTCACGCACAGCCTCGAGGTGGCGCAGGTGGGCCGGGCGCTGGCGCGCAGCCTGCGCCTGAACGAGGACCTGGTCGAGGCGATCTCGCTGGCGCACGATCTCGGGCACACCCCGTTCGGGCACGCCGGCCAGGACGCGCTGAACCACTGCATGCGGGAGCACGGCGGCTTCGAGCACAACCTGCAAAGCCTGCGCGTGGTCGACACGCTCGAGCAGCAGTACGGCGCCTTCGACGGCCTGAACCTGATGTACGAGACGCGCGAGGGGATCCTCAAGCACTGCTCGCAGGCGAACGCGCGCGCGCTCGGCGCGCTGGGCCAGCGCTTCCTGCTGCGCAGGCAGCCCACGCTCGAGGCGCAGGTGGCCAACCTGGCCGACGAGATCGCCTACAACAACCACGACATCGACGACGGCCTGCGCTCCGGCCTGATCACGATCGGGCAGATCGGCGAGGTCGATTTTTTCGCGCGCCACCGGCGCGAGGTGGAGCTGGCGTATCCGGGGCTGGGCGGGCGGCGCGCGATCCACGAGACCTTGCGCCGCATGATCAACGCGCTGGTGACGGACCTGATCGCGGCGTCGAACGAGCGGATCGCGGCGGCGCGGCCCGACAGCGTGGAGGCGGTGCGCGCGGGCGCGCCGCTGATTTGTTTCTCGGACGCGATGCGCGCCGACGCGACCGAATTGAAACGCTTCCTGACCGAGAACCTGTACCGCCACTACCAGCTGCAGCGCATGACGCTCAAGGCGCGCCGCATCGTCGGCGACCTGTTCGATGCCTTCCACGGCGACCCGACGCTGCTGCCGCCGGATCACCGCAGCGGGCGCGGCGAGCCGCAGCGGCAGGCGCGCGCGATCGCGGACTACATCGCCGGCATGACCGACCGCTACGCCGTGCTCGAACACCGGCGCCTGTACTCGATCGACGATCTGTAGCAACCCGCGGCAACCAGTTCCGGTATCGGGGTCAGCCCCCGATTGCGCGGCAACTAGTTCGGATATCGGGGTCAGACCCCGATATCCGGCCTTTGCTGCTTAGAAAAGGCCCGGCCGGTGCAGCTCGAGCAGCAGCTTCTTGACCGGCGCCGGCAGCGGCGCGGCGCCGATGTCGGCCAGACTCCACCACTGGTGGCCGCGCGCGAGCGGGGCGCGCGCCGACAGCGTCGCGTGGTGCGCCGTGATGTGCAGCTTGTAATGCGTGAACACGTGCACCAAAGGCAGCAGCGCCCGCACCTGGTCGACGCTGCCAAACGCGGCCAACGCCGCGTCGACCATCGCGCCGTCGGGCGTGTCGTCCGCGTTGGCGTGATGCCCCGCCAGTTCCGGCAGCGACAGCAGACCGCCCCAGATGCCCTTTTCCGCGCGCTGCTCGAGCAGCACCTCGCCGCCCTCGACGATGACGAGCATCGCGGCCTGCTTCTCGGGCAGTGTTTTCTTCGGTTTGCGCACCGGCAGTTCGGCCGTGCGCCCGCCCGCGTGGGCGACGCAGCGATCCCGCAAGGGACAGCGCGCGCAGTCGGGGCTGGAGCGCGTGCACAGCGTCGCGCCCAGGTCCATCAGGCCCTGGGTGTACGACTCGATGGCGCCGCCGCCGCCGTCGGGCAGCAGCGCCTCGGCGCGCCGCCACAGCGCGTCCTCGACCGGCTTGAGGCCGGGGTACTGCTCGACCCCGAACACGCGCGCGAACACGCGTTTGACGTTGCCGTCCAGGATCGCGGCGCGCGCGCCGACCGAGAACGCGGCGATCGCCGCCGCCGTCGAGCGGCCGATGCCGGGCAGTTGCGCCAGCAGCGCCGGGTCGCCCGGGAAGACGCCGCCGTACTCGGCCGCCACCCGCCTGGCGCAGGCGTGCAGGTTGCGCGCGCGGGTGTAGTAGCCCAGCCCGCTCCAGAGCGCCATCACGTCGTCGAGCGGCGCCGCGGCCAGCGATTCGAGCGTGGGGAAGCGCGCGAGGAAGCGCGCGTAATAGGCCAGCACGGCGCCGACCTGGGTTTGCTGGAGCATGATCTCGGACAGCCAGATGCGGTAGGCGTCGCGCGTGTTTTGCCACGGCAGCGCGTGCCGCCCGTGCGCCCTCTGCCATGCGACCACGGCGCTTGAAAACGCCGGATCGGCGGGGCCGCCGGCGCCGCCGCCGGCCGCGCCGTCCCTCACGCGGCCGCGCCCAGCGCCACCCGCTCGGCGTCCATGGCGGCGCTGACCGCGCCGACCATCGCGGTGAGGCGCTCGCGCAGTTGCTCGTGCTGCACCAGCTCGGCCTGGAACTGGTCGATCTTCTCCTCGAGGCTGTCGGAGGCGTCGTGGATGCGCTGGATCGAGGCCAGCCGGTGCTTGAGCTGCTCCTTGTGGACCCGGATCTGCGCCTCGAGCGGGGCCATGATGACCTTGAGCCAGGCCTCGGCGTCGGCGTTGGCGGCGCGGAAGCTGCGCCGCACGCGCGAGGCGATCGAGTCGAAGAAGCGCTCCATCAGGGTCCCGCGGGTGCTCATGAGCAGGGTGGTGGTGCCGAACTGGCGCGTGTAGACCTCCTCGATGGCGTCGACCTCGCGCCGGTATTTGTCGAGCGAGAAGGTGGCCGGCAGCGCCAGCGTCAGGCCGTGCTCGGACGAGAATTTGCGGTACATGATCTCCATCATCTCGCTGATCTCGACCACCTTCTGCGACGACTGGTCGAGGTTGGCGCGGGCCTGGTCGAAGAACTGGCGCACCGGTCCGCGCATGCCGGTGGCGAAGCGGCTCGCCTCCATCGAATCGCGCACGGTGCCGATCTCCTGCTGGATGATGGCCATCCCGAGCGTGTTGTAGAGCTCGGTCGAGAGGCGGGTGAACACCGAGCGCGTGCCCTGCAGCTTGAACAGGCTGCCGTCGAACTCCTTCTTCTCGGCGTCGATGCGCTTCATCATGTGGGCGATCACGCCCTGGTTCTTGCCGCGCAGGCTCTTGAGCTCCTGGAGCTGCTCGACCACGTCGCGCATGCGCGCCCCGACCATCGCGTGCTGGGCGCCCGAGAGGGCGTCGAGGTCGGCCGAGAGCTGCTTGCGGATGATGTCCTTCTTGGCCGGGATCAGCTCGTTGAACAGCGCGCCCTCGAGCGCGCCGAGCCGGCTTTTCTCGAGCAGCGCCATGTCGCCGTTGATCTTGGCCACCAGCGCCTTCTGCGCCGACACCGGGAACACCTGCTGCTTGTCGAGCGCGAGCGTGTGCGCCACGCTGGTCTGCTGGCGCTCGATCTCGGCGTCGTTCTCGGCGCCCGACTTGAGCTCGTCCCACATGGCGTCGATCTTGTTCATCACCACCACCCGGCCCGAGCCGGGCCCGATGTGGGTGCGCCAGACCTCGATGTCGCTCTTGGTCACGCCGGTCTCGGCGGCCAGGATGAACAGCACCGCGTGCGCGTTCGGGATCAGGTTGAGCGTGAGCTCGGGCTCGGTGCCGATCGCGTTCAGGCCCGGCGTGTCGAGGATCACCAGCCCCTGCTTGAGCAGCGGATGCGGGAAGTTGATGATCGCGTGGCGCCACAGCGAGATCTCGATCCTGCCGTCGGCGTCGAGCGTCGCGGCGATGTCCGGGTCGTCCTTGTCGTACAGGCCGTAGCTGGCGGCCTCGGCCAGCGTGACGTGCTTGGTCATGCTGACCTGCTTGAACGTCTCGTGCATGTCGTCGCCGGCGTCGAGCGAGAGCGGCAGCACGGTCCAGGCGGCCTTGTCGTCGCGGTAGTCGCTGGTCGACAGGTTGGTCGCGCGCGTCTCGATCGGCAGCAGGCGGATGCAGGGCGGGTAGGCCGCGTCGTACATCAGCTCGGTGGGGCACATGGTGGTGCGCCCGGCCGCCGACGGCAGGATGCGCTGGCCGTAGTCGGCGAAGAAGATCGCGTTGATCAGCTCGGACTTGCCGCGCGAAAACTCCGCCACGAAGGCCACCGACAGCTTGTCGTCGGCCAGGCGCGCCAGCGCGCGCGCGATGCGCTGCTCGGTCGCGCCGTCGCTCAGCTCGGCCGCGCCGACCCAGGACTGGTAGCGCTTGAGCGCCGCGACGACGCCTTCGCGCCAGCTGCTGTAATGCTGGAAATCCTGCACAATGATGCTCACGTAAACCTCCTGCTCACTTAAACCTTCGATGCGGGTCCTCGCGAACCGGCGTAATTTGTCATCCTTCCACCCCCCCGCCAATCTTGTCGCCCGTGTCATTTTTGGCAACGGACGCAATAGAATGTCGAGCGTTGCCCCTGCTTTATCTGGCGAATGGGGGATCCGCAATTGCGGCAAGGCACTCCGGTACGATCATAGACGAAATATGTCTGTTGGAAATACCCTGATTGCCCATTGACATCAATAAAGTCGCGCAAAGTGCTGCCTCCCTGCACGATCGCGGCCGCGAGCACCTCGCGGATGGCCGCCGCGAGCCTGTCGCAGCGGGCGCGGCCGATCTTCGCGGCCGCTGTCTTGGGGTTGATGCCCGCCCTGAACAAGCTTTCACAGGCGTAAATATTGCCAACCCCCACAACGATGTCGCCGGCCAGCAATACCTGCTTGATCGGGGCGCCGCGGCGCCGGCTTTCGCGGTGCAGCAGCGCGCCCGAGAAGGCCTCCCCGAGCGGCTCGACGCCGAGTCCGCGCAGCAGCGGGTGGCCGCCGAGCTCGCCGTCGGCGTGCGCGTGCCAGAGCACGGCGCCGAAGCGGCGCGGGTCGGTCAGGCGCAGCACCTGCGGCCCGGCGCCGCCGACGACGAGGTCGAAATGGTCGTGCTTGCCCGGCGGCACCCCGCGCGGCAGCACGCGCAGGTGGCCCGACATGCCCAGGTGGATGATCAGGGTGCCGTGCTCGAAGCCGATCAGCAGGTATTTGCCGCGCCGGCCCGTGTGCAGGACGCGCCGGCCGGCGAGCAGGGCCGGCAGGCCGTCCGGGAACGGCCAGCGCAGGCCGGCGCGCCGGGTCAGCACGGCCTCGACGAGGCGGCCTTCGATGTGGGGTGCCACGCCGCGGCGCGTGACTTCGACTTCGGGCAGTTCTGGCATGGCGGGTCTGGGGTCGGTTCGGGGCGAGCGCGGCGGCGCCGGTTTTCGCATTTCCCATGCGCACGTCGGCGCGGGCTTCGGCGTAGAATCGTACATCACCGTCTTGTTGGGGTTGCCTTGAAAAACGCTTTCGTCATTGTAACTCTTAGCGCACTGTTGTCGGCGCCCGCCGGCGCGTCCGGGCAGGCGGCGGCGCCGCCCGCGCCGGCGGCTCCGGCCGCACCCCCGGCCCCGGCGGCGGCCGCGGC
>NZ_PXWF02000062.1 GCF_003011895.2 Massilia glaciei | reverse complement strand
GTCGCAGCGGGAATTTACCGTGGTTGCCGGCCGGCCCTTTTGGACCCCGCCGGCCCGCGCGGGTGACTTGATTTATACTCGCAGCAATTACATTCACCGGCCAAACGCTATGACCGCAAGCAAAACCTCCACCGCGCACCGCTTCCAGGGATCGGACAGCTATGTCGCCACGGCCGACCTGAAGCTGGCCGTCAACGCCGCCCTGACCTTGCAGCGTCCGCTGCTCATCAAAGGCGAGCCCGGCACCGGCAAGACCATGCTGGCCGAGGAGGTCGCCGCCGCGCTCGGCATGCCGCTGATGCAATGGCACATCAAATCGACCACCAAGGCGCAGCAGGGCCTGTATGAATACGACGCCGTCTCGCGCCTGCGCGACTCCCAGCTCGGCGACGAGCGCGTGCGCGACATCCACAACTACATCGTCAAGGGCGTGCTGTGGCAGGCGTTCACGGCGCCCGAGCCGGTGGTGCTGCTCATCGACGAGATCGACAAGGCCGACATCGAGTTCCCGAACGACCTGCTGCGCGAACTCGACCGGATGGAATTCTATGTCTACGAGACACGCGAGATGGTCAGCGCCGCGCACCGCCCGCTCGTGATCATCACCTCCAACAACGAGAAGGAACTGCCGGACGCGTTCCTGCGCCGCTGCTTCTTCCACTACATCAAGTTCCCGGGCAAGGACACGATGGAGCAGATCGTCAAGGTCCACTTCCCGACCCTGAAGCGCGATCTGCTGGCGCAGGCGCTGCAAAGCTTTTACGAGGTGCGCGACGTGCCGGGCCTGAAGAAAAAGCCGTCGACCTCGGAATTGCTCGACTGGCTCAAGCTGCTGCTGGCCGAGGACATCGGCCCGGAAATGCTGCGCAGCAAAGACGCGAAAAGCATCGTGCCGCCGCTGCACGGCGCCCTGCTCAAGAACGAGCAGGACGTGCACCTGTTCGAACGCCTGATCGCCATGTCGCGGACCAACCGCTGATGATCGTCGCCGCCCCCACCGTCCTGCGTTGCAACGGGGTGCGCCTCGAGCCTCTGGCACCGGCGCACGCGGACGGCTTGCGCGCGGCCGCGACGGACGGCCGGTTGTGGAAATTGCGCGTCACCTCGGTGCCCGAGCCGCGGGACGTCGAACAATACATCGCCGCCGCGCTGGCGACGCCGAACCGGCTCGCCTTCGCGGTCGTCGACGAGGCCGGCGGCGCCGTCATGGGCACCACCAGCTACCACGACATCGTGGCGCCGATCGACCGGCTCGAAATCGGCTGGGCCTGGTACGCCAAAAGCCGCCAGCGCAGCCACGTCAACACCAGTTGCAAGATCGCCCTGCTGACGCACGCGTTCGAAACACTCGGCTGCGCCGTGGTCGGCCTGCGCACCGACAATTTCAACTTCGCCTCGCAGGCGGCGATCGAACGGCTCGGCGCCAAGAGGGACGGCGTGATCCGCCACAGCCACCAGCGGCGCGACGGCACCGTGCGCGACACCGTGATGTACAGCATCGTGCGCGGCGAGTGGCCCGAGATCAAGGCACAACTGCACTACAAGCTGCAAAGGGACTGACGTGCTGATCGACTTCTTTTTCACGCTCAAGGACGCCCGGATTCCGGTCACGATCAAGGAATTCCTGACCCTGCTCGAGGCCATGGACCGCGACGTGATCGCGCCGTCGATGGACGACTTCTATTACCTCGCGCGCCTGACGCTGGTCAAGGACGAGGCCAACTTCGACAAGTTCGACCGCGCCTTCGCCCAGTACTTCAAGGGCATCAACGCCGCCTTCGAGACCAACGGCGTGATCCCGCTCGACTGGCTGGTCAAGCGCATGGAGCGCGAACTGTCGGACGAGCAACGCGCCGCGCTCGAGAAATTCGGCTACGACAAGCTCATGGACCGCCTCAAGGAGTTGCTCAAGGAACAGAAGGAGCGCCACGAGGGCGGCGGCAAGTGGATCGGCACGGGCGGCACCTCGCCGTTTGGCAACGGCGGCACCAACCCGGAGGGCATCCGGATTGGTGGCGAGGGCGGCAAGCGCAGCGCCGTCAAGGTCTGGGAGCAACGCGCCTACAGGGATTACGACGCCGAGCGCGAGCTGGGCACGCGCAACATCAAGGTCGCGCTGCGGCGCCTGCGCAAGTTCGCGCGCGAAGGGATCGACGAGGAGCTCGCGCTCGACGCCACCATCCGCGCCACCGCCAGCAACGCCGGCTGGCTCGACATCAAGATGCAGCCCGAGCGCAAGAACAAGATCAAGGTGCTCATGTTGCTCGACGTGGGCGGCTCGATGGACGACCACATCGCGCGCACCGAGGAACTGTTCTCGGCCGCCAAGACCGAATTCAAGAACATGGAGTTCTTTTATTTCCACAACTGCGTCTACGACTACGTGTGGAAGAACAACCGGCGGCGCCATGCCGAGCGCTTCCCGACCTGGGACATCCTGCGCAAGTATCCGGCCGACACCAAGCTGATCTTCGTGGGCGACGCCACCATGAGCCCGTACGAGGTGTTGCAGCCGGGCGGCTCGGTCGAGTACAACAACGAGGAGGCGGGCGCGGCATGGCTGGCGCGCTTTTGCAACGCGTTTCCGAAGTTCATCTGGCTCAACCCCGAGCCCGAAGGCGTGTGGCAATACCGGCAATCGATCGACGTCATCCGCCGCATCATGAACAACCGAATGTTCCCCCTGACCATCGACGGCCTCGAGCGCGCAATGCGCCTGCTGAGCAAGTAAAAATCAAAAGTAGGGTCAGAGTCGAATTGTTTGAAATGTTTCCAACAATTTGACTCCGACCCTAATTTCTTCGTCGCCATCGACGGACTAGAGCGCCCAGTGCGCGTGCTGACCAACTAAACCCCCGCCTTATAAATATATAAATAGGGTCAGAGTCGAATTGATTGAAATATTTCAAACAATTCGACTCTGACCCTATTTTTTTGTTTCAAAAAATTCGACTCTGACCCTACTTTTTTGGTTGCCGGCGCCGCCTTTTTGTTTGCGGCGCTCGGGGTCGTGCGCGCGGCCGCTTCTTGTAGAATCGCCCTTCGCCCGGAACGCTTTGTAGCGCCAACGAAAGCCCGACCATGCCCGATTTGCTCTCGATCCTGACCGGCCTCGCCTGGCCCTTCGCCATCGTCGTCGCCTGGCTCGCCGGCGAGTTCGGCAGCCGCTGGACCGGCTTGCCGCGCATTAGCTTTTACGGCCTCGTCGGCTTCGCCCTCGCCAGCAACCAGGTCGGCGTGCTGCCGCCCATGAGCGCCGGGCCGGTGCTGGCACTGGCCGACGTCGCCTTCGGCCTCATCCTGTTCGAACTGGGCTACCGCATCAACCTGCGCTGGCTGCGCACCAACCCCTGGCTCGGCGTGGCCGGCATCGTCGAATCGGCCAGCACCTTCGCCGCCGTGTATTTGGTCGCCACCGCCTTCGGCGCCGCCGTGATGTCGGCCCTCATGCTGGCCTCGCTCGCGATGTCGACCTCGCCCGCCGCCGTGGTGCGGGTGGTCAACGAGATGCGCGGCTCCGGCCAGGTCACCGAGCGCGTGCTGCACCTGACGGCGCTCAACTGCGTGCTGTCGGTGTTCACGTTTAACATCGTGGTCGGCTTCTGGATCTTCCACAGCTCGGCCGACCTCGGCGGCGCCGCCGTCAACAGCCTCGTCGCGCTGCTCAAGTCGGGCGTGGTCGGCGCCATCTTCGGGGTCGCCGTGCCGGCCCTGCTGCGCCACCTTGGCAAAAGCAGCACCGACGCCACCGTCGCCTTCGCGCTGGCCGTCATTTTGCTCGTCTCGGTCACCTACGCCACCCGGCTCTCGCCGGTGGTGGCCACGCTCGCGTTCGGGCTTGCCGCGCGGCATGGGCGGATCGCCTTCCCCCAGGCCCAGCGCAATTTCGGCGCGCTCGGCGAGTTGCTCACCGTGTTGCTGTTCGTGTTCGCCGCCTCCAACCTCGACTGGGCCGCGGTGGTCGCCGGCGCACTGCTCGCGCTGGCCGTGGTCGGCGCGCGCCTGTTCACCAAGACGCTCGGGGTGGCGCTGTTTTCGCATCTGAGCGGGATTTCGTGGCGCAAGGGCGCGCTGACCGGGTTGGCGCTGGCGCCCGCCTCGGTGTTCATCGTGTTGCTGCTCGAACATGCGCGGCTGGCCGGGGTCGATGTGCTCGAAGAATTGCGCGCGATGGCCGCGGTCATCTTGCTGCTCGAGGTGGCGGGCCCGATCATCGTCCAGCGCGCACTGCTCTGGGCCAGCGAAGCCCGGGAGGCCTGAGATGCCGCTCGCCCCTTTCGCCCACTCGCAGGCGCTCAGCTTTGGCGTCGAGCTCGAGTTGCAACTCGTCAGTTTGTCGGACTTCGACCTGACCGCCGCCAGCCCGGACCTGCTGCACCTGCTCTCGCTCAAGCCCTTCCCCGGCAACGTGACGCCCGAGATCGCCGAGAGCATGATCGAGATTAATTCGAGCGTGCACACCGGCCACGGGCCGCTGTTGGCCGAGCTCGACGAGATCCGCAACATCCTGGTGGCGGCCGGCGACAAGCTCAACATCGGCCTGTGCGGCGGCGGCACCCATCCGTTCCAGCACTGGTCGGAGCAAAAGATTTATCCCAAGCCGCGCTTCCAGGAGCTGTCGAGCCTGTATGGCTACCTGGCCAAGCAGTTCACGGTGTTCGGCCAGCATGTGCACATCGGCTGCGCCTCGGGCGACGACGCGCTGTTCCTGCTCCATTCGCTCAACCGTTACATCGCACACTTCATCGCGCTGTCGGCCTCGTCGCCGTTCGTGCAGGGGCACGACAGCCTGTTCGATTCGGCGCGCCTCAATTCGGTGTTCGCGTTTCCGATGAGCGGGCGGGCGCCGTTCACACTGTCGTGGGACGACTTCGCCAACGTCTATTTCGCCAAGATGGAGCGCACCGGGATCATCCGCAGCATGAAGGATTTTTACTGGGATCTGCGGCCCAAGCCCGAGTACGGCACGATCGAGTTGCGCGTGTGCGACACGCCGCTGACAATCGAGCGCGCCGCGGCGCTGGCGGGCTATCTGCAGGCGCTGTGCCGCCACCTGCTCGAGCGGCGCGAGGAGAGCCCGCTCGAGGACGACTATTTGGTCTACAACTACAACCGCTTCCAGGCCTGCCGCTTCGGCCTAGACGGCAACATCACCCATCCGAAGACCTACGAGACGATGTCGTTGCGCGATGACATCATGGCGACCCTGCGCAAGATCGCGCCGCACGGGGAGGCGCTGGGCAGCCTGGCCGCACTCGAGCATTTGTCGGCGGCGGTGAACGACGCGAGCGACGCGACGTATTTGCGGCGCCAGTTCGCGCAAGATGGCAGCGTCGAGGGGATGGTCGATGCGGCGATCAGCCGTTTCCGGAGTCAGCGCTAGGTTTGCGCTGTCGGACAGGATAGGGTTCGGTACTCTCCCCCCGCTCCGTTCTTGTCGGCGAGAAATCGCTGAGCCTCGATCAGCTTTGCATTTCTAAGGTTGAAGAGAAGGTTTACGCTTGAGAAAAACGGCCGGTCCGGGCTGTAGCCCGCATCAAAGACTTGAATGTTAATGTAGGGCGGTAAACTCGACCTATCGTGATACCAGGAACCGCAGACTTTTATGCCTCCAGGCCCGGCAGTAAGCAGGTGCCGGGCCAGACACTTTGGCAAGGTGGTGGTATGGGTGCCGATATGAAGCGTCAAAACGGCATTTTCAGTCCCGAGGCCACTTACTTTCAGCGTCGTTCGGCCAAATTGCGCTGGAACGTCTGGTATGTTTCCATCCCTATCCATTGGGAGGAGCCGGTCGCTATGCGCGAAGGCCGCCCCGGACACGAGCATAAGCATCGCTGTTGCGCCCAGAATTGTTATCATGCTCTTCATGCTCTTACTGGCAGCCTTGAGCGCATCGCTGTTCTTTGTCAGAACCGAGTCTCGCGCGCGCTGCGCAAAAACTCGTCCAGAATCGGCGTGCAGTCGAGCAAATCGACCCCGCCCGCGCGGTGGAATTCGGGATGCCACTGCAGCCCGACCACGAAATCGGCGCGCTGGTAGCGGATCGCCTCGATGATGCCGTCGGATTCCGACACCGCCTCGATCGTGATGTCGCGCCCCAGGTCCCGGACCGCCTGGTGGTGGATCGAATTGACGACCGCGCCAGGCAGCTTCGGGTACATGCGCGCCAGCATCGAGCCCTTCGGGAACGAGACTGCGTGCCGGTGGGCGTCGTAGTCGCTGTTGACGTGCTCGATCGCCTCCGGCACATTGCTCGCCACGTCCTGGTACAGGGTGCCGCCGAAGGCCACGTTGATCAGCTGGCAGCCGCGGCAGATGCCCAGCACCGGCTTGCCGGCGTCGACGAACTCGTGCAGCAGCTCGAGCTCGTACAGGTCGCGCGCGCGGTCGCCGCTCCACTCCGGGCGCGTCGGCTCCTGCGCGTAGGTCTGCGGCGACACGTCGGCCCCGCCCTGCAGCACCAGGCCGTCGAGGTGGCGCGCGTAGTGGCGCAGGGTGATGTTGCTCGGGTGCAGAAGACCGTTTGTATTTACGGTCGGCACCATGAACACGAGCACGTCGCGCGACATGACCCATTGCGCGATCGATTCCTCGAGGTATTGCAGGTTCTTGCTGCGCAGCCCGGTCGAGCCCTCCTCGGGGTGGAAGATGCGGGCCGAGACGCCGATGCGCAGGGTGCGCCGCATGAAGTCGCGTCCAGCCTTGTCGCGCAGCGCGCGCCAGCGCGAGGTGAGCACGCGCCAAGCCAGGCCGAGGGCGGTGTCGTTGGTGCGGTGGTAGGCCGGCATGGCCTCGTCGTCCCCGGCGCCGGGGTCGGCGCGCGCCTGGCGCCGGTCGGGCACGCGCGCGACGGGTGGGTTGGGGTCGTCGGGCGAGGGCGCCGCGCGCCGCTCGCCGACCTGGGCAGCGGTTTTTCCCGCCGGATTGCTGGAAGGTTGTGGATTTTCAGTATCAGGCATTACGCAACTATATCCCCGTTGAGGCGGCGCACGATTCGATGTTGAAACAAAACGCAACCGGCGCCGCCGCGGCGCCGGTCGTCAGGCCGGCAGTGACAACAGCTTCTTGAGCGCGCTGACCATGTGGCGGTCAAGCACCGGCTTGTCGAGCAGGCCGCGCACGCCGGCCGCGCGCGCGCGCACCGAGTCGTAGCCGAAGGCCTGGTTGATCAGGAACACGACGGCGATGCGCGAGCCGTTCGGCAGCGACTTGATGGCCGCGCACACGACATACGGGTCGATGTCCGGGGTCGAGGTGTTGATCAGCACCACCGAGACCGGGGTCTCCTCGCACAGGTGCAGCGCGGCCGCGGCGCTGTCGGTCCACTCGATCGACAGCTTGTGCACCGCGAGCAGGCGCGCCACATGGTCGCGCAGCGCCCCGCCCTTGTCGATGATCAGGATGGCGCCGGACGGGCGCGGACGGCGCCGGCTCTGGTACAGCGCCGGATCGGTGACGTCGAAGTCGAGCCGTTGGCGCCGCCGCCGCTCGGGGCGCAGCGCCAAGCCGCGGTCGCGGATGCGCTGCAGCGCGGCCATATGGTGTTCGGCCAGGTCGGTCAGCATCGAGCACAGGCGCGCCGGCTCGAGCGGGCGCGCGATCTGGGCGCACGGGAAGGCCATTTCGACCGGGCCGACGATCAGCGCCAGTTCGCCCGCCTCGGGCTCGATGTCGACCAGCGCCGCCAACGCCCGCAGGTCTTCGCCGTTGACCACGTACAGGTCGGGGTCTTGCAGGCTGTCCTCGACCAGGCAGGTGAAGGCCGGCCCGCCCGGTGGCGCCTCGCCGAGCATGGCGGCGATCTGCGCTTCCTCGTCGGGCTGGAAGCCGAGCAGTCGTATGGCGAGAAGATACTTTTTTACACGCATTTGAAAGCAGACAAGTAAATGATGAAGGGACAGGGTCCGATGCTCGAATCTAACCATAAAAGGGTTAACTGGCAAGGGCCCATGCATCATACCCGATCCGTTGCCCAAAAGACCGCCTGCTGCCCCCCTCCAGCCCGTTGAAGGGACCGAAAACGACGCTTTTTCGCCCCCGCCGGGGCCGGTTTGGCGCCAAAGTTAGGCCGGCGCCGTTCCGACAAGATAGAATGCGCGGGCATCCGCACAAACGCTCCCGAACACCCAATCTAAGCCCGACCAAGCATGGCCACAAAAAAACCCGTCTCCGACTACAGCGAATCATCCATCCGGGTCCTGAAGGGACTCGAACCCGTCAAACAGCGCCCGGGCATGTACACCCGGACCGAAAATCCCCTGCACATCATCCAGGAGGTGATCGACAACGCCTCCGATGAGGCGCTCGGCGGGCACTGCATGCACATCGGCGTGACCATCAACGTCGACGGCTCGGTCACGATCGAGGACGACGGCCGCGGCATCCCGGTCGGCCTGCATCCCGAGGAGAACGTGCCGACCGTCGAAATCGTGTTCACCCGGCTGCACGCGGGCGGCAAGTTCGACAAGGGCTCGGGCGGCGCCTACGCGTTCTCGGGCGGCCTGCACGGGGTCGGCGTCTCGGTCACCAACGCGCTCTCGTCGCGCCTCGAGATCACGGTCTGGCGCAAGGAGGAGAACGGCAACGGCCTGCACAGGATGGCGTTCGCCGACGGCGACGTGATCGAGCCGCTGGTGTCGGTGCCGGCCCCGCGCGACGGCAAAAAGAGCGGCACCCGCGTCACCGCCTGGCCCAACCCGAAGTATTTCGACACCCCCGCGATCTCGCTGACCGAGATGGCCCGCCTGCTGCGCTCCAAAGCCGTGCTGCTGCCGGGCGTGACGGTCACCCTGACCATCGCCAAGACCGGCGACACCACGACCTGGAAGTACGACGAGGGCCTGCGCGGCTACCTCAACGAGATGCTGGCGCAGGGCTCGAGCGGCGAGACCCTGATCCCGGTGTTCGAGGGCGCCCAGTACTCGAGCGGCGAGTCGGACGGCTTCGCCGAGGGCGAGGGCGCGGCCTGGGTGGTGGCCTGGACCGAGGAGGGCGGCGTGGTGCGCGAGTCCTACGTCAACCTGATCCCGACCTCCAACGGCGGCACCCACGAGTCGGGCCTGCGCGAGGGCCTGTACGGCGCCGTCAAAAACTTCGTCGAGATGCACTCCCTGCTGCCCAAGGGCGTCAAGCTGCTGCCCGAGGACGTGTTCGCGCGCGTCTCGTTCGTGCTATCGGCCAAGGTGCTCGACCCGCAGTTCCAGGGCCAGATCAAGGAGCGCCTCAATTCGCGCGACGCCGTCAAGCTGGTGTCGAGCTTCACCAAGCCGCCGCTCGAGTTGTGGCTCAACCAGCACGTCGACTACGGCCGCAAGCTGGCCGAGCTGGTCATCAAGCAGGCCCAGTCGCGCCTGCGCTCGCTGCAAAAGGTCGAGAAGAAGAAGTCCTCGGGCGTGGCCGTCCTGCCGGGCAAGCTGACCGACTGCGAATCGTCCGACATCACCCGCAACGAGATCTTCCTGGTCGAGGGCGACTCGGCCGGCGGCTCGGCCAAGATGGGGCGCGACAAGGAGTTCCAGGCGATCCTGCCGCTGCGCGGCAAGGTGCTCAACTCCTGGGAGACCGACCGCGACCGCCTGTTCGCCAACAACGAGATCCACGACATCGCCGTCGCGATCGGGGTCGACCCGCACAGCCAGGGCGACGCGCCCGACCTGTCGGGCCTGCGCTACGGCAAAATTTGCATCCTGTCGGACGCCGACGTCGACGGCTCGCACATCCAGGTGCTGCTGCTGACGCTGTTCTTCAAGCACTTCCCCGCCCTGTTCGCGCACGGCCACATCTGCATCGCGCGCCCGCCCCTTTACCGGGTCGACGCGCCGGCGCGCGGCAAGAAGCCGATCCAGAAGCTGTACGCGCTCGACGCCGGGGAACTGATCGCGATCGAGGACAAGCTGCGCAAGGAGGGCGTCAAGGAGGGCGCCTGGGGCATCTCGCGCTTCAAGGGCCTCGGCGAGATGAACGCCGAGCAGCTCTGGGAGACCACCATGAACCCCGACACGCGCCGCCTGCTGCCGGTGTCGCTGGGCGAGTTCGCCCACGGCGACGCCGCCGCGCGCTTCAATATGCTCATGGGCAAAGGCGAGGCGGCGGCGCGCCGCGCCTGGATCGAAGAGCACGGCAACGAGACCGAAGCGGACATTTAAGATGAACGCGACCACCGAACAACGTCAATATTTGCAATAACTATGTCTAGCCAAGCCAATCTGTTTGAACCCCCACCGCCGCCGCCACCGGGCGATGACGAAACACTGACCCTGTCGACCTTCGCCGAGCGCGCCTACCTCGACTACGCGATCTCGGTGGTCAAGGGCCGCGCCCTGCCCGACGTGTGCGACGGGCAGAAGCCGGTGCAGCGCCGCATCCTGTACCAGATGAACGAACTGGGCCTGGCCTCGAACGCCAAGCCGCGCAAGTCGGCCGCCGTGGTCGGCGACGTGATGGGCAAGCTGCACCCGCACGGCGACCAGTCGATCTACGACGCGCTGGTGCGCATGGCCCAGGATTTTTCGCTGCGCTACCCGCTGATCGACGGCCAGGGCAATTTCGGCTCGCGCGACGGCGACGGCGCGGCGGCGATGCGCTACACCGAGGCGCGCCTGAGCCCCATCGCCAGGCTGCTGCTCGACGAGATCGACCAGGGCACGGTCGACTTCCAGTCCAACTACGACGGCCAGCACAAGGAGCCCAAGACGCTGCCGGCGCGGCTGCCGATGGTGCTGCTCAACGGCGCCTCCGGCATCGCGGTCGGCCTGGCCACCGAGATCCCCTCGCACAACCTGGCCGAGGTGGCGCAGGCGGCGGTGGCGATGATCCGCAATCCAAACCTGAGCCACGCCGAACTGATGGCGATCATCCCCGGCCCGGACTTCCCGGGCGGCGGCCAGATCATCACGCCGCCGGGCCTGATCGCCGACATGTACGCGTCCGGGCGCGGCAGCATGAAGGTGCGCGCCTGCTGGAAGATCGAGGAGCTCGCGCGCGGCCAGTGGCAGGCGGTGGTGCACGAATTGCCGCCGGGCGTGTCGTCGCAGAAGGTGCTCGAGGAGATCGAGGAACTGACCAACCCCAAAATCCGGATGGGCAAAAAGGCGCTCTCGCCCGAGCAGCTCACGCTCAAGCAGCTGATCCTCGGCTCGCTCGACACGATCCGCGACGAGTCGGGCCGCAACGCGCCGGTGCGCCTGGTGTTCGAGCCGAAGTCGAAGAACCAGGACCAGGCCGAGTTCATGCTCATGCTGCTGGCCCACACCTCGCTCGAATCGTCGAACTCGATGAACCTGGTGATGATCGGCGGCGACGGCCGCCCGCGCCAAAAGGGCCTGACCGACATCCTGCGCGAGTGGATCGAATACCGCTTTGTCACGGTGCGCCGGCGCACCGAGCACAGGCTGGGCAACGTGAACGACCGCATCCACATCCTCGAGGGGCGCGAGGCGGTCCTGCTCAACATCGACGAGGTGATCCGCATCATCCGCAACGCCGACGAGCCCAAGCCGGAGCTCATGGCGGCCTTCAATCTGTCCGCCATCCAGGCCGAGGACATCCTCGAGATCCGTTTGCGCCAGCTGGCGCGGCTCGAGCACATCAAGATCCAGCAGCAGCTGGCCGAACTGCGCAAGGAAAAAGGCTCGCTGCAGGACATCCTCGACAACCCGTCGACCATGAAGCGCCTGATCATCCGCGAGATCGAGGCCGACGCCAAGCTGTTCGGCGACGCCCGCCGCACCCTGATCGAGGAGGCCCAGCGCGCGGTGGCCGAGCAAAAGGTGGTCGACGAGCCGGTCACGGTCATCATTTCCGAGAAAGGCTGGGTGCGCGCGCGCACCGGCGTCGGGCACGACATCGCCCAGTTCACCTTCAAGGCGGGCGACGCCCTGCACGGCGCCTTCGAATGCCGCACGGTCGACACCCTGCTCGGCTTCGGCGACAACGGCAAGGTCTACTCGGTGCCGGTGGCGGCGCTGCCGGGGGCGCGCGGCGACGGCGTGCCGATCACCACCCTGGTCGACCTGTCGAACGGCGTGCGCGTCCTGCACTACTTCGCGGGCCCGGCCCAGACCACCCTGCTGCTGTCGTCGAGCGCCGGCTTCGGCTTCGCCGCCAAGGCCGGCGACATGGTCAGCCGGCTCAAGGGCGGCAAGGCCTTCATGACGCTCGACGACGGCGCCGCGCCGCTGCCGCCGCGCGTGATCGGCGCCAACGCCAGCGCCGTGGCCTGCCTGTCCGAAAAGGGCCGCCTGCTCGTGTTCGGCCTGGACGAGCTCAAGACGCTGGCCAACGGCGGGCGCGGCGTGACGTTGATGGAGCTCGAGGACAAGGAAAAACTGCTGTCGGCGCAGCCGATCAGCCAGAAGGGCGTGACCGTGCTGGGCACCTGGGCCGGCGCCAAGCCGCGCGAGGTCGATCTGGTCGCCTCTGGACTGGCGCTCCACTTCGGCAAGCGCGCGCGCAAGGGCAAGGCGCTGGTGGCCAAGATCAAGGTGCAGACGCTGCGCCCGATCGGCTGATCTTCGGCGCGCCGCCCGGCGCGCATGGCAAAAAGCCCCGCGCCTTGAACGGCGCGGGGCTTTTTTTCATTCATTGGTCTCGCCCTGAACGCGGCCGTGGCGGCCTGCGGGCTCCGCTTTAGAAGCTTTCCACCGCGCCCACGTCGGCACCCTGGCCGCGCGGACGCGGCGCACCGTACACGTCCACTCCCGGCACGCCCTCGTTGTGCACGCTGTTGACGGCCGGGCTGTTGGGCGCCAGCTGGAATGCGAACGGGCCGCTGGTGGCCGTGAACAGGGGATCGGTCGCCAAACGATTGTTGACGCCGCCCGGTGTCGGCGTGAAGCGGTTGCCGCCAAAGACGATATTGTGGCTGAAGTCGCCATCGCTCGACAGCGTGTACAGGTTCGCCGGCCGGTCAGGACTGGCCACCATGATGTTGTTCCAGACCCGCACGAAGCGGGTGCGCTGCAGCGTGATCTCGCCGTCGCCCGTGATTTTTATCGTGCTGTTGCGGTAGGCGGTGTTGTTGAACACATCGAGGTAATTGGCGTTCAGCGCATGGATGCCGCGCCCGCCGTTGTCGTGCACGATGTTGTTGGCCACCAGCGTCTTCCCGGTGTAGGCGAACTTGTTGAACGAGTCGATGATGGTGCCGTTGCCGTCGGTCGGCTGTTGGAAGCCGAAGCAGTTGCAAGGAAACAGGTTGCGCGCGCCCGTGACCGTATTGTTGGTTGCCACCAGCTTGTAGCCGGTCGTGTTGGCGTCGTAGTTAGTGCCTGAACGGAAACCCCCTGT
>NZ_PXWF02000061.1 GCF_003011895.2 Massilia glaciei | reverse complement strand
CCGCCACCGGCGCGGCGCCGTCGGCCGCCTCGGCAGCGGCCGCCGGGGGTTTTTCTTTTTGCTGGCGCGCCTCGCGCTCGCCGCGGATGGCGCGCATCTGGCGCGGTCCGCGCGGACGCTCGGGCGCCGCCGGCTGTTGCGGGGCCCGCTCCGACGCTTGCTCCGACGCCTGCTCCGACGCCTGCCCGGCCGCTGCGGCCGGCGCGCCGGCCACCTTCGGCTTGCGCGGCTTGCGCGGCGCCGGCGCTGCCGCAACCGCGTCAGCCATTACCGCGTCAGCCATTACCGCGCCAGCGGCCACCGGGGCAGCGCCCTCGGCGCCGGGCGCCGCGTCGGCGGCGGGCGCCTTCTTGGGCGCGCGCTTGGCCTTCGGCGCCACCAAGCCCGCAGCCGCATCGGCCTCGATCTGGGCTTTGGTGCGGCGCTTCGGCTTGGCGGCGGTGTCGCCGGCCACGTCTGCGGTGGCGATGATGTCAGTAGGGTCAGTTGGGTTCATTATTGGTTTCTTGGTTGTGCTGACCTGGCGCAGCGTCAACCGTGATTTCTGGCGCAGGGTCGTGAATCGGGACTTCGGGTGGTGATTGATCGGCGCCGGCCGCCGCGCCGGGTTCCGGAACTGCTTCCGGCGCCTCGGCGCTACCCGCACCATCGTCGTGCACAGCGGACACAGCCGCTGCCTTGTCAAAATTTTCTTGCAATGCCGCCTCGAGGGCCGCCATTTCGAGGCCGCTCTGGCGCTCGCTCAACTGCTGCAACGGCGGCAGCCCGGACAGCGAGGACAGGCCGAGGTCGTCGAGGAACTGCTTGGTCGTGCCCAGCAGCGCCGGGCGTCCGATGACCTCGCGGTGCCCGAGCACGTCGACCCAGCCACGGTCTTCGAGCATCTTGATCGTCTGCGAATTGACGGCCACGCCCCGGATCTCTTCGATGTCGCCGCGGGTGACGGGCTGCCGGTAGGCGATGATCGCCAGCGTCTCGAGCGTCGCCCGCGAATATTTGGCGGGCTTTTCGGGGTTCAGGCGCTCGAGGTACTGCTTCATTTCGGGGCGGCTCTGGAAGCGCCAGCCGGTGGCCAGGCTCACCACTTCGACGCCGCGCTGCTCCCAATCGTGCCGCAATTGTTCGAGCATCAGCTTGATCGCGTCGGCGCCGACGCCCTCGCCCATCGGACGGCCCTTGTCGTCGACATCGACGAACAGTTTCTTCAGGCTGTGGATCGATAGTGGCTCGCGCGCGCAGAGCAAGGCTGTTTCGAGGACTCTTTTGGCCTCATCAGTATTCATAGCGAATCGTGTGCGGATCGTGCAAAGTTAAGGCATTAAGGCAAACAGGGTGTCAAAAACAGGGTGTCAATCAACGTAGAGTCAGCGACCGCATCGGATCACTCTGCGCAAAAGGAAATTCGTTGAAACTGGCGTTCCGTCGCCCAGGCGTTGCGCGGGCGGGAAAAATTACCGGTGGCGGACCTGGACCCGTCCACGCGGCCCCTCGCTTAACGAGCGGGCCATAAGCCATTGATTTTCAAGGGAAACGCGGGCTATTCGCAGCGGCAGGGAGGCTAGGCTCCGGACGCGCGCCACACGAATGGTCGACGACATCTCCTTCAACTGGCCTCATTGTACCTGATAAAACGGCGAAAAGGACAATCTCGCGCGGGACGGGCTAGGCTCAGGCTGCCAGTTTTTCGGCCAGGATCGCCGAGACGCCGAGGAAGGCCGGATACTCGGCCGTGATGACATAGGTGGGCACCTGCGCCAGATAGCCGGCGAAGCGGCCCTTCTGCTCGAAACGGCAGCGGAACGACGACTGGGCGAAGCGCGCGCCCAGCTTGGGGACGATGCCGCCGCCTATGTAGATGCCGCCCTGCGCGCCTAGCGTGATGGCGAGGTTGCCGGCGACGGTGCCGAGCATGCCGCAAAAAACCTCGACCGCCTGGTCGCACAGGTCGCACTCGCCGGCACAGGCGCGGCGCGAGATTTCGGGGGCGCTCAGCGCGGGCACGGCGCGCCCGGCCTGCTGGGCCAGCGCGCGGTAGAGCAATTCGAGGCCGTCGCCGGACAGGAAGCGCTCGGCCGAGACGTGCGGAAACTCGCGCCAGGCGTATTGCAGCACCGCCACCTCGACCTCGTTGACGGGCGAAAAACTGACGTGGCCGCCCTCGCTGCGCAGCGCGGTCCAGCCTTCGCCCGCCGGAATCAGGCCCGACACGCCGAGGCCGGTGCCGGCGCCGAGCAGTCCGAGCGGGCTGTGGGCGCGGACCGCGCCGCCGCCGACCTGCACCTTGTGGCCGGCCGCGAGGTGCGGCAGCGAGCGCGCCAGCGCGCTGAAGTCGTTGACCACCAGCAAAGTGTCGAAGCCACAATCGACGCGCATGGCCTCGATCGAGAATTCCCAGTGGTGGTTGGTCATCCGGACCTCGTCGCCGTCGATCGGATTGGCGATCGCGATGGCCGCATGCCGGATCGCGGGGGCCGCCGCGGCGACCGCGGGCGAGGCCAGGTAGGCGCGCATGGCGTCGGCGAGCGTCGGGAAGGCGGCGCACGACAACACGTCGATGCGTTCGAACTGGCCGGGCGCCACCTCGAGCGCGAAGCGCGCGTTGGTGCCGCCCACGTCGGCGAGCAGGCGCGGGCCTTCTGCGAAGGCGGATACGGCGTTTTGCGACAGGGCGGATAGCAGTGATGCGGTCATGGCGGCAACCAAATAAAGGATCACTAAGCTTACTGGATATACTGCTCCCGGTGCAAGTATTCTTTGTAGTTTAGGTACATTCTTATGAAAAATAGGCTGATTTATACAAAGGACTACGAAAAAACATAACAGTAGTACAGCTACCTGCAAGGGTATTGGCGCCGGCCGGAGGGGGCGAATGCGCACGGCCGGGGCGGCGCGCCGTGTCCGGTTCGGGCGCCCGGGCCACGGGCATGATCTCCAGCACGACGCCACCGCCGGCTTGCGCGCCCGCGGCTTCGCGCAGCTGCCTGTCGACCCGCAGCCAATCGCTTAATTGACCGTCCGGCTCGAGCGTGGACTGGAAGCGGTGGCCATTGATGGCGCCGTCCACCGTCGTCCTTCCCCGCCGCGGGAGTCTTTCACTCGCGTCCTTCGGCAGTATCAGGAATGTCCAGGAATCATCGCTGCCGGGCGTGGCCGGTCGCAACAGTTTGGCGTTGAATCGTGACTTGGTGCCAGCTTGGGTCATTTGCATTCCCGATCACAAAATTGCGGACACCTTGTTGGCAGAAGCTGTCCCTGCTAAGCCGGCGTCGTTCCGGCCGGCTTGAAATCGGTGGCGCCGGCATGGACGCCGCCGCGGTGGGCGTTCCATGCGTCGAGCCCGCCGTGCAGGGCGCGCGCGCGGTGGAAGCCGTCGGCCAGGAATTGCTTGGCGACCTGGGCGGCCGTGACATCGTTGGGGCAACTGCAATAGACGACGATGTGGCGGTCCTTGTCGATCGCCGCCATCAGGATGGCCGGCTCGCTGTCGCCATAGATCAACGCGCCCGGGATGGCGGCCTCGAATTGGCGCGCGGTGACGCTGCGCGCGTCAATCAGCACGGGTTCGCCGCCGGCGCCGATCAGGTCGAGCAGCTCGGCGACGCCGATCCGTTCGATCTGGACACCCATGAGGAAACGGCGCCGCTCGATATATTTGTACAACACGAACACGGCCAGCAGGCCGAACACGACCACCAGCGCGGTCGCGCCCAGGGTCGACAGGAACGCCAGCGCCGCGTCCACGCTGCGGTGGAACATGGCGCCGGTGGCCAGCGCGGTGGCGCTCCAGAACACGCTGCCGCCGATGCTGAAGGCGAGGAAGCGGGCGGTGCCGGTGCCCATCGCGCCGGCCAGCGGCGCGGCCACGATATTAAAACCGGGAACGAATTTCGACACGAGCAGGGACTTCGCGCCGAAGCGCTTGAACTTGTCCTCGGTCTGGCTGACGCAGTAGTCGGGCGAGAGTGAGATTTTGCACAGCAGGCGCAACACGCGCTTGCCGTAGAATCGGCCGGCGCGGAACCAGAACAGGTCGCTGATCAGGCAGGCCAGCACCGCGACCGCCCAACAGGCTTGCCAGCTGATGCGCCCGCCCACGGCCAGCGCGCCGGCCACGAGCAGGATGGGGAAGGCGGGAATCGGCAGCCCCAACTGCTCGACCAGGACGAGCGCGAAGACGATGAACACACCGTAGGTCAGCAGAAGTTCGACAAAATTGGGCATGGGGCATTCTATCCGATAAGCATGCGCATCGCCCGGCGCCACCCGCGGCGCCGGGGCGCCCCGCCCCTTACTGGTCTTCGCGCAGGCGGCGCTGGCGCACCGCCGCGGCCAACCCCTCGAGCACCTGCACGCTGCTGTCCCAGTCGATGCAGCCGTCGGTGACCGACTGCCCGTAGACCAGCTCCTTGCCCGGCACCAGGTCCTGGCGCCCGGCGACCAGGTGCGACTCGACCATGACGCCGACGATGCGGTCGTCGCCGCCCGCGATCTGGGCCGCGATGTCGGCGCACACGGGAATCTGGTTCTCGGGTTTTTTGGAACTGTTGGCGTGCGAGGCGTCGATCATCAGGCGCGCGGCCAGGCCCTGGGCGGCGATCTGCTGGCAGGCCAGCTCGACGCTGGCGGCGTCGTAGTTCGGCGTCTTGCCCCCGCGCAGGATGATGTGGCAATCCTCGTTGCCGTTGGTCGACACGATCGCCGAGTGCCCGCCCTTGGTCACCGACAGGAAGTGGTGCGGCTGCGAGGCGGCCTTGATCGCCTCGACCGCGATCTTGATGTTGCCGTCGGTGCCGTTCTTGAAGCCGACCGGGCACGACAGGCCGGAGGCCAGTTCGCGGTGCACCTGCGACTCGGTGGTGCGGGCCCCGATCGCGCCCCAGCTGACCAGGTCGGCGATGTACTGCGGGCTGATCACGTCGAGGTACTCGGTGCCGCACGGCAGCCCCAACTCGTTGATGTCGCGCAGCAGCTCGCGCGCCATGCGCAGGCCGTCGTTGATGCGGAAGCTGTTGTCCATGTACGGGTCGTTGATCAACCCCTTCCAGCCGACCGTGGTGCGCGGCTTCTCGAAGTACACGCGCATGACGATCTCGAGCTCGCCGGCGAAGCGCACGCGCTCCTTGGCCAGCAGGGCCGCGTATTGCATCGCGGCTTTGGTGTCGTGGATCGAGCACGGGCCGATCACGACCATCAGGCGGTCGTCCTGGCCGTGCAGGATGCGGTGCAGGGCCACGCGCGAGGCGGCCGCGGTCTGCTCGGCCGCCTCGCCGCAGGCGAACTCGCGGATCAGGTGCGAGGGCGGCGTCAGTTCCTTCATTTCGCGGATGCGCAAATCATCGGTACGGGGCATGCTGTTCTCCGGTAAAGATTTCAAGTATTCGGTTAAATTCAAGGGCTATATCGCGCAATTCGGTACGGCTTGTTCTGGAAATCGCCAGCAAAAAAAAAACCGCCTGGTAGGCGGTTTTTCTGGACTTGCTAGATTCGTTGTTGGTTTTATGAACCGTGAACCTGCCGCTACTCCACCGCCTTTGGGTTGGAATTGCTAAAATAAAAATGGCAGGTAAAGAAAACAACGATGTTCATGTGCATATCCGTTTGGGTTCGCAAAGACTATAACAACAACGGCTGCCTATTGGCAAGGCCTTTATCTGTACAGACAAATTCGCGAAATCAGGATCCGGTGCCGCCGACGATCACGTCCTCGATGCGCAGCGTCGGCTGGCCGACCCCGACCGGCACGCTCTGGCCCTCTTTGCCGCACACGCCCACGCCCGAATCGAGGCGCATGTCGTTGCCGATCATCGACACCCGGTTGAGCACGTCGGGGCCGTTGCCGATCAGGGTCGCGCCCTTGACCGGGTAGGTCACCTTGCCGTCCTCGATCATGTAGGCCTCGCTGGCCGAGAACACGAACTTGCCGTTCGTGATGTCGACCTGGCCACCGCCGAAGTTGACAGCGTACAAACCATTTTTGACCGAGGCGATGATCTCGGCCGGGTCCTTGTCGCCGCCAAGCATGTAGGTGTTGGTCATGCGCGGCATCGGCAGGTGCGCGAACGACTCGCGCCGCGCGTTGCCGGTCACGGGCATTTTCATCAGGCGCGCGTTCATCGTGTCCTGGATGTAGCCCTTGAGGATGCCGTCCTCGATGAGCGTGGTGCACTGGGTCGGATTGCCCTCGTCGTCGATGTTGAGCGAGCCGCGCCGTTCGGCCAGGGTGCCGTCGTCGACCACGGTGACGCCCTTGGCCGCGACGCGCTCGCCGATGCGGCCCGAGAACGCGGACGAGCCCTTGCGGTTGAAGTCGCCCTCGAGGCCGTGCCCGATCGCCTCGTGCAGCAGCACCCCGGGCCAGCCCGGTCCGAGCACGATCGTCATCGGCCCGGCCGGCGCCGGGCGCGCGTCGAGGTTGACCACGGCCGCCTTGACCGCCTCGGTCGCGTACTTGTCGAGCATGGCGTCGTCGAAGTAGTTGTAGTTGAAGCGCCCGCCCCCGCCGGCCGAGCCCGACTCGCGGCGCCCGTTTTGTTCGACGATGACGGTCACCGACACGCGCACCAGCGGGCGGATGTCGGCCGCGAGCACGCCATCCGAGCGCACCACGAGCACGACGTCGTATTCGCCGGCCAGCCCGGCCATGACCTGGACCACGCGCGGATCTTTGGCGCGCGCCATTTTTTCGACGCGCTCTAGCAGCTTGACCTTGGCCGTGGCGTCGAGCGAGGCGAGCGGGTCGTTGGGCAGGTACAGCGCGCGGCCGCCCTGCTGCGTCATGGTTGATGCGACCTTTACCTTGCCGGCGCCGGCGCGCGCGATGGTGCGCGTGGCCGCGGCGGCCTCGAGCAGGGCCGCCTCGGAGATTTCGTCGGAGTAAGAGAAGGCGGTCCGGTCGCCCGAGACCGCGCGCACGCCGACCCCTTGGTCGATCGAGAAGCTGCCGGTCTTGACGATGCCCTCCTCGAGGCTCCAGCCTTCGCTCTTGGTGAACTGGAAATACAGGTCGGCATAGTCGACCTTGTGGGTGAACATGGTCCCGAGCGACTTGAGCAGCTTGCCTTCGTCGAGGCCGAACGGCGTGAGCAGCACGTCGCGCGCGACGGCGAGGGTGGAGAGATTCGGTTCAAAGGCGATCATGGGGAGCTTCTTTCATTGGTGGATGCCGCCATTGTGCCACTCATTGCGCACGCTTGCGCGAATGTCCCGTGGCGCAGGCGATTGACGCGGCGCGCCCGCTCCGCCACGGTCCCGCCTTGAAGGACTCCCGGGATATCCGTTGACGGAGGCGCTGGCACTCCGTGCCCTGCTGTTTCATTTGCTCCGCTTCACGGTAGGCTTAGCCACGCCATGTGGTATCGGCGTACTACCAGGAGGGTTGATGTTCACTACGCTGACGGTTGTGGTCGTTTTAAGCTCATAAGGAACTCGTACGTTGCGGCCCGTGAAGTCTTTTTTATTGCGGGTGATAATGATGAGGTTCTTGACATCGGCTGTCGCCTGAATGATTGCATCCGGCAACCCGATTCTGGGGCCTGAACGGCGGCGCTCGGACATGAGGGCTGCGGCTGCCTGCATTATCTCCGCGTCGATTTCGATGATCTCGAACCCGAAGTCCGCCATGAATTCGTCGAAGCGCGGCACGTCAGCCACATTGGCACCAGCATACAGTTCCATCCATGAGATCACACTGATGGCTGGATTGTCCCAATGTGCAAGTTCGGTCAACGCTTCCGCGTAGCCTTTGCTCCAGTCGATAAGTATATTGGTGTCGAAAAGAACTAGGCCTGCCATTCAGACCTCAGCTCCCGCTGATATTCCAGACCGTCCGCCGGAATGTCGGGACGTTGCGACCAAATTCCGGCAACCTTGTTTAGCGCCGCCATGCGGCGCGCTCGACGCGCTTCAATCGTATCTTCTACAACAGGTTCGGCCGTCGCGCCGGCATCAAGGACGTGGTGATCAACGCAAGAGTGCCTCAAGGTCGCCATAGCATACCTCCATGATGTGAATGGCTATGTGAATGACTATAAGTGTAGTTCATCGCCCGCTCATTGTCTCCCGGCGCGGCATTCGCCTGCGGAACGGTCCCGCTCTGCAGGGCGTCACTATCCGGCCTAAAGCTTTCGGTGCCGCAGCGCCGGCAAGCTCGCGCGCACCGAGGCCAGCAGTTCGACGTCGATGACGCCCTTGACCACGCCCTCGCCCTCGGCCAATTGGTCGACGACCTTGCCCCACGGGTCGACCAGCATGCTGTGGCCCCAGGTGCGGCGCCCGTTCGGGTGGCGCCCGCCCTGCGCCGCGGCCAGCACGTAGCACTGGTTCTCGATCGCGCGCGCGCGCAGCAGCACCTCCCAGTGCGCCTGGCCGGTGGTGTGGGTGAACGCGGCCGGCACCAGGATCAGGGCGCACTCGCCCATCGCCCGGTACAGCTCGGGGAAGCGCAGGTCGTAGCAGACCGACAGCCCGACCCGGCCGAAAGGCGCCTCGAAGCTGCCCACCGCCGCGCCCGGGACGATGGTGCGCGCCTCGTCGTAGTCCTCGTCGCCCTTGGTGAAGCCGAACAGGTGGATCTTGTCGTAGCGCGCGGCGGGCGCGCCGTCGGGGCCGTACACAAGCGTGGTGTTCATCACCCTGCCCGCCTCGTTCGAGCGCAGCGGCAGCGTGCCGCCGACGAGCCAGATGCCGTGCTCGCGCGCGGTCGCCGCCATGAAGGCCTGGATCGGGCCGTCGCCGGGGACCTCGGCCAGCGCCACCTTGTCGTGCTCGTTCATGCCCATCACGGGCCAGTACTCGGGCAGCGTGACGAGCGTGGCGCCGCCGGCGGCGGCCTCGGCCACGAGGCGGCGCGCGCTGGCCATGTTGGCGGGCGTGTCGGGGGTCGAGACCATCTGGATTGCTGCCACGGTCGTCATGGGACGCTCCTTTGCTGGGATGCAGGGGTGGGCGCGCGGTTCAGGGCGCGGCTGGAAGAGCGGTTCATGGCGCGGTTCATGGCGCCACCGCCGGCGCGGCCGCCGGCGCGGGCGCGCCCTTCGGCTTGCCGTTCTTGTCGAGCTTGGTGATCACGGGCGCCTTCCACGGCCCCGCGACGCGCATATGGTAGGTCATCGCCTTCATCATGGGCGCGCGCAAAAACAGTTGCGCCAGGTAGCCGCCGAGGCCGACGATCGGGTTGATCGCCAGCGCGTACACCAGCGGTCCGGTGCCAAGGTTGAACTCGGGGATCACGATCACGTGCAGGTTGGTCGTCTCGTTGGCGACATCGGCCGTGCCCTCCATCAGCACGGTCGCGGCCAGCCCGTGCATCTTGAGGTTGTTGGTGCGGATCACACCCTTGGCGATGACGGCGTCGGCGCTGATGCCGTCGAACGCGAGGCCCTGCGAGAACACGTCGTGGAAGTCGAGCTTGAGCAGGCGCGGCAGCGCCTGCAGGCTGAGCACGCCGAGCAGCTTGGCCGCGCCCGGGTCCTGCTTGAGGAATTGCCCGCCGGCCAGGTCGAGCTCGATCTGGCCCGACAGGCTCGGCGCGTCGAGCGTGTAGGGCACGCCGTTCCAGGCGATGTCGCCGTTGAGCTTGCCCTTGCCGTGCTTGAGCGTGTCGGGGAAGCCGAAGCGGTCGAGCAATCGCCCGGCGTCGCCGATGTCGAGCACGAAATTGAGGTTGGTGCTGCTGCGTCCGTCCTTGGTGAGCCACTTGCCGGCCGCCTTGAGCTCGCCGTCGGGGGTGATCAGCGAGAGCTTGTTGATGCGCCACTCGCGCCCGGCCAGCGCCGGCACGTTCGAAGCGAGCAGCTCGAGCCGGCCGAGCTGCTTGTTGAACAGCTCGAAGCGCTCGGCCACGATGTCGAGCGCGGGGATGGTCGCGGCCGCGCCCTTGCCGCCCTCGAGCAGGTCCTTGACCTCGGCCTTGGCCGACTCCGGGATCAGCAGCGTGGCCAGGCGCGCGGTGACCTTGCCCAGGCCGTTCGGGGTCGCGACCCAGGCCACGTGGCCGGCCACCTGGCGCGCGTCGATGCTGGCCTGCCAGTTGTCGTTCTGGCGCGTGGCGCCGACCACCACGTTGTCGAGCTTGCGCTCGCCGATGATCAGCTCGGTCGCGCGCGCGGCCAGCATGTCGGGCAGGATGTACTGGCCCAGCTCGAGCGCGCCGCCGGCCGCGGCCGAGGCGGCGGCCTCGGCCGGTCCGGCCGCGAGCGTGCCGGCCACCGCGCTCCACTGGTCGACGTTGAGCGACTTCATGTTGACGTTGACGATCACCCCGCTGTCGGGCTCGGGCGGCGGCAGGTTGACGCCGATGCCGCCGCGCAGCACCCGCCAGGGGCCGTCGCCGGCCTTCTGGCGCAGGTAGCGCGCGGCGATCGAGGAGCCCAGCGTGAGCCGGATCTCGTCGCGCGCCAGGCCCGCCGCCCCCGGCAGCGAGGCCAGCGTGAAGTGCACCGGCAGCGCCTCGGGCGCCGTCTTGCGCAGCGGGGCCGGGAAGTCGAGCCCCAGCCCGGCCATGTTGGAATCGAGCGTCACCTGCAGCGCGCGCTCCTTGACCGTGACCAGCCCGGCGTAGCGGGTCGCGCCCGAGAAGCGCGTGAGCAGGCGCTGCACCGCCGGCGCCTTGAACGAGGCGCGCAGGCCGTCGCCCGAGACCGTGCCGCCGAGCTTGATGGCGATGCTGCGGTCGCGCAGGGTGCCGCCGGTCAGCGCCAGCGGCCCGCCCAGGAAGCTGGCGCCGACCCCGTTCAGGTTGACCGAGCGCTCGGTGAATTCGATCTTGCCCAGCGTCGACTGCAGCGGCGGCAGGTCCTTGATCAGGACCACGTCGTTGTTGGCCAACTGCAGCGCGCCCTGCACGGTCGACTCGGCCAGGCGCGCCAGCGGCAGGCGCAGCCTGAGCGCCAGGCGGGCGTTGCCGGTGGCCTTGGTGTGCTCGGTGAAGCGCCCGATCCAGCCCAGCACCGGGCTGGCCGCGACATAGTGCAGGAACTCCTGAAGCGGCGCGGCGGCGGCGCCGTCGATCTCGAGCTGCATGTCGCCGGCCATCAGGTCGGGCACCACCGCCTTGACCGCGCTCAAGGCCACGCCGCCGGTGCGCGCGCGCTCGGCCTTGATTTCCATGCGCGTGCGGTCGAACAAGATGGTGCCGTCGATCCCCTCGAGCAGCGGCCACAGCGGCGACTTGCCGTCGTCGCCGTGGTGCAGCGGGGTGTAGTTGAGGGAGGCGTTCTCGAGGCGGCCGGCGACCCGGAACTCTCCCGGGGCACGAACGCCCGCGGCGCGGCCGGCGCCGCGCGCGGGGGCGCGGAACGGGAACTGGACCAGGTCGCCGCGCAGCTTGAGCGTGACGTCGCGCCCGGTGCCGCCGAGCAGCGCGCCGGTCAGCCAGGCGCGCAGCCGCGGCGGCGTCTGCAGCGGCAGGTAGCGTCCGATGCTGTCGATGGCGAAGCCGTCGACGCTGGCGTCGAGGTCGATCCGCCCGAGCGTGCCGCCGCGCGCGCGCTGGAGCGGCATCTGGTGCCTGCCCGACAGCTTGCCGCGCAGCGCGCCCTGGGCGAACTCCATCGCGTCGACCTGCACCAGCAGCTCGTCTTGCGGCAGGAAGCTCCAGCGCGCGCGCAGCCCGAGGTGGTCGAACGGCATGGCCGGGTCGGCGAACCAGCCCGGCAGCTGCAGCACCAGCTTGCGCGAGTCGAGCTGCACGCTGCCGCCCTGATCGCCCACGTCGATGCTGCCCGAGAGGTTGTCGAAGCCGGGCAGCGCCGGCACCGGCGCCACGTTCGGGCGCGCCAGCCGCGCCGGCTGGGCCGCGATGCCGAGGCCGTCGACGCGGGCGCGCACCCGGTAGTTGGCCAGCGCCGGATAGGTGCCCTCCCAGCGCGCGTCGAGCCCGAGCAGGCGCCCGCGCGGGGCGAAATCGGCCAGCGCCTGGCGCTGCGAGGCGCTGATCGGCAGTTGCGCGGCGAGCCGCGCCAGGGTTTTAAGGTCGAGTTCGCTCGCGCTGAGCTGGTAGCGGTCCTGGCGCCCGCCGGCGGCGGCCGTGAAGCGCTCCGACAGCGCCGCCGCCCGCAGGGTCAGGCCGTCGGCCGTCTCGAGCCCGAAATCGGCCAGGCTGATGTCGTGCCCGCGCGCGCCGAAGGTCGGCTTGCCGTCGGCCTGGCCGGCCGGGAAGTGCTCGCGCGCCGAGACGCGCCCGGACACCCGCGCCAGCTCGAGCGGCGCCAGAGTGCGCCCGAGCCGGGCCTTGACCCCGGACAGGCCGACGTCGGCCGTGAAGGCGGCCAGCTTGGCCTGGTCGAGCGTGAGCCAGGCGCGCAGCGAGCCGCGCCCCTCGCTCACCGCGACCGGGGCGTCGACGTATTGGCCCAGCACGGCGAAGTCGGCGCCGCGCAGGTCGACGAACAGCTCGCCCTTCCAGCGCGTGGCGTCGGCGCTGTCGGCGCCGAAGCGGTGGGTGAAGTCGGCCCGGATGTCGAGCGGGCTCGCCAGCGCCGCCGGCGCGGCGGCCGTGAGCGCGAAGCGGTGGTGGGTCCAGTTGTTGTACAGCGCCAGGTTGAGGTTCTCGAGCGCGAGCGGGGGAGCCCCGCGCAGCTCGTCGGTCCAGCGCAGGCGGCCCTGGCGCACCACGATCTCGCGCTGGCTCAGCAGCCAGTTGGCGCCGCCGCCCCCGCCCCTGGTGTCGGCCAGCGCGATGCCGGCCACGAACAGCTTGCCTTGGACGTCGCGCCGCACCGCCAGCTCGGGCCGGATCAGCTCGATCGAGGCGAAGCGCGGCGCGAGCGCGGCCACGCTCCACCACGACAGCGTCGCCGAGATGCTCGGCAGCGCCAGCAGCTCGCGCCCCTGGCGGTCGCGCAGCACGACGTCGCCGAGGAACAGGTTGGGGCGCTGCCCCTGCCAGGAGGCGTACACGCGCGCGATCGAGACCTCGTTGCCGAGCGCGCGGCTGGCGGCGCGCTCGATGTCGGGCTTGTAATAGTCGATGTTGGGCAGGACCGCGTAGCGCAGGAACAGGAACACGAACACGAACAGGAAATACACCGCCAGCACCAGCTTGACCGTGAAGCCGAGCACATGGTGGGTCGCCGTGTTGAGCATGCGATAGGCCGCGCGCGCCCGGTGCCAGCGTCGGGCGACACTGTGCCTGGCCGGCGCGTCCTGGTGGCGCGTCTCTGGTGTGGTCAATGAGCTGATAGGAAATGCCCGCCGTTTAAACCGTTCGTTTGTGTTCGTTTGTGTTCGTTTGTCATCGTCCGGACGGGTTGTCCGGGGCGCCGCCGCGCGCGCCGCGCCTGCCGGGCTTGCCTGCGTGCCGCCGTCTGCCGTACCATCGTTACGACCGGGCAGAAAGGCGGCCCGGCGCCGCGGCCCAATTCTACCCCATGGGCGCCATCCGGGACCTTGCACTTTACCCTTTTTAACATTTCCATGACGCAATCTTCCTTGACCTCTCTTTCGCGCTTCCAGCAGCGCTGGCTCGCCGCCGACCCGTCGCGCGCCCAACAGCTGGCCGCGCTCGCGGCCGCCCCGCTCGGCGGGCTCGATTTCGGCGCCGCGCTGGCGCTGCAGGGAGCGCCGGGCGCCGCCGCGCCGGGCGCC
>NZ_PXWF02000060.1 GCF_003011895.2 Massilia glaciei | reverse complement strand
CCCCTCCGTGAAACCACCACGATTATCTTGACAACGCCAAAAAGCGGGCCTATCCTTGCGACCATGAAATCAATGGACATCCTCTTTTTTACCTCCGCCCTCCCGGCGCGCTGCATGCAGCGTCCCGGGCCGCGACAGTGCGCCCCTTGATTCGCTCGTCACCGAGCACCATCAAAAAAAGGCCCACTCGGGCCTTTTTTGTTTTTGCAGTCCACCTTTTTCCACCACAGCAATCGCATCCAACTGGAGCATTTATATCATGAAGCTAGCCGACGAAGAACGCGCGCGGGACCACTGAACATGGGTGGTCGCATGGCTCCCGCTGCGCTTGTCAAAAGACAATCACGGCCGCCCGCCATGTTTAGAAAGTACCATCATGACTGCCACAGTCCATCGCGCCCACACGCGCAACTTTGGAATCATCGCCCACATCGACGCGGGTAAAACCACGCTGTCCGAACGCGTCTTGCTCAAGACCGGCGAAATCCACCGCCCCGGCGAGGTCCACGAGGGCACCGCCACCATGGACAGCATGCCCCTGGAAAAGGAGCGCGGCATCACGATCGGCGCCGCCGCCACGCGCGCGGCATGGAACGGCCACGCCTTCACGCTGATCGACACGCCCGGCCATATCGACTTCGCCATCGAAGTCGAACGTTCGCTGCGCGTGCTCGACGGCGCCGTCACCGTGCTGTGCGGCGTGGCCGGCATCCAACCGCAAACCGAGACCATCTGGCGCCAGGCGCACCGGCACGGCGTGCCGATGATCGTGTTCGTCAACAAGATGGACCGGGTCGGCGCCGACTTCGCACGCGTGCTCGCCCAGATCGGCGATCGCCTCGGCGCCCGCGCCGTCCCGCTGGCCATTCCGGTGGGCGCGGTCGACGCGTTCGAAGGCGTGGTCGATGTCCTCGGGCAGCGTTTCCTGTCGTGGAGCGCGGCCGGCCAGATGTCGTCGGCGGCCCTGCCCGGCCATCTGGCCGGCATGGCGGCGGCCGCCTATGCGCACGCGGCGGCAATCGCCGCCGACGCGAACGAAGGCTTGACACTCAAGTTCCTGTCCGACGACACCTTGTCGCGGGCAGAAATCGGCGTCGGCCTGCGCGCGATGACGCTTGCGCGGCGCGCGGTTCCGGTGCTGGCCGGTTCGGCCTACCGCAACGCCGGCATCGAGCCCTTGCTCGACGCGATCGTGGACTGGCTGCCCTCGCCCGACGAGCGCGCCATCCCCATGGCCGATCTGGATGGGGCCCCGGTGGCGGTCGGCACCAGGGACGGCGACCCGCTGGCCGCGCTCGTGTTCAAGGTCGTCCATGACGACCATGGTTCGCTGTCGTATGTCAGGATCTACGGCGGCACCATGCGCGAAGGCGATATGGTCTGGAACGCCTCGCTTGGCGCGCAGGTGCGCCTGGGCCGTTTGTATGTGGTCCATGCCGACCGCCGCACGGCGGTGGGCCAGGCGTCGGCGGGCAGCATCGTTGCCATGGCGGGCTTGAAAGAGGCGTTGACGGGCCACACGCTGTCGACCAAGGCCGTGCCGTATGTGTTGGAAACGATCCATGCGGGCGATCCCGTGGTCGCGCTGGCGCTTGAACCGGCGCACGGCACTGACCGCGGCAAGATGCTTGCCGCGCTCGAACGTTTCCGCCGCGAAGATCCGTCATTGCGTCTCGAAAGCGACGCCCTGAGCGGCGAGACGGTGTTGTGGGGAATGGGCGAACTGCATCTCGATGTGGTGCTCGAACGCATGCGTCGCGAAACAGGCGTCGCGGTCACGGTCGGCGCGCCCCAGGTCGCGTACCGCGAAACCATTGAAGGCACTGCCGTCGAGGTCGAAGGCAAGGTCTCCAAGCAAAATGGCGGCAACGGGCAGTACGCGCGCGTCGTGTTGCGGGTCGAACGGTTCGACGGCGTGTTTGCCTTCGACAACGCGATCAAGGGCGGCGTCGTGCCTTCGGCGTTTATTCCCGCCATCGAGAAAGGTGTGCGGCAGGCCTTGTTGCAAGGACCGCTCGGGCATCCGGTCACCGGCGTCAAGGTGACATTGCTCGACGGCGACCACCACGCCGTCGACAGCAGCGACATGGCCTTCACGGTCGCGGCCAAAGACGCTGTGCTGGCCGGCTTGAAACGGGCCCATCCGCGCATGCTCGAGCCCGTGATGGTGGTCACGGTCGATGCGCCCGCCGCCAACGCGGGCGCCGTGATCGGCGACTTGCAACGCCGCGGCGGCCGCGTGCTCGGCGTCGAAGAGCATACCGGCCGGGTCGAGGTGCAAGCCGACGTGCCGCTGGCCAGGCTGTTCGGGCACACGACGAGCCTGCGTTCGCTGTCGCAGGGACGCGCGTTCGCCAGTGCGGTGTACTCAAGGCATGCGGCAGTTGCCGGCTAGGAGTTTGGTAATGCGGCAAGGCGCAATGCGACCTTAAGCGAGGAGAAGGCCGGGAGATACTCCCGGCCTTTTTTTTCGAACCGGATTACAGGATGCCGCCGCGCGCCTCCTCCTTGATGCCATCCCGGGTCAACTTTTTAGAAGGTTTCAAAAACCTTTTTCCGCCAATAGCGCGAATGCCCATTGCCTGGCGGTGTCGAAATCGCGGAAGAAGCGGTATGGCGTTACGCCGATATAAAGTCGGGCGTATATCGGCTCGAGCAGCGAGCGCGCCTCGACATCGTCGGCGGCCACGATGCAGTTGCCGATGCAATCGAGGTGGTTGGCCCCGTAGCGCACGGCGCGGGCCAGGGCGTCGAGCGCTTCGGGCGTGCACAGGATCGACCCGCGGATGATCGTGATTCCCACCAACGCCCCGGCAGGGGGCGCCGCTTTGAGTTGATTGAAGGCGTCGGCGGCCCAATCCTCAACAAGCTCCTTGTTCCACGGGCCGGCCACCTCGGAAACGATGAGGTGCCCGTCGACATGGGTTTTGAACTCGCCGTGAGCCTGAAACTGGGGATTCATCTTGTTCTAATGTGAAGACTCGACCAGTGGCCAGTGTGCACCAGATTGACAGGGTGATCAAGATTGCACTGCTATAAATCGTGCCTTTCACGCCCCGACGGCCTTCCCCAACCCCGACACCACCGCCCCCGCCACCGACAACACGCTGTTGCAGCGGTACTTGGGCAGCAATCGCGGAAAGCGCGCATGGCGCCACTTGACCGAGGGATGCTCGGCCAGCGATTCGTCGAGCGCGATCCAGTCGGCGTCCTCGGGCGCCAGCGGAACCGGACGGCCGGCGAGGTAGGCGCTGGCCCCAAACAAGGCCGCCTTGATGGTGCCCAGGCGCGAACCGACCAGGTGCCCGGGCGGCTTGCGCGTGGCCCGGAACGCGATATCGGCATCGCGCCGGCTCAGGTTGGCGATCGCGTTCGAGGCCACCAGCTCAAGGTCGATCCGCGGATAGGCGCGCGCGAACTCGCCCAGCAGCGGCAACAGGAGCCCGTGCAGGATGGTATCGGTGGTCGTGATGCGCACCACCCCGCCCGGCTCGCTGCCATTCTTGAGCACGCTATCGCGCGCCTCCTGCAATTGGTCCTCGATGCGTTCGGCGTGGCCCGCCAGCGCCAGCGCCATGTCGGTCGGCAGATAGCCCTAGCGGCCGCGGTCGAACAGCATTTCGCCGAGGTCCTTCTCGACCCGCTTGATGGAGCGAAACACCGGTCGATGCGTCCATGCCCAGCCGGCCGGCGGCCCCGGCCAGGGTCCGCCCGCGCACCAGCGCGAGAATCAGTATTTCGCTGGGCCGCATTTCACTTTGGTCGACGCCGCGTTCGGGCCGGTGTTCCGCTATTTCGACGTCTATGACGGGGTGAGCGGCGTCGACCTGTTCGCGGCGGCCCCAAAACTGCGCGCCTGGCGCGCCGCACTGGCCGCGCACCCCTCGGTGCGAGGCGCGGTCGCACCCGACTATGGCGCGCGCCTCGCCGCGTTCACGGTCGGGCAAGGCGAATCCATTTAGGATTTGCATGCGGCAATCCGTTATGCTGTGGCATACGGGACAATTTTCGCCGGCGCGGCGCATGCATCGACCAGGATGGATTCCATGAACATCAAGCGATCCGCAGCGGCGCTCGTGCTGCTGCTGCAAGTGGCCGTGCTGTCGGCATGCGGCGGCGGTTCGGGCGGTTCCACACCCGCCCCCGCGCCAACCCCGACGGGGTAGACCGACATCAGCGTTTTAATGTTCGGCAACAGCCACACGGCCGCCAACGGCCTGCCCGCGATGCTCGAGGCGATGCTAAAAGCGGCCCGGCCAGGCAAGTCGGTGGCGGTGGTAAACGCGCCGGGCTTCCTGTTTCTCGACGAGCGCGAGCGCGACGCCGCCTCGCTCAGCCTGTTCCAGCGGCAGAAATGGAGCGCGGTCGTGTTCCAGGCCCAGCGCTATAGCAGTTCGGGCACCGTCGATTATTCGATCGCCGAGGCGGTCAATTGGGTCGCGCTCACGCGTGCCCGCCAGATGGTGCCGGTCATGTTTCCCGAATGGCCGCGGCGGGGCATCGCGGAAACCCCGCGCATCTTTGAACTGCACATAAGCATCGCCGCGCTGCAGCCGGCTTGCGTTGCGCCGATTCCGCAAGCGTGGGACCTGGCCTTGTCGCGTTTTTCAGACATCGTGTTGCACGCGTCCGACGGCAACCACTCGTCTCCGGCCGGCGCGTTTTTGACGGCGTCGATCCTGTTTGCCACGATGACCGGCAATTCGCCGCTCGATTTGCCCACGTTCCCCAATTTCGGCGTCGACGACCCGACCCAGCAGCGCCTGCGCGCGGTGGCCGACGACCAGGTCAAGTTGTTGTCGCCACACTTGTACTGTCCGAACGACGTGCGCTTCTGAGGACCGGCCTAAAAGCCTTTTTCAGCCAAGACGGCGAGCGCCCACGCCTTGCCGCTTTCGTAGTCGGGAAACAGGTCGTGCGGGGTATCGGCTGTATAGATGCGCGCGTACATGGGTGTGAACAGCGCGCGGCCCTCGACCCCGTCGGCGGCGACGACAAGATTGCCGATGCATTGCAGGCGCGCGGCCGTGTGGTGGATGACCTGGCCGAGCATGGTGAGCGCCTCCGGCGGGCACAACAACGAACCGGTGACGATGGTGAGCGCGATATGGGGGCCGGTTTCGGCCAGCGACCGGGCGACCGGACTTGCCGCCCTCATCCACTGAACGACCATTTCCTTGTTCCACGGGCCGTCGACCTCCGACACGAGAATGCGCCCATCGAGGCGGACTTTAAACTCTCCATGCGCTTGAAACGTGGTCATCATTTTCCAATGGAGGGCTAGGCGGCCAACAGCGAGCTATCGCGGGAAGGCGGCTAAGCGCGTCCCGCGCTTCTTGCGGCCGACTGTCCCAAAAGCGACGGGCTCCCGGGTTCGCGTTTCAGTGTGCATCAACTCGGCGCGCTAATCAAGGGGAACGGCGCCGCGCCGACATCGCGCCGCGCGGATGTAAATATGGAAAAAACTCGCCGACCCGGTTCACACGAGCGCGGAACGCCCCGCAATCTGCGCCAGCAACTCCTGCAAACTAAGCGCCCCGACCGGCTTGACGAGGTAGTGGTCGAACCCCGCCTCGAGCGCCACGGCGCGGTCGTGCGCCTGCCCGTAGCCGCTCACGGCGATCAAGGCCGGCACCGCGCCCGGGCTGGCGACGCGGATCTGGCGCGCCAGCTCGTTGCCGTCCATGCCGGGCAAGCCGATGTCGAGCAGGCAGGCGTCGAAACGGCGCGCGCCGATCCGCTCAAGCGCCGCACGCGGCTCGTGGCAGACATCGACCTCGTGGCCGGAGGTCTCCAAAAACAGGCCGAGCATGGTGGCGGCGTCGACATTGTCGTCGACCACCAGCACCTGCAAGCGCGCCTGCGGCGCGGCGCCGGCCGCGCCATCGGCGGCGCCCGTCGCGCCGGCGGCGCCGCGCAGCAGCGGCAGATGCACGGTGAACTCGCTGCCATGCCCGGGCCCCTTGCTGGCCGCCCTGGCCCGCCCCCCGTGCAGCTCAGCCAGCCGGCGCACCAGCGCCAGGCCCAGTCCGAGCCCGCCCTGCGAGCGGTCGGAGGTGCGCGCGGCCTGCGCGAACAATTCGAACGCGCTGTCGACCAGTTCGGGCGCCATGCCGATCCCGTTGTCGCGCACGCGCAACAAGATCCGCTCTTCGCCGGCCTCGACCTCGAGGTCGATCGCGCCGCCCGGCGGCGTGTATTTGGCGGCATTGTTAAGCAGGTTGGCGACGATCTGCACCAGCCGCTTCTCGTCGCCCTCGACCGTCAGCGCGCGCGCCGGCAGCTTTAGCGACAGCCGGTGGCCGCGCGCCTCGTTGAGCGAGCGCACCTGCTCGACGGCGGCCATGACCACGGCCTTCATGTCGACCGGGTAGCGGTCGAGCTCGACCTGGCCGCGCGTGACGCGCGATACGTCGAGCAGGTCGTCGATCAGGCCCGCCATGTGTCCCACCTGGCGGCTGATGATGTCGCTGACCTTGGTCAGGCGCGCGTCGCCCGTCGACAGCCTGAGCACGTCGGCGGCGGCGGCGATCGGCGCCAGCGGATTGCGCAGCTCGTGGGCCAGCATCGCCAGGAACTCGTCCTTGCGCCGGTCGGCCGTTTGCAGCGCCCGGTACATATTGGCGTTCTCGATCGCGATCGCGGCGCGCTGGCCGATGTCCTCGGCCAGCGCCACGTCGTCGGCGCCATACACGCGCCCGCTCCCGGCCGCGACGAACGAGATCAGGCCCAGCGTGCGCCCCCTGACCGCGAGCGGCACCCCGATGTACGAGCGCAGGCCGAGCGTGCGCAGGCCGGCCAGGCATTCGGGCGCGCCGGCCGACTCGGCCAGCATCGCATCGGTGATCAACGGCACGTGGCCGCAATGGCCGCCGCGGATCGCCTGCCAGACGCCGCCCCGGGCGTCGGGGTCGGGCGGAAAGCGCACGAACAGTTCGTGCACCAGCGCCTCCTTGGACGGATCGACGTGGGCCACGGCCACGCGCTCGATCGCGCCGTCGGCGCCCAGCAGGTCGACCGTGCACCAATCGGCGAACCCCGGCACCGCCAGCCGCGCCACCCGGTTCAGGGTGGCCGTCAGCTCGGTCAGGGCCGCCAGTTCGGCGCTGGCCTTGGCCACGAAGCGCAGATCCTCCTCGGTCCGTTTGCGCTGCGTGATGTCGACGCACACGCCGGCCATCTGCACCGGCGCGCCGTGCTCGTCGAGCGTCAATTCGCCGCGCCCCTCGATCCAGCGCACGCCGCCGCCGGGGTGGATGACCCGGTATTCGATGCGGTGGCCGCGCTTTTCGCGCAGCGCTTCCTCCACCTCGGCCGCGAGCCGCTCGCGGTCGGCCGGCAGCACCAGCTCGAGATAGGCGGCCATCGACGACACGCCGGCGCCGACCGGCATGCCGTGCAGCGTCTCCATGCCAGGCCACCAGATGCTCTCGCCACTGACGACGTCCCATTGCCAGGCCCCCATGCCGCCGACGTCGAGCGCCAGTTGCAGCCGCGTTTCGCTCGCCAGCAGCTTTTTGGCGCGCTCCTTTTTGAGTTCCGTCACGTCGCGCCCGACCCCGTACATCAGATCGCCCTCGGGCGCCAGCGTCCACGACAGCCAGCGGTAGCTGCCGTCACGGTGGCGCGAGCGCACCTCGAACTCCTCGACCGACTCGCCGCGCGCCAGGCGCGCCAACTGCTGCTGCACGCCGGCCTGCTGCTCCGGGTGCACCAGCTGCATGAACGGGGTCGACAGCGCCTCGCGCTCGGTCCAGCCCAGCACCGCCTCGAACGCCGGGTTCACGCTCAGCAGCGCGCCCGACTGCGAGGCCACCGCCAGCACATCGCGCGACATGCGCCAGATCCGGTCGCGTTCCGTGTTGCTCGACACGACCCGCTGTTCGAGCCGGCAGTTCAACTCCTCGAGCCGCGCCTGGCTGCGCTTTTGCTCGGTGATTTCGATGGTCGCGCCGACCATCCGGGTAGGGCCCCGGCCGCCCTCGTTCTCCGGCTGGGCCCAGGTGGCGAGCCAGCCGCCGCTGCCGTCGGGGCGCACGATCCGGAATTCGGCGGTGAACAGGTCGCCGCTTGCGAGCGAGGCCGCCATGTCGCGCGACAGGCGCTCGCGGTCGTCCGGATGGACCAGCGCGGTGAAGTCCTCCAGGCGCCCGCCGAACTGGCCCGGCGCCAGCCCGTGCAATTCGTACACCCGCTCCGACCAGCTGACCGCGCCGCTGACGAGGTCCCAGTCCCAGATCCCGATCTTGCCGGCGTCGGTCGCCAGGCGCAGCCGCTCCCCGCTCGCGCGCAGCGCCGCTTCGGCCAGCCGGTGCTTGCCCAGCAGGCGCGCATTGCTCACCACCGGGGCGGCCAGCGCGGCCAGTTCGGCCGCGAAGGCGAGCTCGCCGGCGCCGTAGCTGCGCCCGGAATGCGACATGAACAGCGTGAGCGCGCCGACCAGCTCCTCGCCGGCGCGCACCGGGACGGTCAGCATGGCCTTGAAGCGGAGCGTGCGCAGCAGCGCCAGGTGGCCCTCGCCCATGGCCACCTTTTGATACCAGGCGTCGTCGATGCCGGTGTGCAGCGCCGCCTCGCCCGACGACAGCGCGCACAGGTTCAAGCCGGTGGGTGCCTGGCGCCGCCACTCGGTGGCGGCGAGGATGGCCTCGGTCGCCGGGTCGAGGTGGGCGCGCGCCGTGCGCCTGACGCCGCCGTCGACGATCGCGTCGAAAAACCCGAAGTCGCCAAGCGCGGGCAAGAACACCCCGATCGTGTTGGCGAGCGTCTGGTCGAGCTCGAATGAGGAGGCGAGCGAGCTGGCAGCCTGCCGGATGACGGTCAGCTGCTGGAACGGGTCGAACGAAGATAAGACGACGGGCGGAGTGCTCATCTTGAAATTCTACAATTAATGAAGTTTTCTTGGGAAGCCTGCGCGAGGCGTGCGCAACATTTACCAAAGAAAATTTTTTCATCCTTTCAGGGTGAGGTTTTTTGCCAACAGCGGCGGCCTGATAAGTTCCGTTAGAAATTTTTCAGATCGAGCTCGATCCAGGTCGGGGCGTGGTCGCTGGGTTTGTCGCGGCCGCGCACGTCGCGGTCGACCCCGGCGGCCCTGAGGCTGCCGGCCAGTGCGGGGCTGAGCAGCAAATGGTCGATGCGCAGGCCGGCGTCGCGTTGGTAGGCGTTGCGGAAGTAATCCCAGAAGGTGTAGATTTTCTCGCCCGGGTGCATGGTGCGCAGCGCGTCGCACCAGCCCTGGGCGAGCAGGCGGTGGAAGGCGTCGCGCGTCTCGGGGCGGAACAGGGCGTCGCTGGTCCAGCGTTCCGGCTTGTAGACGTCGAGTTCGGTCGGCATGACGTTGAAGTCGCCGGCCAGCACCACCGGCGCGCCGCTATCGAGCAGCTCGGCGCCGCGCGCGATGAGGCGTTCGAACCATTGCAGCTTGTAGTCGAACTTGGGGCCGGGGGCCGGGTTGCCGTTGGGCAGATACAGGCAGGCGACCAGCACGCCGTCGACGGCGGCCTCGAGGTAGCGGCTTTGTTCATCCTCGGCGTCGCCGGCGAGGCCGCGGCCGACCTCCTGCGGCTTGCTGCCGCGGGCGAGGATGGCGACGCCGTTCCAGCTCTTCTGGCCATGCCAGATGGCCTCGTAGCCGGCGGCGTTGATGGCCGCCTCGGGGAATTTGTCTTGCGGCGCCTTGAGTTCCTGCAGGCAGGCGACGTCGGGCCGCGTTTCTTCGAGCCACCGCAGGAGGGCCGGCAGGCGGCTGGTGATGCCGTTGACATTGAAGGTGGCGATTCGCATGGTGACTCCGTTGGACGCAGGAAGCGCTATTTTGAACATAGAACAGCATAAGCGTACGCACGAATGGGCGGCAGCTCCCACCGTGTCATTCCCGCGAAAGCGGGAACCCATGCTGAATCCGCATCCATGCGCCGCTTCTAGATTTAAACCACAAAATTCGCGGGCCTAAATTTTTCGACGCCGCATTTCTGCATATTCAGTATGGGTTCCCGCCTTCGCGGGAATGACGGGCTAGCGGGTGTTGCTGTTGTTGGTGGAGTTGGTGGTGGCGAGGTTGGCGTTGGCCCAGCTCGTGCCTGCCAATTCGCCAACCAGCGCGTTTAATGGCACTATGACGCAACCTTGCGCCTGCAAACCTCACTGAAACAGATAATGCCGATCACCGAACTTCCTTTCCGGGCCACGACAGAGCAGGCCTGCGCGTGGCTTGCGGGTCAAACCGATACCCCATGGGCATTGGCGCGCCTGATCGAAAACGGGCTCACGCCCTACGTCTGGCTCGACTACGACGCCGCGTATCCGGCGCTGTTTGGCGATGCCAATGGCGGTTATGCGGCGCCGATTTTTTTCGAGGGCGACACCCAACGGCTTGCCGCCGGCAGCGCGGAGGTGCTCATCACCACCACCAAAGACGTCCACAAATTGGTGACGAAGCTGCCGCCACCGGGCTTTCGCCGGGAATTGCACGAGTTGCGTTTCTTGAAAAAGGAACTCGAGCGCCTGGCGGGCCGGCTCAAACGTGAGGCCGAACCGGCGCCGGTCAAGATCGAGGCCGCGCAGGAATCACTGGCCGGCATCAACAAGGAGCAGGTGCTGACCGCTTTTTCGCGCCTGGTCAAGATCGACCTGCAGCAGGCGCTCGACGAGGCCGGCGGCATCTTTGGCGACGATGGCGCGCGCGTCAAGGGCAGCGCCAGAAAAACGAAGAAACACGCCGTCTGGAATCCGATCACGCTCGCGCTGGGCTTGAATGAGGTCCACAGGGTGCCTATCGGGCATCTTAAAAGGGCATTCGGCACGCATGATTTCTTGCATGAGTGGGCGCCGGAATGGAACCAGTCGCTGGCACTGCTGGGAAAATAGTCGTACCAGCGGCGCCCTCCCCGCGTCGACCGGCGCGGCCACGGCCAACGCGGCCAATGCGACCGCCCTTGCGTGCTTGCGATTGCAATTGCAATTGTTGTACCCCCGTACCTTGCTTCCGCGCGCCCCCATCTCTTGTAAAATCCCCATTCCGGTAGCGCCCCCGCCTCGGGGCGCTCAAACCATCGTCTGGAGGACAGCATGTCAGGCTACAGCACCAACATCGAAGTCAAAACGCTTGAGGGCAACAACTACCGCGAAGTCCTCTACACCACGCCGCGCAGCCAGCTCGTCATCATGACCTTGCAACCGGGCGCCGAAATCGGCATGGAGCACCACGACGGCCGCGACCAGTTCATCCGGGTCGAGGACGGCGAAGGCGTCGCCCTCCTCGATGGCGAGGAACACGCGCTGTCGGACGGCATCGCCGTGGTGATCCCGGCCGGCACCGAGCACAACGTGATCAACACCTCGACCACGACGCCGCTGCGGCTCTACACCCTGTACATGCCGCCCGAGCATCCCGCCGGCACCGTCCACGAGACCAAGGCCGAGGCCGACGAGTACGAAAGGCTGCACGGCCACTGATCGCCTCGCCCCCGCCCGCAGGCATGTCCAGACGGACAGGGCCTGTTTGCTTTAAGATGCCTGACCGCATGTCGCGTGGCGCGATCATGGGCGCATTCCGTGCGATTTGCTTGCGATGAGCCGCATGGGCACTTGAAGGGCAGGACGTTGGTGGAACTACAGCAAGGCTTTCTTTTAACCCGACACTGGCGCGACACCTCCGCCGGGACCGAAGTCGATTTCTGGCTCGCAACCGACGACGGCCCGCGCCACGTTCGCCTGGCGGCGCAACCCTCGGTAGCGTTCATTCCCGCCGAGCAGCACGAACAGGCGGAAAAAATCCTGCGCGGCGAGCGCGGCTACGAGCTGCGCGCGCTCGACTTGTGCGATTTCCAGCACCGGCCGGTGCTCGGCCTGTACTGCCAAAAGTACCGCCACCTGCTGCAACTCGAAAAGCGCCTGCGCGAATTCGGCATCGACGTCTACGAGGCCGACGTGCGCCCGCCCGAACGCTACCTGATGGAACGCTTCATCACCGCCCCGGTCTGGTTCGGCGGCCAGCCGGGGCCCGGCGGCAAGGGCCCTTTGACGGGCGGCCAGATGAAGCCCGCGCCCGGCTACCGCCCGCAATTGCGGCTCGCATCGCTCGACATCGAAACCACCGCGCACGGCGACTTGTATTCGATCGCGCTCGAAGGCTGCGGCCAGCGCCAGGTGTACATGCTGGGCCCGCCCAACGGCGGCGACGAGCCGCTCGACTTCGATCTTGAATACTGCGACGACCGGCGCCAGATGCTCGAACGCCTGAACCAGTGGCTCGAACGGCACGACCCCGACGCCATCATCGGCTGGAACCTGGTCCAGTTCGACCTGCGCGTGCTGCAAAAACACGCCGAGCGCTACCAACTGCCGCTGCGCCTGGGCCGCGACGGCAGCCCGATGGAATGGCGCGAACACGGATCGCAAAACCACTATTTCGCCGCCGCGGCCGGGCGCCTGATCATCGACGGCATCGAGGCGCTCAAATCGGCGACCTGGAGTTTTTCCTCGTTCAGCCTCGAAAACGTCGCGCAAACGCTGCTCGGCGAAGGCAAGTCGATCGACAACCCCTACCACCGGATGGCCGAGATCGACCGCCGCTTCGCCGAAGACAAGCCTGCCCTGGCACGCTACAACCTCAAGGACTGCGAGCTCGTCACGCGCATTTTCGCCAAGACCGAACTGCTGACCTTTTTGCTCGAGCGCGCCAGCGTGACGGGCCTGGCCGCCGACCGCAGCGGCGGCTCGGTGGCCGCCTTCGAGCATCTGTACATGCCGATGATGCACCGCCAAGGCTATGTGGCGCCCAACCTGGGCGACATCGAGGGCGAGAACAGCCCCGGCGGCTTTGTGATGGATTCGCAATCGGGCCTGTACGACTCGGTGCTGGTGCTTGACTACAAGAGCCTGTACCCGTCGATCATCCGCACCTTCCTGATCGATCCGGTCGGGCTGGTGGTGGGCACGAGCGACGACGACCACGCGGCCACGGTGCAGGGTTTCCGCGGCGCCCGCTTCGCGCGCGACAAGCACTGCCTGCCGGCCATCGTCAACCAGATCTGGCAGGGGCGCGAAGCGGCCAAGCGCGAAAACAACAAGCCGCTCTCGCAAGCGCTCAAAATCATCATGAACGCCTTTTATGGCGTGCTCGGTTCGAGCGGCTGCCGCTTTTTCGACCCGCGGCTGGCGTCCTCGATCACCCTGCGCGGCCACGAAATCATGCACCTCACGCGCAAGCTGATCGAAGACCAGGGCTATCAGGTCATCTACGGTGACACCGATTCGACCTTCGTCTGGCTCAGGCACGCCCATACCGATGAACAGGCAGGCGAGATCGGCCGCGCGCTGGTCGGCCACGTCAACCAATGGCTGGGCGCGCACCTGCGCCGGGAGTTCGATCTCGACAACGCGCTCGAACTCGAATTCGAAACCCACTACCGGCGCTTTTTGATGCCGACCATACGCGGCTCCGAGCAGGGCAGCAAAAAACGCTACGCCGGCCTGGTCACCAAGCCGGACGGCGGCGAGGAAATGATCTACAAGGGATTGGAAACGGTGCGCAGCGACTGGACGCCCCTGGCGCAGCAGTTCCAGCAGGCGCTGTACCTGCGCATTTTCAAGGGCGAGCCGTATCAGGACTATGTGCGCGACTATGTCAGGCGCACCGCCGGAGGCGAGTTCGACGCGCTGCTGGTGTACCGCAAGCGGCTGCGCCGGCCGCTGGGCGACTACGAACGCAACGTGCCGCCCCATGTGCGCGCGGCGCGCATCGCCGACGACTACAACCGCCTCCATGGACGTCCGCTGCAGTACCAGAATGGCGGCTGGATCCGTTATGTGATCACGCTGGCCGGCCCCGAGCCGCTCGAGACGCGGCGTTCGCCGATCGACTACGAGCATTATCTGACGCGCCAACTGCAACCGGTGGCCGACGCGATCCTCCCCTTCGTGCAAGACGACTTTGAAACGCTGACCAGCCACCAGCAGACGTTGTTTTAGCGCCCGCCCGGCGACCAGGCCGCGCCAGCCGGTGCCGCCAGCCGTGCGTGCGTGTTGGCGCGTATATGCTAGGGTATAAGATGATTAAAAATTTGTGACTGTTCAGCCGCTATGCG
>NZ_PXWF02000006.1 GCF_003011895.2 Massilia glaciei | reverse complement strand
TATGCGCTTAAGTCCGGTGGATTGGCTCGCGATGGGGGCACCGAAGTGCGGCGGGTGTACCACGCAGCATCTCCCTGCATCGAGAAGCGCCACGCCAAACTGAACTTGCAGCAGAAAAACGAAACTCAATTCCTGGTCGCGATCGACGATCTGACTGGGGTGAGCCAGCACATTGCGCGACTGGTCGGATATCAAAACCTTAGCAACCTGCCCAAGGTCTTCCACACGCGTTGGGTAGGATTCGATCTGGCGCAGTGGAAAATCATTCTGGGCTCGACGAACACGCCGTTTTTCACCGTGCCAGGGATGCTAACCCTGATGCACGGCATACTAAGCGCGATTGAAAAATTCCATGAATATGGCCTCGTCCATAACGATTTGCACTGGAAAAACCTTATTTTGCCGTTCGAGTACGATCTGGTGACGGGAAAGGGGGTGCTCCTGTTATCGAAACTCAAAATGATCGACTTCGAACTGGCTCTGCGCCCCATCAACGCCACACCAGAAATGTCTGGCCGCGGCGCCACTATGTGGCTCGACTCGGAATCGAATCCGATCGCCTTGCATCCAGAATGGCATAGCGACTTGGTATGCCCCTACCGGAGCGACGGCAAGGGCGGCTATCTGGCCAGGGCCGATGGCAAACCGGGCTATGAGCCGAAGACGAACCCGTTCGGAAATTTGGCCAAGGTCGATTTCGGGGTCGACTTGTTCACCTTGTCGAAAATGCTGAACCACCTTATTGTCATGGCCGAAGACGAAGACGTCTGGACCGATGCGCATATTGAAAAATACTCGGACCAGCACGATTTCTTGTTGACCCTGCCGCATCAACTCGCCCAGTACGACAACATACCCGCCGTCCCGCGCGAGCCACCGCACTGCGGCCTCATCAAGGCCATCGAGGAGCTGGTGGTTGTCGGCGAGCACAACCGTGCTAGCTTCACGGTCGCACCTGGCGTCGCAGCGCCGGACGCCGCGGATCCACGCGCGGCCGCGCCGGCGACGTTGCTGTCTGTCATGAGCCGTCATGCGAAATCAAAACGTCGCGCTTTGCAGGCATTCCAAGATGTCGAGACCGCATGGTGCCCTATCGTCGTCGCAATACCCGCCGCCCGCGCCAAAAGCGCGCACGCGCCCTCGCTGGTGACCCCAATCGCCGTCTCGGTCGATCCGGTGACGGTCGCGCAGTTCCAGCACTTCCTTCGCGAACGGGGGGCGCGGCACCGCGCGGCGTACGTCACGCTGCCACCCGACAAGGCGCAGTTGCCAATGACCAACGTCACGCGCGCCGACTGCCAGGAATGGTTGGATTGGCTAAACGACCGACTGCTGGGCCACTTTTCCAACGGACAACGTATATCTCCGTACCGCCTGCTGACGGAGGAGGAATGGCGATTTTGTTGCGCCTGTGGCACGGATGCGCGCTTCATGATCGGCGCGCGGTCGGCATCGGATATCGCTCGGGGAGGCGCCATCTACAAATTTAACGAAAGCAATATTGCGGGCCAGCGCTGGCATGACAGTGAAATGAAGATCGGGCCCCAACCGGTCGGCCATGCGTGGAACCGCATCAACGCGTTCAATCTACGCGGGATGCACGGCAATGTCTGGGAGTTGGTCACCGCGGACGGCGGCGCCGCCACGCAGGTAAAGGGTGGCAGCTACCTGTCGCCGCCGCGCGAACTGGACGCTTCTTATGCGCGTTCGGTTGCTGCGAAAGACGCCAGGTCTGATATCGGTTTCCGTATCTGCAGAAATTTATTCCCAATTGAAATTGACCACACCGGAGACCAGCTATGAACCCGCACGCAAATCAACCCTTTGCCGAGCCAACGCCCGGAGACCGAACCGCCCAATCGGTGCTGATCGGCGTCATCGCGCTGTTCGTGGTCGTGCTGACATTGGGATGGAGCAAACTGATCGGCGCTTGGTTTTCACCCGGTCTCAGCTTCGCCGCCTGGCTCGTGGCCCTGGGTATGGCACTGGTCGCGGTGGTCCTGGCCAAGGGCGTAGCCCTGGAAAAAATTCGCCTGCGCCTCATGGCGGTCGGCGCAGCCGCCCGGGCCGACTTCACTTGGGTAGCGTATTTCGCCGCCCTGTTCGTGATCAGCGCCTTGGGCACGATGAACACGGCTTTCTATTTCGGAGAAGGCAAACAGGTGCTCACCGAGGCGATCGACCACGCCAACGAGGATCTGGCCTCGTTGCAGGCGAGCGCTCCGAAGTTGCTCAGCGATCCACAGTTGGAACAGAAGAAGGCCAGCATTAACCGCTTGCTTTCGAACCTGGAAGCGGAGATTTCAAGCGCAAACGGGGGCAACAACTGCGGCGTCGCCGCTTCGTCGCGGGAAATCATCCGCGAATTGGCGGTGGTGCTGCCCGGCTTCCGCCAATTGTCGGGTTCGACCGGTTTCACCTGTGCAGGTAATGAAGCACGGTTCAAGGCGCTAGCGCTCAGTTATCGCAACCAGGCGTACCAATTATTGCGCAACCATCCCGACTATGTGGCGGTCAATGGCGAGCGCAAAGAACGCCTGCAGGCCACCGTGCGCGAACGCGTCACCCAAGAAAATCAGCGATTGATGGCAGCTAAGGCACAGCTCGATGGCGCAGCGGACGGCGCAGCGAAGCCGGGTGGTGCCTATGGCGAAGCGAAGAACGCCCTCGAGGCGGCCTCGACGACCTATTCTCAGCTGCTGGTCGAGTTGGAGCAGGTCAGTGGTGCGCGAACGAGCTTGCCGCGGGCCATAGCCGTGGACCAGGCGCGGCAGCTCGGTTCGATCGCGCAAATCGTGCCATCGATGGTGGGACGGCTCGACAGGCTCACCACTTGGTTCTACTTCCTTATCGCGATCTCGGCCGATGTGATCCTAATCATGTGCTTCATGCGCGTATTCGGCGCTGGACGCCGCGAGGGTGGCGCACGCCAGAACGGCCGCGAACATGTCCAAACCAAGACCGACCTGAATTTCCTGTGGGTCAATCCTTAACAAGATTTTTACACCGAAAGGATCTCGCCATGAATGAGAAACCATTACCGGATTATTTGAAGGACGGCGAAACGTTACCACCTGGACAGCAGACGGACGCGGTCACCGAGCCGACCGGCTCCAGCCGCGATTTGCCGAAGCGCCTGCTCGACGCCGGCTATCATCCGGTCCTCCTCTTCGGCACCTCGACTTCGGGGAAATCCTGCATCCTGTCGTCTTTGATGAGCTACCTGCGCACGACCCCTCACGCCAGCATCAGTTTCGGCGATGGAGTCATCAAGACCGACAGCGAATATGGGCGCCGGCAACTGATGCGCGCGCAATTCCTCTTCAACCGCAGCGTGTTGGAATTCATCGCAGGAAAGGCAAACGACGCAACCCAAGACGAACCTTTCTATGTGCCCGTCGTGGTCACGCCCGCCAACGGGCTTCCGCAGGTCAAATTTGCTTTTCTCGAAAGCATGGGGGAACTCTACAAACCGGCACCAAAAACGCACGAGTATTTCAAGGCGCCCCCGAGCGAGGTATCGGATGTCATGCAGCAATTTCATCAGGCGATTTCGGTGATTTATGTTGCTCCCTTTGCTATTAACCAGGGTTATGTCTATGATAACAACACGCCTGACGACGGCGCCGCCAGACGGGAAGCCGACCTCGGCTTGGTCGGCACGATCAAGGCGTACGAAAAAATGCGCACCGCCAAGGGCAAAGACCATCACCTGTACCTGCTGTCGAAGTGGGATCTGTACACCCATGAAAAATGCGCCGATACGGAATTTTATGCCCCCACACCAGGCTCGATACATAAACTGCTGGGCGAACGCTTCAATCAATCATGGTCGGCGTACCAGGCGATGCCGCTCGGCGTGGCGAGTGATCGACGCAACTATATGCAATATTGCTCTGGCCTGATAGGCGGAAAGAACATACTCGGCGTCGACGATGAGATCAAGAAAATCATCGATCGCTATCCGCGCACCCTTTGGAATTGGCTGTATCAAAACGCGACGACCAAGGACGGTGTCCCGGGCCCCCCCTTGTTCCATGACGTCCTGCCGCGCATTCCGCGAAAGCCAACCCTCTCCGAACGTATTTTGGGTGTCAAATGATCGGGCGCCTCACTTCGGGCAGCGAGCAATAGATGCTAGCCATTTCCATCATGGGTGTCACGCCGGGTCTGGAGGTTGTGACCTTCGGCAAGCTGCCGTTCCCCCTGGTCGACAGCTGGATTACGATCAGCACGTCGGAACTGGTTGTTCAGCCATCCCAGAGCGCCTACGTTGTCACGCGGCGCATCGTTGATCGCCACTTGTTGACCTGGATCGGCTATTACCGGTCTGCATTCGCCATTGGCGGCAGTCGCGACGGCGGATACTACGGTGCAGGGATCTGGCTGGTGGACCATCAGGTGCCCGGTGAGGCTGTGGTGAACCTGCTGCCTTTGCTGGCCGACCAAGTCAATCGGCTCGCCATGTCGAACGGCCGGTTCGTGCGCCGCCTGGACGACATTCACGAGGAGATTCAATGGCCAGACGCCGAAGGCAAGCGGCTTAGACAGTCCATGACGCCGCTGGTCGATGCGCGCGGTTTGGGGAGCGGGAATTTGGCCTGGGGCTATCTGGATCTCGCAAATCGCGACCATGCGCCCTATCTTGGCCTGTTCCTCGACTGGATACAGTCAGGCGCGCCGTTCACCACATTTAGCCGAATCGCACTGAGCCCAGACGCTGCAGTCACGGAATCGGTGCGTGAACGTGGCAGCATGAAATTGATCTCTCCTTATAACTTGCTTGCAGGGGATGCGCCTCAGGCCGGCGCGTTGAAATTGGCGGCGCTCACGGAACAACTGGCCGGTGCCGAACTTGAGTTCGAGAAAATGCTGGGGGCCAATACGGAGCTGCACCAGCAAATTCAGCAGGCGCAACGTCGGGAGACGGAATTGCGCGCGCAAGCAGGCAAGCAGGAGGCGGCACTCAACAGCGCAGAGACTCGGCTAAAGGAACAACAGGGGAAGCACGTCTTGGAATTGGACGCGGCACGCGCCGGTTTGTTCGCGAGACTGGAGCCGCTGGAGGAAAGCATACGACAGCTGCACGGTCAACTGGAGGCCAGCCAGAAAGCACGGGCGGCTCTAGCGTTTGAACTCGACAGCGCCAGACGCGGCGCGTCGAAAAATCCGGCCCCGCTTTATGGCACCGGTGGCTCTATGACACCTCAGGCCTACGAGTCGAAATCGGACGCGCGGTCAATAGCCGCGCTCAACGATAATCTCTACCACGCCCAGAAGTGCGAATTCGAACTTGCGCGCAAACTACAAGTCCTTGAGCTGGAGAATCGTCAGCTAAGGGACCGGTATAACGACGGAGGCTGGCTGCGGTATTGGACCGCCACCCAGCATCTCCGACATTTGCCCGCGCTCGCCTTAGGGGTTCTTGTGTTGGTACTGGTATCTCTCATTTCGCAACGACTGTTCAAGATCCCCGTCCCTGATGATCCCCCACTTCCGGGAATTTCCCCTCCAATCGAGATCCAATTGTGTGGTGACCCGGAGACGTCCCTTTCGAACTGGAAAATGGTGTTTAGCAGTCAATCGATCGTCTCGGCCGACGAGGCCGCAGCGTTTATCGTGGATAACGCGTGCAGCAAACGCGATAAAATTTGCCGGAGCCAAGATCTGGTTCAGATTCGGGCCCAACTGATCCGCGCGGCCACTTCAGGCGTCCAAACTGGTGGCGTTCCCCAAATCGACCCTGGCCAGTCGACGGCATTGCGATTGCCAATCGGCTGTTCAGCCGGCGAGTTCTCGGACAAAGGAATGGTGCTGTTGCCCGGCGTCGACACCGCCCCTGTCTCTGCCAAAGTTATTGAGCCTGCTGCGCCAAAAGCGACGCAGCAACCTGCACCCTCCCTTTCAAGCCAACTCGCCTCCATCCAAAGGCAAAGGCAGACGCAACTGCCGTTGCTGAAACAATGCTCTGCCAACGTGCGCACGCCCACACTGGAAAAGGCGTGCAAGGAATTGCGAAAGCGGGAGGAAACAGAACGACAAATGAAGCAGTCGGGCGGTGCCAAGCCGCCGCCGCATCCGCCGCCGCCGCAGCGTGTGGCCCCGGACGCCAATATTTGGCAGAATGGGATAGGGCCGGTCGAGCCGTTACCAGGCCACGATAGTGGCACGCCTATCAGCGGCCATGACAAGTAGCTGGAGAACAGGAAGGTCGAAAGCGCCCATCGACAAGGGCGGCGCACTATCATGCGTTCGGTCGGCGCCACCACCGGTCCCGGCCGCGCGCGCCAGCTCCGGGCCTTGCAGCGTGGCACGCATTGGCCCAGTCGCGGCTAAGGCAACTCGCCACGGCGCGTGGGGGCCGCCTTCACCATACCGGCCAACTGGCGCCGGCGGCGGCACCTCCAGCTGGCGCATCGCAATTTAGTGCTGCGGCCGCACCGGCTGTTCCGGAGGCCGTCTGACTGGCCTATAGCCGCGTGCCGGCATCGACTTCGGTCTTGAGCGTCAAGGCTCGCAGCGTGTCCGTCTGCTCGGCCACTTGGTGCTGCAGGGCCTCGACCTGACCGGTCAGAAGGGCAGGGCCTTCGTCGAAGCCGAGAGTTCCAACGGGTTCACGATCGTGACGGCGGACGCGCAGGGCGGAATGGTCGATGTCCACGACCGGCGCCCCCCGTGGCGCTGTCGGCCGCGGACGCGGCGCTCTGGCTGGATCCTTCGCTCGAGCCGGAACTGGCCGAGCAGCTGATACGGTCGGTGGCGCTCGGGCCCGATTCGTTCGGTTGGTTTATGGTCGACCGCGCCGTCGGCAACGTCAAGAGCCAGGGGCCACAGCTGGCGTTGCCACTCGTTCAGCCCGAACCGCGCTGACCGGCTTGGAGTTCTTCGTCTCAGTTTCGTGAACTACACCCGGCAAAGCCAGGCTCTGAGAAGCAAAGGATTGCCGAAGGCAACCCGAGCCCAATGGCGAGGGAGGGGCAGGGCGAGTCCGGCGCAGGGCGTGGCCGGTTTTGGCGGGGCGCGCAGCGCCGCGTTGCCTTTGCAGCCCTAGTGGCCAAGGGGGTGCTGCACGGGCGCGGGGGGTATCGCGCACTTGCAGCTTCCCCTGATGAGCGTACCTCGTCCATACCGTCCCAATGGACGGCCGATCGTGCTTTGCCGGCAGCGAGGCCTGGAAGGTGGGCGGCGGCCGCCCAGTCGCGCAGCGACCAAGCGCGAACGCGCGCGCCTGGAATGGGCGAAGACATGCCCCGGATGCTGCATTTGATTGTGCTTATGTTCTGCCTTGGCCAGTCCCGGCTTCGTCGTCGCCTACGAATTGGCCTGCGGCGATTGCGAAGCGGCCGAGCTGGCGGTTCACGCGGAGCTCGGCCGGTATCGCGAGAACAGCTAGCGCGAGGTCTTCCGGGTCGACATCACCACCGCGGTCGACGCGCTGCGGCAGGTCGAACGCGGAAAGGCAGTCCTCTAGCGCGGAGACCTTACTTCTTATCGTTGCCGCGATATTTGCCGGAGGGCACGTTCGGGACCTTGCTCGGATAATTTGGTCCAGGGTTGTTGGAAGGGGTCGCCGAGCGTGGTTTGATGGAATTGTTCATGATGTATAGTCCTTGTAGTGGTTGGGTTGTTGGTGAACGTCGCCGTTGCACGACGTCACGCGACGATTGTCGCCGCCTTCACACCCAACCTGATACCGCACCATGGAAAACCTGCCCGCCTTCGATCTGCTCACGACGCCCTTCGGCGAGCTGAAAAAACTGACCCTGGTCCAGATTCTGACCGTGCCTTTCGCGCCGCTGATGCTGCTGCGGCCACTAAAGCTGTTCAAATCGACCCTTGGCCTGACACCCGGCGTTGCCACGGTGCCCGATCCGGAGTTTCTCGTTGTCCTGCTCGAAGGTATGACGCACCAGGAAGCCCTGCGCGGGCAATTGAACATCCAGTTCAAAAACCTCGAGAACTTGCTGCGCGGCGCGCACGTACCCACCAACACGACACTGCGCCTACTGCAGGCGGCACTTGGCATCGATGCCGATGTTTTGGCGGCACTTGTGCACGGGAACAAGAACGGCCACCTGATGCCCCAGTACGTTAACGGGGCCCAGGTGATGGAAGGCCTGTTTTTCAACGTTTTCAAGGTCTTGGGATCGGCGGTGCACAGTTGCCCCAGTTGCCAGGGCAATGTATTGGCAGACATGGACGCCTGGTGGGGGAGTTCTCCCCTCAGATTGGCGCCCGACGCCTATGGGTTTGTGGACCGATTGCTCAAGTGCGTCGTCGGCGCCGACTGGCTGCTCGGCTACGCCAAGCCCGAAGCGCGCCCGCTGAAAGGATCGCTCGTGATCTTGGCGGATCCCCGCAACCACCCGATAGGCCAATGGATGGACCTGGTGCGTTTCATGCGCGGCGATAAACACCTGTGGCAGATTGCGATAGATGACGGGATCGGCCAGGCAGGCGAGGTCGGTGTCCCGGCCGGGCGGCTGGCCAAGTGGAAGAGCGGCCAGGATTTGCTGCCGATGGCCAAGGCTTCACTGATGATCAAGGATCTGCCGAAACAGGCCGCTTTGCACAGCAGCCTGCTCGCTGCGCGCATGTTCGCACTGGCCATCGATGTGGTGCGCGCCACCGCCGCGGGCGAGGGGTACCCGACACGGGCGGCAGCCCAGCAGATCGTAGCCGACCGATTCAAGCAGCTGCAGGCCAACTTCAAGCTCAGTATCGAGATCTTTAGCGGCATGGCGCAGTCCCAGCCGGCTGTGGTTGCAGCGAATGGAAGCAAGCTAGCGCTGCCGCCCGGGTCCTCATCGGCCAAAGAACTATGAAGCGCGGGGGGCTTCCAGCTGGTGGGCAGGACGGTCAGGCCGCGGGACAATCTAAATAGGGCCGGCGAACGCACTACCCGTTCCCGGCTGTTGACGCTATACTGTGTTTATATAAGGGGTATCCAGTTAGCT
>NZ_PXWF02000059.1 GCF_003011895.2 Massilia glaciei | reverse complement strand
CCCGGCCGGCGTCGGCGCCGACCTGCCCACGCCCGAGATGCTGGCGCAGGCGCGCGCGCCGGGCGGCTACGCCAAGCCCGAGGGCGGGCTCGAGCGCGACACCCTGGCCGGCGGGATCGAGACCGGCCAGAACGCGCTCGACGCCGCCACCGGCCTGCGCCTGCGCGTGATCGTGGCGCTGCCGGCGGGGGCCGGCGGGCCGGCGCGCTACCTGCAGCTGCTGCAGTCGGTGCCGGTCAACCTGGCCACCAACGGCGAGGTGCTGCGCACCGCCTACAGCGAATACCAGCAGCGCAAGGACGCGCGCGAGGGCCTGCGCAAGATGTACATCGAAACGCTGACATTGACCCTGCTGCTGGCCATCTTCGGGGCCGTCGCCAGCGCCTTCCTGATCGCCGGCAACCTGGCCGCGCCGCTGCTGGTGTTGGCCGAGGGCACGCGCGCGGTGGCCGAGGGCGACCTGTCGCCGCGCCCGATCGTGGCCACCTCGGACGAGCTGGGCACGCTGACGCAGTCGTTCAACACCATGACCGGCCAGCTGTTCGAGGCGCGCAGCGCGGTCGAGCGCAACCGCGCGGCGCTGCAAAGCGCCAAGGTCCACCTCGAATCGGTGCTGGCCAACATGTCGGCCGGGGTGATCGTGCTCGACGCCGACTTCAACGTCGTCAATTCGAACGAGGCGGTGGCGCGCATCCTGCAGCACGACGTGGCCGGCCACGTGGGCCGGCCGCTGACCGGGGTGGCCGGCCTCGAGCGCTTCTCGGACGCCGTGGTCAAGGCGTTCTCGACCCAGAGCGCGCAGTCGGCGGCGGGCGGGCGCCAGCGCGTGCACTGGCAGCAGGAGATCGAGATCGCGCGCGCGGCCGACCCCGCCGTCGCCGTCGAACACGACCTGACGGTGCTGGCGCGCGGCTCGCGCCTGCCGGTCGGCGTCGGCAGCGGCTTCATCGTGGTGTTCGACGACATCTCCGAGGTGATCTCGGCGCAGCGCTCGATCGCCTGGGGCGAGGTGGCGCGGCGGCTGGCGCACGAGATCAAGAACCCGCTGACCCCGATCCAGCTGTCGGCCGAGCGGATGCAGATGAAGCTGGCCAAGCACCTCGGCCCGGCCGACCTCGACCTGCTCAACCGCAGCACCGCCACCATCGTCAACCAGGTCGACGCCATGAAGCGCATGGTCGACGACTTCCGCGACTACGCCAAGGCGCCGCCGGCCCAGCTGCAGCCGCTCGACCTCAATTGCCTGATATCCGAGATACTGCATTTGTACCTTTCCGGCGACGAAAGCGATATGATCCATGCTGCGCTGGCGCCGGGCATGCCGGCCGTGATGGGCGACCCGACCCAGTTGCGCCAGGTGGTGCACAACCTGCTGCAGAACGCGCAGGACGCGATGGTGGAGCACGCCGCGGGGCGGGCGCCGGGGGCGCCGCGCGGGCGCATCGAGGTCACCACCGAGGCGATCCACTACCAGAGCGCCGGTGGCGGCTCCGGAACGGCGGTGCGGCTGGCGATCGTCGATAATGGGCCCGGATTCGCGCCCAAGATCCTGGCGCGCGCGTTCGAGCCGTACGTCACCTCGAAGGCGCGCGGCACCGGGCTCGGCCTGCCGATGGTCAAAAAGATCATCGACGAACACGGGGGCCGGATCGAGATCGGCAACCGCACGGACGGAACTGGCGCGTCCGTCTTGATTTTGCTGTTAAAGTTGGCGCCTGCGGCGAACCAGTCGGACCTGGGGGCGGTGCATCGAACGGCTCCCTAGGGACCACCGGGCGCAGGTAATCGGATCAAGAACAAAATCGACCCCGACGGGCATGCAGGGCATGTGCCGGGGGCGGGCGAAATCAGGAAGGCAAAACTAGATGGCAAACATTCTCGTAGTTGATGATGAAATGGGCATCCGCGAGCTACTCTCGGAGATCCTGGGCGACGAAGGCCACGCGATCCAGCTGGCCGAAAACGCCCAGCAGGCGCGCGACGCGCGCGCCGCGGGCGCACCCGACCTGGTGCTGCTCGATATCTGGATGCCGGACACCGACGGCGTCACGCTGCTCAAGGAATGGCAGCGCGACGGCTTGCTGACCATGCCGGTCATCATGATGTCGGGCCACGCCACCATCGACACGGCGGTCGAGGCGACCCGCATCGGCGCCCTCAACTTCCTCGAAAAACCGATCGCGCTGCAAAAGCTGCTCAAGGCCGTGCAGCAGGGCCTCACGCGCGCCCAGGAGACGGTGCGCCCGGCGCTCAGCGCGGCGCGCCCGATCATGGCGCCCCAGGCCGAGGAGCACAGCCTGGCCGCGGCCGGCATGTTCAGCGCCCAGGCGCCGCAGCCGGGCGCGGCCCCGGGCGGCGCGCGCATCAGCGTCTTGCCCGACGGCGACGGCCAGGGCATGAGCCTGTCGTTCGACCTGCCGCTGCGCGAGGCGCGCGACGCGTTCGAGCGCATGTACTTCGAGCACCACCTCGGGCGCGAGGGCGGCTCCATGACGCGCGTGGCCGAAAAAACCGGGCTCGAACGCACCCACCTGTACCGCAAGCTCAAGCAGCTCGGCGTCGAGCCGGGCAAGCTGTCCAAAAAAAGCAATTGAGCGCCGCGCCGCGGCTGCCCACCACGCTCGTGACCGGCCCCGCCGGCGCGCGCGAGGCGGCCATCGCGCGCCTGCTCGCGCCCGGCGTGGCCAACGCCGTCATCCTCGAGGGCCTGCCCCTGGGCGACACCTGCCTCGCCCCGTCCGGCCTGCTCGCCGTGCACCGGATCGCGCCCGGTTGCCTGTGCTGCACCGGCCAACTCGTTTTGCGTGTAACATTGAATCGACTTCTGCGCCAGCGGCCCGCCCGCCTGTTCATCGGACCCGCCCCGGGGGATCACCTCGATCAGTTGCGATCGTGGTTGTGCGAACCGCCATACGATCAGCTGTTGGAACTGACACCGGACGTCTCCACTTGAAATGGCGCCGGCCAGCCCCACCTCGTAGTTGTGAGCACAAATGTGCGCATCAATGTGAGCGCAAACGTGCGCATCAACGTCGGCACCGGCTTCGATAGCGACGTGCGCATCGGCGCGCGGCGACGCGCGTGAAGGTACAAAGTGGACAGTCAGCCCCCCTGAAACACGGCGGTTTTCCACCACAACCGTCTGCTCGAGCGAAGGAATGACCATGAACATGATTTACAACAGCGAGCAATACAGCGTCGTCGAATTCGGCGTCGACCACAACCTCGAGGCGCTGCGCTTTGGCGGCTACGAGATCGTCGACAAATCCGGCCGGCGCGAAGCCTTCATCGGCGGCAAGCTTGCCCAGTCGTTCAGGCGCGAGGTCAACAACCTCATCGCGAGCGAACCGACCATGGAGGAGATCGACGATTTCCTCGGCTCCTACGACGTCCTCATGAGCCAACCCGTCCTGCTGCACTGACATCCCTCCGCGCTAAAAGCGGCCCCGGCGCGGGGTGCGCGCGCTCCGCCGGGATCGCCGCCCCGCCGCGCATGGTAAACTGTCGCCATGTGCCAACTCCTCGGAATGAACTGCAATGTCCCCACCGACATTGTCTTCAGCTTTACCGGCTTCGCCCAGCGCGGCGGCCGCACCGACTCCCACCTCGACGGCTGGGGCATCGCCTTTTTCGAGGGCGCCGGCGTGCGCCTGTTCGTCGACCACCAGGCCGCGGTCGCGTCGCCCGTGGCCGAGCTCATCAAGCGCTATCCGATCAAGTCGCGCCATGTGATCGCGCACATCCGCAAGGCCACCCAGGGCCAGGTCGCGCTCGAGAACTGCCATCCGTTCGTGCGCGAGTTGTGGGGCCGCTACTGGGTGTTCGCCCACAACGGCGACCTCAAAAATTTCAATCCGACCCTGAACGGCGCCTACCGCCCGGTCGGCTCGACCGACAGCGAGCGCGCCTTCTGCTTCCTGCTGCAGGAGTTGCGCCTGCGCTTCGGCGACGGCGCGCCGGCGCTGGCGCCGCTGCGCGCGGCCCTGGCCGAGCTGGTCGGCGCGATCGCGGCCCACGGCACCTTCAACCTGATGCTATCGGACGGCAACGCCCTGTTCGCGCATTGCTCGACCAAATTGTGCTACGTGGTGCGCCAGCATCCCTTCCTCACGGCCAGCCTGTCGGACGAGGATGTCAGCGTCGACTTCGCCCAGCTGACCACGCCGCGCGACCGGGTCGCCGTGATCGTGACCGAGCCGCTCACGACCAACGAGCACTGGACCGCGTTCGCGCCGGGCGAGCTCAAGGTGTTTGTCGACGGCATGCCCCTGCCAGACTTGGTATAAGTTTTTTGGATGACTTTTAGTTAAAATTGTTTGCCCGCATCCCCGCTATGGCTGGAATCGGGTAAAGTATTGACTAATGTCAATCCCGGAACCGCGGCGTCCATGCCCGCGGCCGGCGACCGGAAATAATTCACACCATGGATGACCCAAGCAGCACCGAACCGGCCTCCCCCCACTTGCGCGTGCACGATTTCTACCTCGGCCGCCAGCCGATAATGGACCGCAAGCAAGCCCTGTATGGCTACGAGTTGCTGTTCCGCAGCGCGCCGGTCGGTCCGCCCGTGATCGAGTCGGACCTCTCGGCCACAGCGGCCGTGATCGCCCATGTGGCCCAGCTCGGCCTCGAGCGCGTGATCGGCGATTCGCCCGGCTTCGTGATCGTCGACGCCGCCGTGCTCATGAGCGACATCTTCGTGTTCCTTCCGCGCGAGCAGGTGGTGCTCGAAATCGTCGGCAGCATGAAGGCGACGCCGGCGGTGCTCGGGCGCATGGCCGAACTGGCCGGACACGGTTTCAAGTTCGCGCTCGACGCCTGCGGCGCCGAGGCCGACGACGGCCAGGGGATGCTGCCGCTGATCGACTTCGTCACGATGGACGCCCACCTGACCCCGATCGAGACCGTGCACCGGCTCGCGCCGCGCTTCAA
>NZ_PXWF02000058.1 GCF_003011895.2 Massilia glaciei | reverse complement strand
ATCGAGACCGTGCACCGGCTCGCGCCGCGCTTCAAGCGCGATAAGAAACTGCTGCTGGCCAAAAAGGTCGAGACGCGCGCGCAATTCCAGACCGCGCTCGACGCCGGATTCGACTATTTTCAGGGATACTATTTCGCCAAGCCGATCGTGATCAGCGGGCGCAAGCTGTCGCCGTCGCGGCTGGCCGTGGTGCAACTGATGACGCTGGTGATGTCGGACGCCGACAACATCGAGATCGAGCGCGCGGTCAAGCGCGACGTGCCGCTCGCGCTCAACCTGCTGCGCCTGGTCAACACGCCGGCGGTCGGCCTGCGCCACCGCATCGATTCGCTCAGCCAGGCCGTGATGATCCTCGGGCGCCGCCAGTTGCAGCGCTGGCTGCAGATCATGCTGTACGCCGAGACCGCCAGGCAGGGCCAGAACATGACGCCGCTGCTGATCCTGGCCACCACCCGCGGGCGATTGCTCGAGCTGCTCGCCAAGCGCGTGCGCCCGAGCCACCAGAACGTGGCCGACATCGCCTTCACGGTCGGCATCATGTCGCTGATGGACACCCTGTTCGGCATGCCGATGGAGGAGATCATGCTGCAGATCCCGGTCAGCGACGAGGTGTCGGAGGCGCTGCTGCACCGCGCGGGTTTTTTCGGCGACCTGCTGCGCCTGGCCGAATGCATCGAGCGGGTCGAGGAGATGGAGGACCAGCTCACGCCGACGCTGCGCGATCTGGCGATATCGAGCGAGGAACTGGTCGAGCTCGAGATGGCCGCGTTCGAGTGGAGCGAAACCGTGGTGCGCTTCGCGATCTGAGGCCGGCGCCGCATTCACCCCAGGGGCCGCGTCCACTCGGCGTCCGCATGCCCCCAGCGCCTGCATGCCCCCAGCGTCTGCATCGACCCAACGTCATTCCCTCGAAAGAGGGAACCCATACTGAGCGCGCTGTAACGGGCGGTTAAACAATTCGACCACTTACCGCGCCGGAGCGGTTACGACAAATTCGGCGCCAGCCAGCTGGCCAGCTGCTCGCGTTCGACCCCGCGCCGCTTGGACATGTCGGCCAGCTGGTCCTCGCCGATCTTGCCGACCACGAAATACTTCGATGCCGGGTGCGCGAAGTAAAAGCCCGACACCGCCGCCCCCGGGAACATCGCGAACGACTCGGTCAATTCCATCCCGATCTCCTGCGCCTGCAGCACCTTGAACATGTCGGCCTTGACCGTGTGCTCGGGGCAGGCCGGATAGCCCGGCGCCGGCCGGATGCCCTGGTATTTTTCGGCGATCAGCGCCGCGCTGTCGAGCTTTTCGCCGGCCGCGTGGCCCCACAGGTCGGTGCGCACGCGCTCGTGCAGGTATTCCGCGAAGGCCTCGGCCAGGCGGTCGGCCAGCGACTTGAGCATGATGGACGAATAGTCGTCGTGCGCGGCCTCGAAGCGCTGCTCGTGCTTCTCGATGCCGAGCCCCGCGGTGACGGCGAACATGCCGATGTAGTCGGCCACGCCGGACGACTTGGGCGCGATGAAATCGGCCAGGCACTGGTTGGGCCGCTGCACGCCGTCGACGAGCGGCTTGACGCCCTGCTGGCGCAGGCCGTAATAGGTGAAGGCGACCGTGCCGCGCGTGTCGTCGGTGTAGACCTCGATGTCGTCGTCGTTCACGCTGTTGGCCGGCAGCAGCGCGATGACGCCGTTGGCGGTCAGCCAGCGCCCCTCGATGATCTTCTTGAGCAGCGCCTGGCCCTCCTCGAACACCTTGCTGGCCGCCTCGCCGACCACCGCGTCGTTCAGGATCGCGGGGAACGGGCCGGCCAGGTCCCAGGTCTGGAAGAACGGGCCCCAGTCGATGTACTGCGTCAGAGTGGCCAGCTCGACGTTCTTGAACACCCGGCGGCCGATGAATTTGGGGCGCACCGGCGCGAACGGCAGCAGCGCCTTGTTGGCGCGCGCGGCCGCCAGCGGCAGCATCGGCAGCGCCTTCTTGTTGGCGTGCTGCTCGCGGATGCGCTCGTAGTCCTGCGCGATGTCGTCGATGTATTTGTCGCGGCTCTCGGGCGTGAGCAGCGACTGCGCCACCGACACCGAGCGCGAGGCGTCGGGCACGTACACCACCGGGCCGTCGTAGTTGTGCGCGATCTTGACCGCGGTGTGGGCGCGGCTGGTGGTGGCGCCACCGATCAGGAGCGGGATTTTGAGCATGCGGAAGTGCGGGTCGCGCTGCATCTCGCGCGCCACGTGCGCCATCTCCTCGAGCGAGGGCGTGATCAGGCCCGACAGGCCGACCATGTCGGCGTTCTCGACCTTGGCGCGCGCCAGGATCTCGGAGCAGGGCACCATCACGCCCATGTTGACGACCTCGAAGTTGTTGCATTGCAGGACCACCGAGACGATGTTCTTGCCGATGTCGTGGACGTCGCCCTTGACCGTGGCGATCACGATCTTGCCCTTCGGTTTGGCGACGATGCCGGTGCGTTTCTCCTCGCGCAGCTTTTCCTCCTCGATGAAGGGGATCAGGTGGGCCACGGCCTGCTTCATCACGCGCGCCGACTTGACCACCTGCGGCAGGAACATCTTGCCCTGGCCGAACAGGTCGCCGACCACGTTCATGCCGTCCATCAGCGGGCCCTCGATCACGTGGATCGGGCGCCCGCCCGAGGCCAGCAGCGCCTGGCGCGCCTCCTCGGTGTCCTCGACGATGTACTGGGTGATGCCGTGCACCAGCGCGTGCGACAGGCGCTTGTTGACGTCGCCCGCGCGCCACTCGAGGTTCTGGACGTCGGCCCGTCCGCCCGCCTTGAGCGTGCCGGCGATGTCGATCATGCGTTCGGTGGCGTCGTCGCGCCGGTTCAGCACCACGTCCTCGACCCGTTCGCGCAATTCCGGCGCGATGTCGTCGTAGACGCCCATCATGCCGGCGTTGACGATGCCCATGGTCATGCCGGCCTTGATCGCGTGGTACAGGAACACGGTGTGGATCGCCTCGCGCGCCGGGTCGTTGCCGCGGAACGAGAACGACACGTTCGAGACGCCGCCCGAGATCTTCGCGTGCGGCAGGTTGCCACGGATCCAGCGCGTGGCGTTGATGAAGTCGACCGCGTAGTTGTTGTGCTCCTCGATGCCGGTGGCGATGGCGAAGATGTTGGGGTCGAAGATGATGTCCTCGGGCGGAAAGCCCACCTGTTCGGTCAGCACCTTGTAGGCGCGCGCGCAGATCTCGGTCTTGCGCTCGAACGTGTCGGCCTGGCCCTTCTCGTCGAACGCCATCACGATCACGGCCGCGCCGTAGCGCCGGCACAGGCGCGCCTGGCGGATGAATTCCTCCTCGCCCTCCTTCATCGAGATCGAGTTGACGATCGCCTTGCCCTGCACGCATTTGAGGCCGGCCTCGATCACCGACCACTTGGACGAGTCGATCATGATCGGCACGCGCGAGATGTCGGGCTCGGACGCGATCAGGTTCAGGAAGCGCGTCATCGCGGCGGCGGAGTCGAGCATCGCCTCGTCCATGTTGATGTCGATGACCTGGGCGCCGTTCTCGACCTGCTGGCGCGCCACCGACAGCGCCTCGTCGTACTGCTCGTTCAAAATCATGCGCGCGAACGCCTTCGAGCCGGTCACGTTGGTGCGCTCGCCGACGTTGACGAACAGCGAGTCGGCGTCGACCGTGAACGGCTCGAGGCCCGACAATCGCAGCGCCACCGGGATATCGGGCAGCGAGCGAGGCGCGGTGTCGGCCAGCAGCGCGGCGATCGCGGCGATGTGCTCGGGCGTGGTGCCGCAGCAGCCGCCGGCGATGTTGACGAAGCCGCTGTCGGCGAATTCGCGCAGCAGCGCCGAGGTGTCGGCCGGCAGCTCGTCGAAGCCGGTGTCGCTCATCGGGTTGGGCAGGCCCGCGTTCGGGTAGATGCAGACATAGGTGTCGGCGATCTGCGAGAGCTCCTGCGCGTAGGGGCGCATCAGCGCCGCGCCGAGCGCGCAATTGAGGCCGATCGTGAGCGGCCTGGCGTGGCGCACCGAGTTCCAGAAGGCCGGCACGGTCTGGCCCGACAGGATGCGGCCCGAGGCGTCGGTGACGGTGCCCGAGATCATCAGCGGCAGGCGCGCGGTGTCGGGGTGCTCGTCGAAATACTGGTCGATCGCGAACAGCGCGGCCTTGCAGTTGAGGGTGTCGAAGATGGTCTCGACGAGCAGCACGTCGGCGCCGCCGTCGACCAGGCCGCACACCTGCTCGAGGTAGGCCGCCACCAGCTGGTCGAAGCTGACGTTGCGCGCGGCAGGGTCGTTGACGTCGGGCGAGATCGAGGCCGTCTTGGGCGTCGGTCCGAGCGCGCCGGCGACGAAGCGCGGCTTGTCGGGCGAGCTGTATTTGTCGCACGCGGCGCGCGCCAGCCTGGCCGCGGCCACGTTCATCTCGTAGGCCAGGTGGCCCATGTGGTAGTCGTCCTGCGCGATCGAGGTCGCGCCGAAGGTGTTGGTCTCGATCAGGTCGGCGCCGGCGGCCAGGTAGCGCTCGTGGATTTCCCCGATGATCTGGGGCTGGGTCAGTGTCAGCAGCTCGTTGTTGCCCTTGACGAAGAGCTCGCGCGCGCCGCCCGCGGGCGCGGCGAAGCCGGCGAAGCGGCCGGCCGCGCCGCCGCGGTAATCGCGCTCGTCGAGTTTGTATTGCTGGATGATGGTGCCCATTGCCCCGTCGAGGATCATGATGCGGCGCGACAAAATCTCGCGCAGGCGGGCTTCGGTGCTGGACATGGCGGGCGTGGTGGAGCTGATCATGGTCGTGCTTTCAGGAGGCCGGGGCGGCGCCGCGGCGCGCGGCAGGTATGCGCAAATGGTCCAAAATTATACGACATTGCCCCTTTTTGGTTTGGGGGAGGGGGCAAACGGCCGGGGCCGCCACTGCCGGGCCGGTTTGTATCGTTTTGTATTTATGGCCGGGTCTGATACAGAACGATACACGCGGATACAAAACGCGCCGTCCCAGCAATCTTTATTTTGATCCTAGGTAGGACAATGTTGCTGTCGTTGTGAAACTGGCGCCATGTTGCGGCGCGCCACGGCGATGGGGCTTTTACCGGAGACAGGCATGATGAACGAGGATTTTCAACGCGGCTGGGAACAGCCGATGCTGGTGGCGGGCGATGCGCCGGCCAGCGCGGTGGGCGCGGCGCGCGGTCGCGGCGCGCGCGCCGAGAAGGCGCTCAAGCAGATCGTCACGATCCGGCTCGATGTCGATATGCTCGAGTGGTTCAAGCAGCAGGGGCCGGGCTACCAGACCCGCATCAACCAGCTGCTGCGCGAGCACATGGATGCGCAGAACGGCAAGAAGTAGCCGGTCCTGCGCGCCGGCCCGGCAGGCTCCTGGCAGCCCGGCAGGCTGCTAGTCGAAGCGGCGGTCCTCGAGCGGGAAACCCTTGAGGAATTCGGCCGCCGGCAGGCGCTTGCCGCCGGGTTTTTGGAGTTCCGTCAGGCGCAGGGTGCCGCCGCCGCAGGCGACCACGATGCCGTGCACCGGGTCGGCCGCCAGCACCTGGCCGGGCGCGGCCGCGCTGCCGGCCGCGAGCGCCTCGGCGCCCCACACCTTGAGCGCCACCCCGCCCACCTGCGCGTGCGCGCCCGGGAAGGGGTTGAAGGCGCGCACCTTGCGCGCCAACAGCGCGGCGTCGCGCGAAAAATCGAGCGCCGCCTCCTGTTTGCCGACCTTGGAGGCGTAGCTGACGCCCGCCTCGGGCTGCGGCTGCGCCGCCAGCGTGCCGTGCTCCATCCGGCGCAGCGCCGCCACCAGCAGGCGGCCCCCGAGCGCGGCCAGGCGGTCGTGCAGTTGGCCCGTGGTTTCGTGCGCGCCGATGGCGACGCTTTCGGCCAGCAGCATCGGGCCCGTGTCGAGCCCCTCGTCCATTTGCATGATGGTCACCCCGGTCTCGCGGTCGCCCGCCTCGATCGCGCGGTGGATCGGCGCGGCCCCGCGCCAGCGCGGCAGCAGCGAGCCGTGGATGTTGATGCAGGGCCGCAGCGCGAGGGTGCTGGCCGGCAGGATCAGGCCGTAGGCGGCCACCACCATGAGGTCGTAGTCGGTGCCGGCCAGGCGCGCGTGCGCGGCGCGCGCCTCGGCCGCGCGCCGCGGGTCGGCGCTGTCCATCCGCAGCGACAGCGGCTGCAGCACCTCGATCCCGTGCGCGAGCGCGAACTGCTTGACGCTCGAGGCGTGCAGCTGCATGCCGCGCCCGGCCGGGCGGTCGGGCTGGGTCAGCACCAGCACGATCTCGTGGCCGGCCTGGTGCAGGTCCGCGAGGGCGACGGCGGCGAACTCCGGGGTGCCGGCGAAAATGATCTTCATGTGGTTTCCAGTGCCGGTGCCGGCGCGCGGCCGTCCGTATGCGTTGAGGTGGGGTGCGGGCCGGCGCCGCCCGCGCGGGCCAGGCCGGCGCGGCCGGCGCCCGGCCTTGTCATGGGTGCAGCACTACACTAGTAGCGCCGGCCCGAGGCGCGCAGCGCGGCCTCGCGCTCGAGGCCGCGCTCCTCCTTGAGCAGCTTGGCCTTGATCCGGTTGCGCTTGAGCGGCGACAGGTATTCGACGAACACCTTGCCCATCAGGTGGTCCATCTCGTGCTGGATGCACACGGCCAGCAGGCCGTCGGCTTCGAGCTCGAACGGCGTGCCCTGCAGGTCGAGCGCGCTGACCTTGACCCGCACCGGCCGTTCGACGCGGTCGTAGATGCCGGGCACCGACAGGCAGCCCTCGTCGTAGACCTGCTTTTCGGGGCTCGACCAGGTGATCTGCGGATTGATGAACACGTGCAGGTCGTCGCCGCTCTCGGAGGTGTCGACGATGACCAACTGCTCGTGGACGTCGACCTGGGTCGCGGCCAGCCCCACGCCGGGCGCCTCGTACATGGTCTCGGCCATGTCGGCGACCAGCTTGGTGAGGCGTTCGCCGAATTCGGTCACGGGCCGGGCGACCTTGTGCAGGCGCGCGTCGGGGTAGCGGAGGATGTTCAGTAGGGCCATGGTGTCAGTTGATTCAGTAGCAATTTATGGTGGCGAATAAGCAATGCGCGGAGCGCCTGCGCGGGTCGATGATGCTCTCAAACAACAGAAATGCAACAGTTCCGGGCGGGGGGGCGGCGCGGTTTTTCTTGCTAGTTCAAGGATTTATGTGCAGAATTTGATCCAGTTCGGCAAGCTTACTCATCCATGTTGTCGAAAGAGCAGCAATGCAATCCGCTGTGTCTTGCGCTGTGGGCGGACGAGGAGACAAGTTCAGCCAGCAATTCCGTGTTAATGCCGCACTTTTCGGATCATTCAATGAAAAATTTTAGCACAGTCGGCGCCCGCCTTGTAGGTGCGGCACTTTTGGCAGGCGTCATGGCGACGCCCGCCCAGGCCAAGGCCCGGTGCGAATTCCGTGCCAACGCGCCCGACCAGCACACGGTCGTCAAACACGACACCCTGTGGGACATCTCGGGCAAGTTCCTCGAGCATCCGTGGTGCTGGCCGCAGGTGTGGGGCATGAACAAGGCCCAGATCAGGGACCCGCACTGGATCTATCCGCACCAGGTCATCTACCTCGACCGCGCCAACGGCCGCCTGACGCTGGTGCGGCCCGGCAACGGCAGCGCCGACAGCAACGGCATCACGCGCATCTCCCCGCAGATCCGCACTGAGGGCATGGGGCTCGACGCGATCCAGTCGATCGCCTCGAACGTGATCGAGCCGTTCCTGTCGCAGCCGCTGGTGGTCGACGAGGCCACGCTCGGGAAAGCGCCGCGGATCGCCGCCACGCGCGAGGCCCGGGTCACCATGGGCAAGGACGACACCGCCTACGTCAAGGGTGAGCTCAACGGTATCTCCTCGTTCCAGGTGTTCCGTCCGGGCACGCCGCTGCGCAATCCCGACGACAACAAGATCCTCGGCTACGAGGCGGTCTACCTCGGCACCGTCAAGCTGCAGAAAGAAGCCAAGCCGGGCGTCGACGTGCACACCTTCATCGTCGCCAGCTCGAAGATGGAGATGAGCGTCGGCGACCTGCTGGTGCCGTCGCCGCCTTTGCCGATCCGCAATTATGTCCCGCACGAGCCGGACCAGAAGATCAACGCGCGCGTCGTGTCGGTGTATGCGGGCGTCACCCATGCCGGCCAGAACCAGGTCCTGAGCATCAACCGCGGCAGTGTTGACGGCGTCGACGTCGGCACCGTCCTGCAGTTATACAATGTCGGCAAGGTGGTCAAGGACACCGGCGGCAAGCTGTCCCGGATGGGCAACACCCCGACCATCCGCCTGCCCGACGAACATGTCGGGACACTGTTCATTTTCCGCGTGTTCGACAAGATCTCGTACGGCCTGATCATGCAAGTGACCGAGCCGGTCGAAGTCGGCGACGTGGCCAGATCATCGGAGTAAAACCGCCGTGCAGGACACGGACCCCGCCAACCCCGCCAGCGAGGCCGCAAGCCTTGCCGCGTGGCTGCGCCTGGTGGGGACCGCCGGTGTCGGACTCGAGCGCGGCCACGCCCTGCTCGACGCCCTCGGGACACCCGAACACATCTTTTCCGCCTCCCACGCCGAACTTTGCGCGCACGTCCCCGGCGCCGCCGCGCGCGCCCTGCTGACGCCGCCCGCCGGCGCCGCGCTCGAACAGATCGACGCCACGCTGGCCTGGCTGGCCGATCCCTCCCACTGCCTGCTGCGCTTGCACGACGCGGCCTATCCGGCGCTGCTGCGCGCCACCGCGCACGCGCCGCTGCTGCTGTACGTCAAGGGCCGGCGCGCGCTGCTCGACGGGCCGGCGCTGGCGCTGGTGGGCAGCCGCAACGCCAGCGCCCAGGGGCAGGCCAACGCGCTCGCGTTCGCGCGCGCGCTCAGCGGGGCCGGCCTGACGATCGTCTCGGGCATGGCGCTGGGCATCGACGCGGCCGCGCACGAGGGCGGGCTGGACGGGGTCGGCTCGACCGTCGCGGTGATCGGCACCGGGATCGACCGCATCTATCCGAAGCGCAACGAGTCGCTCGCGCGCCGCATCGCCGGACACGGCTGCATCGTCAGCGAATACCCGCTCGGCACCGCGCCCGCCGCCGGCAACTTCCCCAAGCGCAACCGGATCATCAGCGGCCTGTGCGCGGGGGTGCTGGTGGTCGAGGCGGCGGCCGGGTCCGGCTCCCTGATCACCGCCCGCCAGGCCTGCGACCAGGGGCGCGAGGTGTTCGCGATCCCCGGCTCGATCCACGCGGCGCTGGCCAAGGGCTGCCACAAGCTCATCAAAGAGGGCGCGCAGTTGGTCGAGTGCGCCGACGACGTGTTGTTCGCGCTGGGCCGCTCGCCGCTGGTGGCGGCGCGGGCGGCGGGGCGGGGCGGGCCGGCCGCCGCCGAGCCCGCGCCC
>NZ_PXWF02000057.1 GCF_003011895.2 Massilia glaciei | reverse complement strand
GTCGAATGCCAACGCCTGCTCCACCTCGTCGTTCCCGCGAAGGCGGGAATCCATACTGAGCATGCAAATATGGGGCTTCCGCAAATTTGAGCCCCGGTCCGAAAGGCTCTCAGTTCGCGTCGGCGCAAGCTCAGTATGGGTCCCCGCTTTCGCGGGGATGACGGCGGTGGTGTTTGGATGACGGTGGTGTTTGGATGACGGTGGTGCTTTGATGACGGTGGTGCTTTGATGACGGTGGTGCTTTGATGACGGTGGTGCTTTGATGACGGTGGTGCTTTGATGACGGTGGTGCTTTGATGACGGTGGTGCTTTGATGACGGTGGTGCTTTGATGACGGTGGTGCTTTGATGACGGTGGTGCTTTGATGACGGTGGTGCTTTGATGACGGTGGTGCTTTGATGACGGTGGTGCTTTGATGACGGTGGTGCTTTGATGACGGTGGTGCTTTGATGACGGTGGTGCTTTGATGACGGTGGTGCTTTGATGACGGTGGTGCTTTGATGACGGTGGTGCTTTGATGACGGTGGTGCTTTGATGACGGTGGTGCTTTGATGACGGTGGTGCTTTGATGACGGTGGTGCTTTGATGACGGTGGTGCTTTGATGACGGTGGTGCTTTGATGACGGTGGTGCTTTGATGACGGTGGTGCTTTGATGACGGTGGTGCTTTGATGACGGTGGTGCTTTGATGACGGTGGTGCTTTGATGACGGTGGTGCTTTGATGACGGTGGTGCTTTGATGACGGTGGTGCTTTGATGACGGTGGTGCTTTGATGACGGTGGTGCTTTGATGACGGTGGTGCTTTGATGACGGTGGTGTTTGGATGACGGCGGTGTTGGGAAGACGGCGGTGCTGGGAAGACGGCGGTCGTTTTAATCAACTTCCTTCGCGGCGATGACGCCGTGCTGCCGCCCCGCCACCGCTTCTACTTGATCTCGTTCTTGCGGTTCTCGTTGACGATCCGGTTGCTCTCGCCGACATAGGCGTCGGTGGCCTTGCGCCAGACCTCGTAGTCGGCCAGCAGCAGCTTGGACGACACGCGCGCGCCCTCGGCCAAGTTCGCTCGCACCGCGTTCAGATGCGCGGTCGCCGCCGCCATTTCCTCCTTGCTCAGCAAATCGACCACATCCTTCGGGATGCGCTTGGTCAGCGGCGAGGCCTCGTTGAGGTTCCTGACGAAATTGTTATAGCAATCCTGCCATTTGAGCACGCGCGCCGACACCGCCTCGATCTCGTCGTTCTGGCGCGACATCTCGGGGATGCGCGGCGTCTTGCAGGCGAACTGGCCGCTGCGCAGCTCGGCGCCGTCGTAACCCTTGATCCAATAGTCGAGGTCGGCCCGCCGCAGTTCGCGCTGGCGCATCATCTCCAGCGCCGCGATCGCCGTCTTGTTGCCCTTGGCGGCGGACTTGCCGAACCACTCCCTGGCCTTGGCCGCGTCGACCATGCCCGCCTCGCCGTAAAAATACATCTCGCCCAGGTGCAACTGGGCTTCCGCGTTGCCGGCCTTGGCCAGCTTGAGGTAGAGCGCCTCGGCCTGCGGGTACGATTTTTTGGCGAACAGGGCGTTGGCGTCGGCCAGCTCGCCGGCGTGGGCGGCGCCGCCCAGGCAGGCCAGCAGCAGGCTCAGGCAAATCACAGTTTTTTTCATGGTTTTCTCTGTTTTCTGTGGTTTAAGCGGCGGCCGCGGGGCCGGGATCGGACAGGGCGTCGCCAAAGTCCGCGAGCAGGTCGGCGCAGTCCTCGATCCCGACCGAGACCCGGATCAGCGACTCGGCGATGCCCATGCTGGCGCGCCGTTCGGGCCCCATCTCGAAAAAGATGGTGTGCGCGACCGGGATCACGAGCGTGCGCGTGTCGCCGAGGTTGCTTGCCGCGATCGCGAGCCGCAGCCGGTTGAGGTAGTCGAAGCAGTCGATGCCGTCGGCCAGCTCGAAGCTGAGCAGCGAGCCGTAGGCGCGGAACAACTGGCCCGCCAGCGCGTGCTGCGGGTGCGACGCCAGGCCCGGGTAATGGACCCTGGCCACGCGCGGGTCGGCCTCGAGCATTTCGGCCAGCGCCAGCGCGTTGGCGCTGGCGCGTTCGAGCCGCAGCGCCAGCGTCTCGGCGCCGACCGCGATGTGGTGCGCCGCCTCCGGCCCGAGCGAGGCGCCGAAGTCGCGCAGGCCCTTGGCGCGCAGCTGGGCCATGCCCCACATCGCCGGCGCCGCCTTTTTGTAGTTGGGCGCGATGTGCGGATACCGCTGCCAGTCGTATTCCCCGGTGTCGGTCAGGCTGCCGCCGAGCGCGATGCCGTGGCCGCCGATCGACTTGGTCAGCGCGTTGACCACCAGCCCCGCCCCGACCGCTTTTGGCCTGAACAGGTAGGGCGTGGTCATGGTGTTGTCGACCACGTACAGGATCCCGCGCTCGCGGCACAAGCGGCCGATGCGCGCGAGGTCGGCGACCTGGGTGCGCGGGTTGGCGATGGTCTCTACGAACACGATGCGGGTGTCCGGCGTGAGCGCCTGTTCGACCGCGCCGGCGTCGGTGGCGTCGACGAACGAGACGCCCACGCCCTGCCCGGCCACGGTCTGCCACAGGCTGTTGGTGTTGCCGAACAAGAAGGACGACGAGACCACATGGTCGCCCGCGCGCAGCAGCGCCTGGAACACGGCGCCGATCGCGCCCATCCCGGTGGCGAAGCACAACGTGGCCACGCCGTCCTCCATGGCCGTGATTTTGTCCTCCAGGGCCGAGATGGTGGGGTTGCCCTGGCGCCCGTAGCGGAAGCCCGGCTCCCTACCCTGGAATACCGAGGCGAGCTGGCGCGCATCCCGGTAGCCGAACGCGACCGAGGTGTGCAGCGGCTTGTGCAGCGAGCCGTGCTCGATCGGTTTCTGGCGGTCCTGGTGCAGGATGGTGGTGGTGAAGCCGTACTTTTTCTTGTCGTTCATCAGTCTTGTGCCGCGCATCCTACCCCGCCCGCGCGGGGCGCAGGATGCGCGCCTTTGCCTATTCTTTGCCCGTTCTTTGCCTGCTCTTTGCCTGTGCTTCGCCTGTTCCTTGCCTGTTCCTTGCCTGTTCCTTCGCCTATTACTCGGCCGTCGCCAGGTTCAGGTTGAGCTGCGTGCGCGCCGCGTCCTCGGCCGGCGCGTCCTTCGGGTGGTGGCGCGCGTACTCGAGCCGGTCGAGGTAGGACTGGGTCACGTCGCCGGTCACGTAGACGCCGTCGAAGCACGAGGCCTCGAAGTTGCGCAGCGCCGGATTGACGTCCGAGATCGAGCGCTTGAGGGCGTCGATGTCCTGGTACACCAGCGCGTCGGCCGTGATTTCGCGGCAGATCTGCTCGTTGGTGCGCCCGTAGGCGATCAGCTCGTCGCGGGTCGGCATGTCGATCCCGTACACGTTGGGGAACAGCACCGGCGGCGCGGCCGAGGCGAAGGTGACGCTCTTGGCGCCGGCCTCGCGCGCCATCTGCACGATCTCGAGGCTGGTGGTGCCGCGCACGATCGAGTCGTCGACCAGCAGCACGTTCTTGCCCTTGAATTCGGAGCCGATCGCGTTGAGCTTCTGGCGCACCGACTTGCGCCGGATCGCCTGCCCCGGCATCAGGAAGGTGCGCCCGATGTAGCGGTTCTTGATGAAGCCCTCGCGGTACTCGATGCCGAGCTTGAGCGCGAGCTGGATAGCGGCCGGGCGCGAGGAGTCGGGGATCGGCATGACGACGTCGATCTCGCCGTGGCGCAGCTCGGCGCGGATCTTGTCGGCCAGGTACTCGCCCATCTTGAGGCGGGTCGCGTAGACCGAGGCGCCGTCGAGGATCGAGTCGGGCCGCGCCAGGTACACGTACTCGAACGCGCACGGGTTCAGCGACGGGTTGTCGGCGCACTGGCGCTCGTAGAACTTGCCGTCGATGTCGATGAACACGGCCTCGCCCGGCGCGATGTCGCGCAGGAAGGTGAAGCCCATGCCCTCGAGCGCCACCGATTCGGAGGCGATCAGGTATTCGGTGCCCTTGTCGGTGACGTTGGTGCCGATGCACAGCGGACGGATCCCGAACGGGTCGCGGAACGCGAGCAGGCCCAGGCCCGAGATTTGCGCCACCGCCGCGTAGGCGCCGCGCACCCGGCGGTGCAGCATGGCGACCGCCTTGAACACGGCGTCCGGGTCGAGCGAGAGGCCGGTGGTGGCCTCGTCGATCTCGTGCGCGAGCACGTTGAGCAGGACCTCGGAGTCGGAGTCGGTGTTGATGTGCCGGCGGTCGTTCTTGAACATCTCGATCTTGAGCTGTTCCCAGTTGGTCAGGTTGCCGTTGTGGGCCAGCGTGATGCCGAACGGCGCGTTGACGTAGAACGGCTGCGCCTCCTCCTCGCTCGAGGAGCCGGCGGTCGGGTAGCGCACATGGCCGATGCCCGAATTGCCCTGCAGCGAACGCATGTTGCGCGTGCGGAAAACGTCACGCACGAGGCCGTTGGCCTTGTGCATGGAAAACATACTGCTGTGATTGGTTGCGATGCCCGCCGCGTCCTGGCCGCGATGCTGCAACAACAGCAAGGCGTCATACAGCAACTGGTTGACGGGATTATGCGAGACGACGCCGACGATGCCACACATGCTGTGCTCCTAAAGGACTGCTACTACCGATTTTAAAAAAACTTCAATATTTCACGTGCTTGACGAGCGCTTCCGGCAGGAACGGCTTGACGGTGCGCACGCCCTCCTCGGCCATCGGCGCGAGCAGCGCGTTCTTCCAGAACGGCTGTTCGGGAATCTGCGTCATGCCACACAAGATGACGCCAGTGAGCACGATCACGACGCCCCGCGCCAGGCCGAACAGGCCGCCCAGGCCGCGGTCGGCCAGGCTCAGGCCGGTCGCCTTGACCAGCGCGTCGACCGCCATCATGAGCAAGCCCATGAGGATGCGCACGCCGATGAACAAGGCCACGAACGCGACCATCAGCCGCACCGCCTCGCCCGGGACCAGCTCGGGCAGCAAGGGCGCCAGCGCGGTGCTGTAGGCGTTGGCCAGCACGAAGGCGACCACCCAGCTCACCAGCGACAGGATTTCCTTCACGAGCCCGCGAAGGGTGCTGATGATCACCGACGCGGCCAGGACGAACAGTACCAAATAATCGAAAAGCGTCACGCCGCGCCCACCGCCCCGGCGCGCCGGCGAACCCGTTGCCGCGATTTCAAATGGGTCATGCCGGGACCATGCTGCCCGAGAGGCCGATCTTGCCCAGTCTGGCGCGCATCTTCTCGGCGTCCTCCTTGCTGAACGGGCCCACCCGCACCTGGATCAGCTTGCCGGACCTGATTTTTTGCGTGAACGAGGAGATGCCCGCCGCGCGCAGTTTGCCCTGCAATTCGTTGACCGCGTCCTGCGACCCCAGCGCGGCCACCTGCACCACGTACCTTTGGGCGGGCGCCGCCTTGGGGACGCTCTGGCCCTCGAGAATGGCGCGCGCGCGCTCGGCCTCGGTGGGCGCCCTGGCGGCCGGCTTCGGCTTGGGCTCGGGCGGCGCGGTGGGCTTGGGGACCGGCTTGGGCTCGGCCGGCTTGGCGGCGGCCGGCTTGGGCTCGGCCTTGCGTTCGGCAACCCTGGGTTCGACCAGCTTGAGTTTGCCCAGGTCGGGCTCGGGCAGCCGGGCCACCGGCTTCGGCTGCGCCGCGGTGGCGGCCGGGTCGACGATCTCCTCGCTCGCGTCGAGCGCCTCGGACGGCGCCACCGGCGGCGGCAGCGGCAGCGGCGGCACCTTGTCCTTGGACGGGATCTGGATCGCGATGTCGCTTTGCAGCGGCTTCGGTTCGGCGTCGAGCAGCATCGGCAGGCCGACCGCGACCGCCAACGCGAGCGCGATGGTGCCGACCAAACGCCGACGCGCCCGTTTTTTCTCGGGCAGCACCGGGTCGTCCGAACCGGGGCCCTGCGCGCCCTTGGCGCCGCGCTTGGACGGCGCCTGCTCGGCGCTCGAGGCGCGCTTGGAGCGGGCCTTGGCGGCGATCGCGTCTTCCTCGGCGTCGGATGCATAGCCGCTGTCGGCGGCGCTGTCCTGCTTGTTTTTACTGAGGAACGAGAACAAGCCCATGCGTAGTAGTCTTCAGTGAGGTGAGTTTTTTCGGGCTGCCATCACACCGGCGACGGTGTAAAAGGAGCCAAAGACCACAATTCTATCATTCTCCCCGGCCCGGCTCATCGCATTCGCGAAAGCGGCGGCCGGATCGGCGAAGGTGCGCACGGTGCGCTCGCCGTCCGCGGCGCCCGCCGGCGTCAGCGCCGCCACGCGCGCGGCGACGTCGGCGGCCCGCGCCGAGCGCGCCGACGGCAGCTCGGCCAGGCACCAGTGGTCGACCTGGCCGGCCAGCGGCGCGAGCACGCCGTCGATGTCCTTGTCGGCCATCACGCCGAACACGCCGTAGGTGTACGGGTGGAAGCCCATGTTGCCCAGGTTCTGGCCGAGCGCGGCGGCCGCGTGCGGGTTGTGGGCGACGTCGAGGATAACCGTCGGGCGCCCCGGCAGCACCTGGAAGCGCCCGGGCAGCTCGACCAGCACCAGGCCGGTGCGCACCTCCTGCGCCCCGACCGGCAGCGCCAGGCGCAGCACCTCGAGCGCGGCCAGCGCGGCGGCCGCGTTGAGCAGCTGGTTGGCGCCGCGCAGGCTCGGATAGGCCAGCGAATTGCGGCGCACCGCGCGCCCGCCGTAGTTCCATTGCTGCTTGTCGCCGGCGTAGTTGAAGTCGCGCCCGAGCAGCCACAGGTCGGCCCCGATTGCCTCGGCGTGCGCCACCAGCGAGCTTGGCGGCACCGGGTCGCTGCAGATCGCGGCCTTACCGGGACGGAAGATGCCGGCCTTTTCGAAGCCGATCTGCTCGCGCGTGGTGCCGAGGAAGTCGGTGTGGTCGATGTCGACGCTGGTGACGATGGCGACATCGGCGTCGACCACGTTGACCGCGTCTAGGCGCCCGCCGAGGCCGACCTCGAGGATCACGACGTCCATGCCGGCGCCGGCCAGCAGGTCCATGATGGCCAGCGTGGTGAACTCGAAGTACGTCAGGTCGGTGTCGGCGCGCGCCGCCTCGACCGCGTGGAAGCTCGCCACCAGTTGCGCGTCGGTGGCCAGTTGGCCGTTGACGTGGGCGCGCTCGTTGAAGTCGAGGAAATGGGGCTTGATGTACAGGCCCACCTTGTAGCCGGCGCGCAGCAGGATCGACTCGAGCATCGAGCAGGTCGAGCCCTTGCCGTTGGTGCCGGCCACCATGATGACCGGACAGGCGAAGGCCAGGCCGAGGCGGTCCTTGACCGTGCGCACGCGCTCGAGCCCCATGTTGATGTGGATTTCGGCGTGGCGCGACTCGAGCAGCGCGAGCCAGTCGGGCAGGGTGTCGGGGAGTTTGTGCATGGCGGATCGGGTGGTGGCGCGGGCGCCCATTTTAATCGAAGGCCAGAAACGGCGCCGGCGCCTTCCCCGCGCGGACGAGGATGGCGCCGGTGGCGCGGCGTTTGCCGGTCAGAGGCTGGGAGTTTTCCGGACGCGCCAGAGCCGCGCGCCAGAAGGTGGCTGATCGAGGCGCAAGGCACAGCCATGGCTAGCAGCCTGTCGGACTTAAAGAATCGAAGCGAAAATTCGGCTGAGCGAGGACAGATTTCGACGATTTTGAAGGTCAATAGTTATTCTATTGACCAAAAAATCGGCGAAATATGGAACGCTCAGGCGGATTTGCAGCCGATTTCCTTTTAGTCCGACAGGCTGCTAGGGCCATGGCGAGCATCTGCAACGACCAACGGGCGCTTTCCGGCGTGCTGAAAGGGCATGGCCGAACGACCCTGAGCCAATCAGGCGAGTACTTCGACGGCCTGGTCCTGCAGCAACGCGAGCAGGCGCGCGATCTCCTCGCGCATTTTGCGGCGGTCGACGATCATGTCGACGGCGCCCTTGGTGACGAGGAATTCGGCGCGCTGGAAACCCTCGGGCAGCTTCTCGCGCACGGTGTTTTCGATCACGCGCGGGCCGGCGAAGCCGATCAGCGCCTTCGGCTCGGCGATCACGACGTCGCCCATGAAGGCGAACGAGGCCGAAACGCCGCCCATGGTCGGGTCGGTCAGCACGCTGATGAATGGCAACTTTTTCTCGGACAGCTTGGTCAGCATGGCGGTGGTCTTGGCCATTTGCATGAGCGAGAGCAGGCCCTCCTGCATGCGGGCGCCGCCGGTGGCGGTGATGCAGATGAACGGCACCTTTTGCTCGAGCGCGACCTGGGCGCCGCGCACGAAGCGCTCGCCCACGACCGAGCCCATCGAGCCGCCCATGAATTCGAATTCGAAGCAGGCCACGACCACGGGCAGGCTCATGATGGAGCCGCCGAGCACGATCAGGGCGTCGGTCTCGCCGGTCGCCTCCATCGCGGCCTTGAGGCGGTCGGGGTATTTTTTGCTGTCCTTGAACTTGAGCGTGTCGACCGGCAGTGTCTCCTGGCCGATCTCGTAGCGTCCGCCGGCGTCGAGCAGGCCGTCGAGGCGGGCGCGGGCGCGGATGCGCATGTGGTGGTCGCACTTGGGGCAGACATGCAGGTTGGACTCGAGGTCGGTGCGGTACAGGACCGCCTCACACGACGGGCACTTGACCCACAGGCCCTCGGGCATGGTCTTGCGCGAGGCGGCATCGGAGCGCTGGATTCTTGGGGGCAGCAGTTTTTCTAACCAACTCATATATTTTCCTTCTGCGGCGGATTCGGTGGCGGTAGTTTAGCTCGTTAGGCCCTGCTTGTCGAACATTGCCTCCAATCGCGAAACGCCGCCGTTCCGAAAAATGGGGTCAGAGTCGAATTGTTTAAAATATTTCAAACAATTCGACTCTGACCCCATTTGTTCCGAGCCCATTTGTACATTTTTCGGACCCGATTTGACGGCCCGGCTCGCGCCCGCCCTAGGCCACCTCCTCGGTGGTGAACTCAATGCCGCCGATGGCGCCGGCGACGAGGTTGTAGATCCACGCGCCGATCATGGTGAACACGAAGCCGAAGATGGCATACAGCACCGGCATCGCGATCAACATATAGGTCGACATCTTCATGGCGTCGCCGAGGCCCATCATGAGCGGGATCGCCATGATGGCCACGAACGGGAGCGACATGGCGAAGTAAAGCGCCGCGCAGACCTTCGCGGTCTGCAGGACCGAAACGCGTGTTATTTGTTTTTTCATTTTTTGGGCGGTGCCTTCTTGAGCTTATTAATGGATTTGCAATACCGATGGAATTTAACCGATCCGCCCCCGTCTGGGTGGATTCATTGCGAAAAAAATGGGGTCAGAGTCGAATTGTTTGAAATTGTTTCAAACAATTCGACTCTGACCCCATTTTCTTGGAACTTGTTTACTTGCCGTCGAGGGCGTCGCGGATGCCGGCCACGAAGCTTTGCACGGCCGCCACCACCAGCTCCGGCGGCGTGTTCTCGATCTCCTCGATGATGCGGCTGCCGATCACGACCGCGTCGGCCACCTGCGCCACCGCGCGCGCGGTCGCCGCGTCGCGGATCCCGAAGCCGACCCCGACCGGCAGCTTGACGTGCTCGCGGATCGCCGTCAAGCGCCGCGCCACGTCGGCCGTGTCGATGTTGCCCGCGCCGGTGACGCCCTTGAGCGAGACGTAGTAGCTAAAGCCGCTGCCGAAGCGCGCCACCTGGGCGATGCGCTCCGGTGTCGAGGTCGGCGCGAGCAGGAAGATCAGGTCGAGCCCGGCCGCGCGCATCGCACCGGCGAACTGCTCGCACTCCTCGGGCGGATAGTCGACGATGATGGCGCCGTCCACCCCCGCCTCGACCGCGCGCGCGATGAAGGCGTCCGGGCCGATGCGCTCGACCGGGTTGGCGTACCCCATCAGGACCACCGGCGTGTCCTGGTCGGTCTTGCGGAACTCGCGCACGTAGCCGAACACGTCGCCGAGGCCGACGTTGAACTTGAGCGCGCGCTCGCACGCGCGCTGGATCACCGGGCCTTCGGCCATCGGGTCCGAGAACGGCACCCCGAGCTCGAGCACGTCGGCGCCGCCGGCGACCAGCGCGTGCATGAGCGGCACCGTCAAATCGGGCGAGGGGTCGCCGGCCGTGATGAAGGTGACCAGGCCGGTCTTGTGTTGGGCCGCGAGGGCGGCGAAGCTGCTGCTGATTCTGGACATGGCGGTGCTCTCTTATGGTCGCTAATGGTGGTCGTGGGATGGGCTTGCGGTGGGCCGCTCAGCCTCTCAGCTGAAGTCGAGCCCCATCCTTTCGGCCACGGTGTGCATGTCCTTGTCGCCGCGCCCCGACAGGTTGACCAGGATCAGCTGGTCCTTGGGCAGCGTGGCGGCGAATTTGGCCGCGTAGGCGATCGCGTGGGCCGACTCGAGCGCCGGGATGATGCCCTCGATGTGGCAGCAGTCGTGGAACGCCTTGAGCGCCTCGTCGTCGGTCACCGAGACGTACTGGGCGCGCGCCGAATCCTTGAGCCAGGCGTGCTCGGGCCCGACGCCCGGATAGTCCAGGCCGGCCGAGACCGAATGGGTCTCGATGATCTGGCCGTTATCGTCCTGCAGCAGGTAGGTGCGGTTGCCGTGCAAGACGCCCGGGATGCCGGCCGTCAGCGAGGCCGCGTGCCTGCCCGAGCCGAGGCCCTCGCCGGCCGCCTCGACCCCGACCAGCTTGACGCCCTTGTCGTCGATGTAGGGGTAGAAGATGCCCATCGCGTTCGAGCCGCCGCCGATGCAGGCGACCACGTAGTCGGGCTGGCGCCCGGCCAGTTCGGGCATCTGGACCAGGCACTCCTCGCCGATGACCGACTGGAAGTCGCGCACCATCATCGGGTACGGGTGCGGCCCGGCCACGGTGCCGATGATGTAGAAGGTGTTTTCGATGTTGGTGACCCAGTCGCGCATGGCCTCGTTGAGCGCGTCCTTGAGCGTCTTGGAGCCAGATTCGACCGGCACCACGGTCGCGCCCAGCAGCTTCATGCGGTACACGTTCTGGGCCTGGCGCTTGACGTCCTCGCTGCCCATGTAGATCACGCATTCGAGCCCGAAGCGGGCGCAGATGGTGGCGGTGGCCACGCCGTGCTGGCCGGCGCCGGTCTCGGCGATGATGCGCGGCTTGCCCATGCGCCTGGCCAGCAGCGCCTGCCCGATCACGTTGTTGATCTTGTGCGCGCCCGTGTGGTTGAGATCCTCGCGCTTGAAGAAGATCTGGGCGCCGTCCATCAGTTCGGACCAGCGTTTGGCGTGGTAGATCGGCGAGGGGCGCCCGACGAAGTGCTTCAGTTCGTAGCGGAATTCGTCGAGGAATTCGGGGTCGTTGCTGTAGCGCGCGTAGGCCTCGCTCAGCTCGGCCAGCGCGTGGCTCAGCGTTTCGGCGACGAAGGCGCCGCCGTAGGGGCCGAAGTGGCCGCGCGCGTCGGGCAGCTGGTAGTCGGTGGTGTGGAACAATGCGGCGGCGGGGCCGCGTTCAGGTGCGTCTTTCATGGGTGTGTTCTTTCTCGGGTGTGGCGTCTGCGAGCCGCACCGCGCCGACGAAGGCCGTCATGCGCTGCGCGTCCTTGATCCCCTTGGCAAGCTCGACACCACTGCTGATGTCGACCGCGTAGGGGCGTACGAGCACCACCGCCTCAGTGGCGTTTTGTACGCTCAAGCCACCACTTAAAACGACCCGAGGCGCGAGTTCTTTTGGGATGAGGGACCAATCGAAAACCTTTCCTGCCCCGCCGTAGGCGTCCACGTAGGTGTCGAGCAAAAGGCCCGAGAACAATGGACTGGCGGCGCGGTATTGATGCTCGTATTCTAGCAGTTCGCGCGCGCGCGTGTCGGGCCGCACCCGGAACACGCGCATGAAGGGCCGGTTGGCCGCGCGCGCGGTCTCGGCGCACAGCCGCGCCGTCTCGTCGCCGTGGAACTGCAGCAGCGCCACCGGCGCCTGGCGCACCGCGGCGCAGACCTCGTCGACGCCGGCGTTGACGAACAGGCCGACCGTGCCGACGAACGGCGGCAGCGCCGCCATCAGGGCGCCGGCGCGGGACGGCTCGACGTGGCGCGGGCTGGGCGGGTAGAACACGAAGCCGAGCGCGTCGGCGCCGGCGGCGACGGCGGCCGCCACGTCCTCGGGACGGGTCAGGCCGCAGATCTTGATGCGGGTGCGGTGCATGCGGGCTCTCGCGGGGTGGTTTGGGGTCGTATTGGAACCGGGATTTAAAACCGGGATTTAGAACCAGGATTTAAACCAGGATTTAAACCAGGATTTAAACCAGGGTTTAAAACCAGGGCAGAGGGGGCGACGCCTCCTGCGGCAGCCCCCATTTCGGATCGTACTCGATTTTGGCCAGGTACAGCCCGTCCGGCATGAAGGTGGGCGCGGCGTGGTGGCGCTCGCGCCCCTCGAGCACCTCGCGCAGCCAGGGCGCCGGGTGGCGCCCGCTGCCGACGTAGATGAGCGAGCCGATCAGGTTGCGGATCATGTGGTGCAGGAAGGCGTTGGCGCGCACCGTGAACACGATCAGGTGGCCGTTCTGGCCGCGCCGCTCGATGCCGACGTCGTAGATCTCGCGCACCGGCGACTTGGCCTGGCACTGGGACGAGCGGAACGCCGAAAAATCGTGGCTGCCGGGCAGGCACCGGGCCGCCTCGCGCATGCGCTCGACGTCGAGCGGGCGGAACACCCAGCCGGCGCGCCCGGCGAGCAGCGGCGCGCGCACCGGATGGTTGTAGAGCACATAGTGGTAGGTGCGCGCGCGCGCCGAGAAGCGCGCGTGGAACTCGCGCTCATGGCCCCCTGGCACCTCGGTGGCCCAGCGCACGGCGATCGAATCGGGAAGGAAGGTGTTGACGCCACGCACCCACGAGTTCATGTCGCGCGTCAGTTCGGTGTCGAAATGGACCACCTGTTCGAGCGCGTGGACCCCGGTGTCGGTGCGTCCGGCGCAGGTGGTGCCGAGCTCGACGCGCGCGAATTTCTCGAGCGCGATCTCGAGCCGGTCCTGCACCGTGTTGCGGTCCAGCTGTTTCTGGTAGCCGCTCCAGGCGCTGCCGTCGTATTGGACGCCGAAGGCGACGCGCTTCAATTGGCGCCCCGCCCGCGCCGCCCCGCCCCCATCACGCCAGTTTGGCGCGCATCGCTGTCGCTTTGCCGGCCTGCTCGGGGTTGCCCCCTTTGATGACCTCGTCGAGCAGTTCGCACGCCCCCTCCTTGTCGCCGATCTCCTGGTAGGCGATCGCCAAGTCGAGCTTGGTTTCCATCTCGGTCGCGTCGCCGCCCGCGGCGTCGAAATCGAGGCCGTTGCCGCCGGCCGAGCCCGGCAGGTCGAGGTCGAGGCCCGACATGTCGAACTGCGGCACGGCCGGGGCCGGCGCGGGCGACGAGGTCGGGATGTCGAAGTCCATCGAGTGCATGTCCATCACGGGCGCCGGGGCCGGGCTCGCGCCCGGCAGGTCGAACGCCTTCGACAGGTCGCCCATGTCGAACTCGGCGGTCTCGGCCGACTTGCTCGCCACGGTCGGGGTGTCGGGCAGGCCGAAGTCCATGTCGAACGCCATCTCGTTGGTGTCGGGCTTGGGTTCGGGCGTTTTTTCGAGCACCACCGGGGTGGCCGCGAACAGCAGGTCGGGCGCGGCGGCGGGCGCCGGTTCCGGCTCGAAGCTCATGCCGCCGACGTCGAAGTCGAGGGTGCTCTCCGGGCCCGCCACGTCGGCGTGCATCGCCTCGCGTTCGGCCGGGGTCACGGTGTTGGGCGAGAGGTCGAGGTCGAGGTCCATGTCGGCGGCCGCGGCGGCGGCGCCGGCGCCGGCGGCCGCGGCGTTCAATTCGCGCTCGCGCTGGGCGGCGGCGTCGGCCGGGGCCGCGACGGCGCTGGCGTACAGCGGGTTCATCGGATCGATCGACATGCCCAGCGCGGCAGCCTGCGCCCAGTCCTCGCCCAGGCCCTTGCTCATGCTGTAGACTTCGCTGGCCTGCGACTCGAACGCGCGCTGGTCCTTGCGGGCGGCGTAGATTTCGAGCAGTTTCAGGCGCACCGGATAGCGCTCGGGGTGGGTGCGCAGCGCCTCGCGCAGGATCTCCTCGGCCTGGGCGTCGCGGCCGTAGGCGATGTAGACGTCGGCCTCGGCGACCGGATCGACCTCGTTGGTGTCGAGCTGGCTGGCCGACGGCGCGAAGCTCGAGTTGAACACGCTGTTGGCCGTGTCGATGCTCTGGCCGCCGGTTTCGGCGAACAGCGAATGGGCCTGGTCGGTCGGCGCGCCGAGGATGGTGCGCTCGCTCGGCGGCTTCTCCTCCTCCTTGGCGCGCCGCTTGAGCAGCAGGAACACGGCCGCGCCCAGGGCCAGCAACGCGCCCAGGATCAGGTACATGTTCTCGATGACCAGGTCGACGATGCCCGGCTCGGGCGCCGGCGCCGGCGTGGTCACGATCTTGACGGATTTCTTGGCGGGCGCGACGGCCACGGGCGGCGGCGGCACCGGGGTCGCGACCGGCGGGGCCACCGGGGCGGCGATCGGCGGCGCGACCGCCACCGTGACCGGCGCATCGATCGGCTTGACGGTCGCGGCCGGGGCCACCACCACGGCCTGGCCGGCCGGCACCAGCACCGCGGCGTTCGGCGCCACCACCACGGGGGCGGCCTTGGCCTTGCGCGCCGCGGCGTCGGCGGCGGCTTTCTCGGCGGCCTTGGCGGCGACCAGTTTTTCGAGATCCTTGACGTTGCGTTCGAGTTCCTTGACGCGGGCGGCGGCGTCGTCGAGAGCGCGCTGCTTGGCGATCTTGTCCTCGGCGGCGGCGGCGGCGGCGGCCGCGTTGGCCTTGCTCAGCTTGAGCTGGTCCTTCGAGGCGCTGGCCGCGGTCGGCGTCTGCTCGACCTTGGCGATGATCTTGCCGGTGCCGCTCTGCGCCGCGGCGGGCGTGGTGGCCGGCGCGGCTGCCGCGACCTGGCTCGCCAGCTTGTTGCGGTAGGCGTTGAAATCGGCGGCGTGGGCGACCACGACGCCCTTGGCCTCGCCCTGGCCGATCGCGCGCACGGCGCCGGCGTCGGGCACGGTCAGGATGCGGCCGGCCTTGAGGCGGTTCATGTTATTGCCGATGAAGGCGTCCGGATTGGCGCGGTACAGCGCCACCAGCATCAGGTCGAGCGAGATCTCGGCCGGCTTGACGCGGGCGGCGATGCGTCCGAGCGTGTCGCCATGCTTGACGGCAACTTCGTCGGTGTCGCGCGGCGGCGCGCCGGCCGCGGCCGGCTGTGGCGCCGGCCTCATCACGGCCGGGGCCGGGGCCGGGGCCGGG
>NZ_PXWF02000056.1 GCF_003011895.2 Massilia glaciei | reverse complement strand
TTTGGCTTCATGCAATCGCCCTGGCGGCGGCCCGACTTACCCATATGCAATGCCAACATTCGAAAAGTTTGATTTAAAACAAGGTTATTGCAGACTCAACGGGGTAAGTTCAGCGAACTCGGCTTGTTTATTGTAGGAAAGGATGCCATGAAATCAGTACCGCATCGTTTCATCGCGACCGCCTGCACGCTCGGCGGTTTGTGCGTCCCCTGCCACGCAGGGCGGGGTGGCGCCGCGTCTTCGTTGTCCCTGGTCACCATGCTCGCCGTGCTCTGGCTGCTGTTGTTGGGATTGACCTTCCACACGCTGCTGCGCCGGCGCCTGAAACTGGACGGCGACCATCTGGAACTGCAGAACCAATTGCTGCGCGAACAAGCCGCGCGCGTGCTGGCCGAACGCACCCAGGCGGAAACCCATGCGATGCTGTGCACCCTGGTCGCCCAGCAAGAGAAGGTGCGCGAGCTCGAGCGCAACCGGATCGG
>NZ_PXWF02000055.1 GCF_003011895.2 Massilia glaciei | reverse complement strand
TGGTCGCCCAGCAAGAGAAGGTGCGCGAGCTCGAGCGCAACCGGATCGGGCGCGACATCCACGACGATCTCGGCCAGAGCTTGCTGGCCCTGAAAATCGAGTTGTCGATGCTGCACGTGAGCACCAACGGCGCCCACCCGGCCATCAACGACAAGCTCGGCCGCATGAGCGCCAGCCTCGGCGAGACCATCAAGTCGCTGCGCGCGATCATCAACGACCTGCGTCCGGCCGCGCTCGACGCCGGCCTGCAATCGGCGGTCGAACGCCAGCTCGACGAGTTTTCGCGCATCAACGGCATCCGTTACGAGCTCAACGCCGGTGAACACGCCTTCGACGGCGGCGCCGACGCCGCCATCGACGCCGCCATCGACACCATCGTGTTCCGCATCTTGCAGGAGTCGCTCTCGAACGTGGTGCGGCACGCGCAAGCGACCGAGGTCAAGATCGCGCTGCACCGCTGCAGCGAGCGCCTGACCATGAAGGTGCAGGACAACGGCGTGGGCATGCCCGGCAACCGCGCCTCGCACGGTTGCGGCCTGCTCGGCATCAAGGACCGGGTCAGGGCGATCGGCGGCGAATTCGCCATCGACAGCGAGCCGGGCGCCGGCACCCTGCTCTCGCTGACGATTCCACTGGGGCGGCCGGCGCTGGCGCCCGGATCCGGCATGACGCAATAGCTTGCCTTTTGTCAATAGAATTGCAATGTGATGAGGGAGAATTGATCCTTGTCGAGGATCAACATAATGCCATCGGCGACGGCGCCAGCCGCGCTGGACACAGGCCACATCACAGGAAACGGCACATGACAAGCACAAGCACGAGCAGCGCCTACCGATTGCCGGACGCCCCCCTGAGCGGCGCTTCCCAGCCCGGGCAGGAACATGCTTTCGCCCACCAGTTGCTCGAGATGCTGGTGATCCCGGCCTTCGTGCTCGACGCGCGCTGCCGCGTGATGGTCTGGAACAAGGCCTGCGCCCGCCTGACCGGCGTGCCGGCCTACGAGGTGCTCGGCACGAGCGAGCACTGGCGCAGCTTCTACGACAGCCCGCGCGCCACCCTGGCCGACCTCGTGATCCAGGACCGCACCGACGAAATCGACCAACTCTACCCTGACCAGCCGGCCCGCTACCAGGCCAGCGGCATGCTGTGCGCGCAAAACTGGTGCGACATGCCGCGCGCCGGACGGCGCCGCTTTTTGGTCGCCGACGCCAGCCCGATCTTCGACGCGGCCGGCAAGCTGATCGCCGTGGTCGAGACGCTGCGCGACCTGACGGACGAAAAAACGGCCCAGCTCGCGCTCGAGCAACTCGCCACCCGCGACGGGCTGACCGGCCTGGCCAACCGGCGCTGCTTCGACGACACCTTGCAGGCCGAATGGATGCGCGCCCTGCGCCAGCAGCAGCCGCTGTCGCTGCTCATGGTCGACGTCGACAACTTCAAGGCCTACAACGATGCCCACGGCCACCTCGGCGGCGACGAATGCCTCAAGCGCATCGCCTTAGCCGTGGCCGGCGAAATGCGCGCCAACGACCTCGTCGCGCGCTACGGCGGCGAGGAGTTCGCCGTGATCCTGCCCAACGAATCGCTCAAGGGCGCCGCCATCGTCGCCGAGCGCATCCGCGCGCGCGTCGAGCAGCTGCAACTGCCGGGCCGGCGCGCCGGCTGCCAGCACGTGACGGTGAGCATCGGCGCGGCCACGGCGTTGCCCGCGCCCAACACCGAGTCGAGCGTGCTCGTCGCCACCGCCGACGCCGCCCTGTACCGGGCCAAGCACATGGGCCGCAACCGCATCAGCCTGCCGCTCGCGGAACAGGCCTGAGACTGGTAAAAGCATGTAAACACGGCTGTCGTTTTCCTCCATATATGCATATCGAAAAGTTTAATTTCTCCTGTTCATTGGCATGGGAATATTTTAAGCTTGCGCCGTTGCGATATCTTATAAGGAGATTGTTTTGTCAAAACTCATACCGATCACTCTGCTGGCGCTGGCGATCCCGGCGTTCGCCGCGGCCCCCGCCGCCCCGGCAAAGGGTGACTTAAAAGGTGATTTGCTGCCATTCACGGCAACGGAAAAAACCCTGCCCAACGGCTTGAAAATCATCGTCGTGCCGACCGGCTTCCCGAACCTGGTGTCGGTGCAGATTCCCGTGCAGACCGGTTCGCGCAACGAGATCGAAGCGGGCAAGTCGGGCTTCGCCCACTTCTTCGAGCACATGATGTTCCGCGGCACCAAGAACACGCCGCCCGAAAAGTACCAGGCCATCATCACCAAATCGGGCGCGCGCCAGAACGCCTACACCAGCGACGACCTGACCAACTACCACACCACCTTCGCCAAGGAAGACCTCGAAACGGTGCTCAAGGTCGAGGCCGACCGCTTCCAGAACCTGCACTACGAGCAAGACGCGTTCAAGACCGAATCGCGCGCCGTGCTTGGCGAGTACAACAAGAACAGCGCCAACCCGATCTCGAAACTGATCGAGGTGCAGCGCGACGCCGCCTTCACGACCCACACCTACAAGCACACCACGATGGGCTTCCTCCGCGACATCGAGGACATGCCCAACCAATACGCCTACTCGAAAGTGTTCTTCGACCGCTGGTATCGCCCCGAGCGCACCACGGTGATCATCGCCGGCGACGTCGAGCCGGCCAAGGCGATCGCGCTGGTCGAGAAATACTGGGCCAAATGGCAGCGCGGCACCTACAAGTCGGTCGTGCCGGTCGAGCCGGCGCCGAACGGCGCCATCTACAAGCATGTGCCGTGGCCGAGCCCGACCCTGCCCTTCGTCAGCGTCGCCTTCCGCGCGCCGGCGTTCTCGGAGCAGAACAAGGACCAGGCCGCGCTGTCGATGCTGCTCTCGCTCTCGTTCGGAGCGACCTCGCCGCTGTACAAGCGCCTGATGCAGGACGAGCAAAAGGTCGACCAGATGTTCGACTACGCGCCGGCCCGCATCGACCCGAGCCTGGCCACCATCGCCGCGCGCGTGAAAAAGCCGGAAGACGCCGTCATGGTGCGCGACGCCATCCTGAAAACCGTGGCCGGGCTGCGCGACACGGCGGTCACCGCCAAGGCCTTGGAGGACGCCAAGTCGGCCCTTAAATACGGTCTGATCCGCTCGCTCGACAACACCGAGCAGATCGCCGGCACCATCGCCTCGTACGCCCACTACCGCCGCTCGTACGGCACCATCAACCAGTACTTCCGGCTCATCGAGTCGCTGACCCCGGCCGACCTGCAGGCGGCCGCGCGCAAATACCTGGTCGACGACGCGCTCGTCGTGACCACCCTGTCGCACGAGGCGCTGGCGCCGGCCATGGCAAGCCTGCCGAAGCTGGCCTCGTTCGCCACCGCCGCCGTCGGCGCGCCGATCGACATCCTGGTGCAGCGCTCCAAGTTGCCGCAGGTGCGCTTCAAGCTGGTGTTCGCCGCCGGCTCCGCGCACGATCCAAAAGGCAAGGAAGGACTCGCCGAGCTGACCGCGTCGATGGTCGCCTCGGCCGGCTCGGTCGAGCGCAAGACCGACGAGGTGACCAAGGAGCTGTTCCCGATGGCGGGCAGCTTCAACGACCAGGTCGACAAGGAAATGACGGCCTTCACGGGCTCGATCCACAAGGAGAAATGGAACGAGTACATGGCCGTGACCATGCCGATGCTGCTCACGCCGGGTTTCCGCGAGGACGACTTCAAGCGCATCAAGGCGGCCCAGTTGAACGCGCTGCAGCTCGACCTCAAGGACAACAACGAGGAGGAGTTCGCCAAGGAGCGGCTGCAGACCAATGTGTACGCCGGCACCGGCTATGGCCATCCCGTGCTGGGCACCGTCAAGGGCATCGAGTCGATCATGCTCGACGACGTGCGCGACTTCTACCGCAAGGCTTACACCCAAGGCGCGGTGCGGGTCGGCATTTCGGGCGACGTGTCCGACGCGATGACCGCCTCGCTGCGCCAGGCGCTCGCCAAACTGCCGGCCGGACCGGGCTTGCCCGCCACGGCCGTACCGCTGGGCAAAAAGGCCGATGGCCTGCAGATCGAGATCATCGAGAAGAACACGCGCGCGACCGCGATCTCGCTGGGCCTGCCGCTGACGGTCACCCGCGCCCATCCGGACTTCCCGGCCCTGTGGATGGCCAAGACCTGGCTCGGCGAGCACCGCTCCTCGAGCGCCCAGTTGTTCAAGCGCATCCGTGAAGTGCGCGGCATGAACTATGGCGACTACGCCTACATCGAGGCTTTCCCGGGCGGCATGTTCCAGTTCTTCCCGACCACGAGCCGCGCCCGCAAGGCGCAGTTGTTCGAGGTGTGGATCCGTCCGGTGGCGCCGCAAAACGCGCATTTCGCGTTGCGCGTGGCGCTGACCGAACTGGGCAGGATGATCGACGCCGGACTGACCGCAGCGCAATTCGAGGAGACCCGCGACTACCTCATGAAGAACGTGTTCGTGATGACCGCCACGCAGGACCAGCAACTCGGCTACGCGCTCGACGCGCAATGGCACGGCACGCCGGAATTCACGAAAATGATGCGCGACGGCTTGTCGAAACTGACCGTGGCCGACGTCAACGCGGCGATGAAGAAGCACCTGTCAGCGACCAACCTCTCGGTCGTGGCGATCGCGAAGGACGCGGCCGCACTGCGCGTCCAATTGCTCGCCGATGGGCTCTCGTCCATCAAATACGACGGCGACAAGCCGAAGTCGCTGCTCGACGAGGATGCGGTCATCGGCAACATGAAGCTGGGCATCCGGCCCGCGGCCATCACCATCACGCCGGTGAAACAAGTGTTTGCCGAGTGAGGTGTTGGCCCCAGGTGATTGCCGGGTAGTTTCCGACAAGGTGATTGCCGGCCACGGTGCTGACCACCAAGGTGCGCGCCGGCCAAGGCGTTCGCCTACTGAGCTTGTTGCACGCGCGTGCGCCACGGGCGCACGCGTTGCCGGCCGGCCCGTGGCGATCGGGCGGATGCCGGCCCTGCCCCTTCAGGCGTCCCCCTTAAAAAATCAAGACGAGGTCACGCGCTGCCACCCCTGGCGCACCGCCGCCTTGATTTTCTCCCAGGGCTGTCCCGGATAGCTCGAATCCCAATCGTTGCGCAGCGTCGCTTCGACATCCTCCCACCGACGCCCGCGATAGGTCTCGCTGCCCGCCATCTGGGTGCCATAGCGGTAGGCCGGGGCATACTCGTCGTAATTGCCGCTTGCGTTGCCGTAATTGCTGGTCCAGTGGCTGCGGAAATAGGTATCGTTGTCCGCCTCGGAATACTGCTGGCCGCCAAGCTGCTCGACTTCGACCTCGGTGCGCCGCACGGTGTCGTTGATCTGCTGCTCGCGCTGCGTCACGTCCTTGCCGACGACGACTTCCTCGACCACCCGGGCCGACTTCTCGACGACGGCTTCCTCGGCCGTTTCGCGCACCTCGAAAGAGCCCTCCTGGAACGCGCTCGCGTCGGCAGCCCTGACCGGCTGGTCGACCGCATGGCGCTCGACGTGCACATGCTCCTCGCGCAGGTCGATGCTCTCGTTGACGGGCGTCTCGAGCACGCGCTGGTAGACCCGCACGCCGCCGCGCTGCACCTCGCGCTTGCCGATCTTGAGTTCCTCCTGCACGATCGGGATCGTGGCGCCGACGTCCTCGCGTTGCTGCATGCCCTGGCGCGCGCGCGCCTCGCCCTGCACCTGGCCGCCCGGCTGGAACTGCTGTGAGGCGCCCTGCGACTGCTGGGCGCTGCCGGCGCCCGAATGGAGCACGCCGCCGCCGACCCAGGCCGCGCCGCCCCACTGCTCGGCGTGCTCGTCGATGTCGATCGGGTTGTAGCGCTCGACGATGTCGGCCGCGCGCTCGACCTCGGGCTCGCTGTCGGCCGTGAGCGTGACGACATAGTTGCCGCGCGCGACAGCCTCGGAATACATGCGCGCGTCCTGGCTGCTGTCGCCGCCGAACATGTCGCTGAAGAAATTCTTGATGCTCGCGCCGATGCCCTGGTCTTCGTGCCGCGCGCTCGTCGACGTGCTTGACCGCGCGCCCATGCCGGTGGTGTCGCCTTCGCTCAGGCGCACCTGGTCGCGTGCGAAGCCCGATGCGACCAGGTCGTCGATCGCCTGCTGGGCCGCGCTGTGGTTGTCAAAAACGGCTGCGATGGTATGTTGCATGATGATTTCCCTCCTTAGGTGGTCATTTCCGTGAAACGTCCGTCGCCTCGTCAAAGCGTTCGACGATGAGCTCCTCGGACTTTAAAAAAACAGTGTCGGCGTGCCGGACCGGACGCCGCACGCGCGTGATGTGCAGCTCTTCCTTGATGCGCACGCGTTTTTCGACGACGAGGATTTCTTCGAGCACGGGCACGATGTAGGTGTCGCCCTCGTAACGCGGCGCGGGGGCGTCGGCCGGGGCGACGATTTGGCCGACCTCGACGCGGGTGACCTCGAGCTCGTCGTGGAGCAGGGTCTGGTCGATCGGGTGCGGATGCTCGGTGACTTTTTTATGCACGCGCACGCCGCGTCCGGTGTCGACGACACGCGTTCCGAGATGCAGTTCTTCCTGCTGCAGGGGCACGGTGATGGTGCCGTCGGCACCAGGCTGCTGTTGGTTCGCTTCCATTCGCCCTCCTCGCATCGCACTGCCATATCGACAATCAAGATTACATCAAACGCGCCACACCTCGCACACCATTGACGCGAATCAAGTTTGATTTCGCCCCGAATAGGAAGCTCATTGAATTCGCGCGCCGCGAGGCAGGAGACCAGCATGGCATCGACACCGACCACAACGAACAGGGCCAAGACGCGCGCCGAGCGGCGCGCGCTGCCCGGCGTCCACCGCACCGCGATCGAACCGCCCAGCAATGTCGACCGCCTGCTGCACGCGGCCATGGGCCAGCTCACGCAGGGCATCTCGCCGTCGGGGCTGGCGGTCGCGTGGTTCGACTGGAGTTTGCATCTGGCGCAGTCGCCCGCAAAATGGCAGCGCCTGGTCGAAAAGGCCTGGCACAAAGACCTGCGTTGGTTTAACTACGCGCTGCGCGCGAGCTGGGGCGGGCCGGTCGAGCCCTGCATCAAACCGTTGCCGCAAGACCGCCGCTTCCTCGACCCCGCGTGGCAGCGCTGGCCGTACAACCTGCTGCAGCAAGGCTTCCTGCTCAACCAGCAGTGGTGGCACAACGCGACCACCGGCATCGACGGCGTCAGCAAACACCACGAGCAGGTGGTCTCGTTCGCGGCGCGCCAGTTGCTCGACATGGTCTCGCCGGTCAATTTCGTCGCCACCAACCCCGAGGTGCTCGAGACCACCGTGCGCGAGGGCGGCGCCAACTTCGTGCGCGGCGCCATCGGCCTGGCCGAAGACGCCAGGCGGAGCCTGCGCGGCGACCCGCAACCTGGCACCGAGGCCTACCGGCCCGGGATCGAGGTCGCCGTCACGCCCGGCCAGGTGGTGTTCCGCAACCACCTGTTCGAACTGATCCAGTACGCGCCGGGCACTCCGACCGTGCACGCCGAACCCATCCTGATCGTGCCCGCCTGGATCATGAAGTACTACATCCTCGACCTGTCGCCGCACAACTCGCTGGTGCGCTACCTGGTCGAGCGCGGACACACGGTGTTCATGATGTCGTGGCACAACCCGAGCGCCGATGACCGCGACATGGGCATGGACGATTACCTGCACGACGGCGTCATGGCCGCGTTCAAACAAGTGGGGCAGCGCGTGCCGGACCAACCCATCAACGCGGTCGGTTACTGCCTGGGCGGCACCCTGCTCTCGATCGCTGCGGCCGCGCTCGCCTGCGAGGGAAGCCGCTTGCTCAACTCGATGACGCTGCTGGCGGCCCAGACCGACTTCTCCGAGGCCGGCGAGCTCAGCATTTTCATCGACGAAAGCCAGCTCGCCTGGCTCGAAGACCTCATGTGGCAGCAGGGCTACCTCGACAACCGGCAGATGGCGGGCGCCTTCAAGCTGCTGCGCTCACACGACCTGGTCTGGTCGATCGGCGTGAGCCAATACCTGCTCGGCCAGCGCGCCCCCATGAACGACCTCATGGCCTGGAACGCCGACGCCACGCGCATGCCCTACCGCATGCACAGCGAGTACCTGCGCAAGCTATTTCTCAACAACGACCTGGTCTCGGGCCGCTACCGCGTCAACGGCCGGCCGGTGGTGCTGCGCGACATCAGCGTGCCGATGTTCGCCGTGGCCACGTTGACCGACCACGTCTCGCCCTGGCGCTCGGTGCACAAGATCCACCTGCTGACCTCGTCCGACGTCACCTTCGTGCTCACCAGCGGCGGCCACAACGCGGGCATCGTGAGCGAGCCGAGCCACCGCGGGCGCTACTACTACACCGACACCCACCGGCGCGGCGACTGCTACAGCGATCCCGACCGTTGGATCGAGAACGCCGACGAAAAAGACGGCTCGTGGTGGCCCGAATGGGCCGAATGGCTCGAGCAGCACTCGCACGCGGGGGCGCCGCCGCCGGGGCCGCCGCCCGACGCGCTGGGCCCGGCGCCGGGGCGCTACGTGCTCGAGCGCTAAGGCAAGTTAAGTCCGCTTAATTCGTCCGCCTAATTCGGTCGCTTAATTCGGCCGCTTAATGCGTTGAGGCCGCTTAAAACTCGAACGCGCCGATATCGCGCCCACCGTCCTGCTTGCGGGTCTTGGCCGTAATCGGCCCGCCCGTCTGCGGCGCGAGCGCGCCCAAGGCGCCCCCGGCGCCGATCAAGGGCGAGCCGGCCGCGCAACGGAAATTATGCGCCGCCTCAACGGCGAACAACGCCCCAATTACGGCTCTTAAATCGGGGCAGACCGAGGCTCATAAATGGGGTCAGACCCCAATTCAGAGCCTACTAGGGTCTAGCCTACTAGGGTCTGCCCCCAATTGCGGCAACTACAATTCGATGCGCAGCGTGCGCTTTGCGCGCTTGTTTGCGGCCAGCGCGAACGAGAGCCGCCCGCGCCCCGCGTCCCAGGCAAAGGCGACCGGCTTGTTTTCGACCAGCACCCGCTTGGGCCTCACGGCGATGTTGTGGACGACCATCGAGAAGGCGCGCGCCACCGGCGCCTGTTTGCGCCCCAGCTCGCTCGCGATCGAGATCGACAAGCCCGACGCGACACGCTTGCTCGCGAAACGCAGCAGTTCGAATTGCCCCTTTTCGTAGGCCTCGGGCGTGGCGCCGTCATCGTCGTAGAGCTTGCCCGCCGCCGATGCCAGCGCCGCGTCGTGGTAGTAGTGCAAGATGATCTCGCGGCCCGTGTAGCCGGCCGTGTTTTGCATCTCGGGCGCCATCGGGATGAAGGCGCCGGCGCGCACGAACACGGGGATGCGATCGGGGCTGAGCTTGACCACCGCGCTCGAGCCGGCCGCGTGTTTTTCGCCGGTTTGGAAATCGAACCACGCGTTTTTGCCCGGAAAGTAGATCTGCTTGCTCGCCAGTTTGGGCGTCACGACCGGCGACACCAGCAGGTCCTTGCCCCACAAGTAGCCGTCCGACACGTCGCGCAGCCTGGCGTTGTCGGGCTCTTCGTACATCAGCGGACGCATCAGCGGCAGGCCGCTCTGGTGGTTCTCGAACGCGGCCGTGTAATTGTAGGGCAGCAGCCGGTAGCGCAGCTTGACCGCCTCGCGCGCCAGCGCCAGCGTGGCCGGGGCCCGGAACACTGGCTCGGGCGGCACGTCGTCCTGCGCATGCGGGCGGAACACCGGCTGGAACACGCCATACTGCAACCAGCGCGTGTACAACTCGTCGTCCGGGTTGGCGCCGGCGAAGCCTCCCAGGTCCGAATGCATGTACGCGAGGCCCTGCATGCCCATCTGCAAGGAGATCTCGGTCTGCGACTGCAGGCCGCCCCAGCTGCGGCTGACGTCGCCCGACCACGGGATCAGCCCGAAACGCTGCGATCCCGAATAGCCGGCCCGCATCAGAATGAACGGCCGCTGCTCCGGGAAATCCTTGCGGTAACCATCGTGCACCATCCTGGCCCAGTCGTGGCCGTAGATGTTGTGGACCTGGTCGGCCGTCCCGCTCGCATGCCGCAGGCCCGCCGGATGCAGCTCCGGCTCGCCCAGGTCGCCCCACCATCCGCCCACGCCCTGCCGCACGAGGTCCTTGTGGATGCCCCAGAACCAGTCGCGCGCGCCCGGTTCGAAGATGTCGATCAGCCCGGTGTTTCCAAAATAGAAGTCGTAGGTGAACGGTTTGCCGACGCCGTCGGTCGCCAGCACCTTCTTGTCGACCGCCTCCTGCCAGCGCGACGAGGTCGTCAGCACGAACGGTTCGGTGATGAGGATGGTCTTGATGCCCTTGGCGGCGAAGTCAGCGATCATCTTTTGCGGCTCGGGAAAGGTGTCCTTGTCGAAGGCCAGGTTGCCCATGGTCCCCTTGACCTCCTTGCCGAACCAGAACAGATCGAAGATGATCGCGTCGAGCGGCACCTTCTCGGCCTCGAATTTGGCGACCGTCTCGCGCGCGTGGGCTTCGGAGCGGTAACCGAAGCGGCTCGCGAAATTGCCGAACGCCCAGCGCGGCGGCAACGGTTGCCGGCCCGTCAGGCCGGTGTAGGCCGAGGCCAGCCCCTCCCAGCTGTCGCCGGCGATGACCTGGTAGGTCTTCCTGCCGCTGATTGTCTCGTAGGCGAGCACATTGTTTTTCGCGCTGTCGAGGTCGAGGTGGCCGATCGCCGCGTTGTCGAAGTGGATCATGTACTTCTTGGACGACAGCACCAGCGGCATCGTGTAGTTGAGCTGCTCGGAGCGCTGCTCGTAGCCGTAGTGGGCCTTGTTGTACAGCGCCAAGCGGTGGCCGCGCCGGTTCATGCCGAGCGCGCGCGCGCCGCCCCCGTACAGCGCCTCGTCGGGCGTGAGCGCGAAGTCGATCATCTCGGCGCCTCCCTTGCGCTGGTAGCCGTGGCGCTCGGCGATCAGCGGTTTGCCCTTGTAGGCATAGGCGATCTGGAACGGGGCGCGCGTGATGGTGACGGCGATGCCGGCCGTCGCATACGAGATCGACGCCGGCGTCGCCGCCAGCCGCACCTTGAGCCTGGCCGGTGCCTGCACCACCGCGTGCGAGCGCGCGTCGTAGGCCTCGCCCTTGGGCACGAAGGCGGTCTCGACGATGGTGTCCGAGTACGGCGTGATGGTGTATTTGCCATCGTTGGTGGTCAGCTCGAGCCGCTGGCCGTGTTGCGCGAACGATTCGAGGCGGCGCTCCGGGTTCTGGGCCGACGCCAGCGGCGCCGCGAGCGCGCACAGCGCGAAGAGGCCGGCGCGGTGCAGGGGAAGTCGAAATTGGATGGTCATTTTGAATCTCTCGGTCATGTCAATCTGGAACAAACGGGCGCCCGGGTCAACCACGCCCCTAGCGGCGCCACGACAACTTGATGAACAATTCGTTCAGGCGGCGCGCGGGCTGGTGTCCGGGCGCCTCGCCGCGCGACCAGGTCAGGCCCAGATACCCCGCCGTGCCAAGCCCGGCCGTGTGGCCATACACGAGGGAGGTCGCCACACTATTGCTACTGGGCACCACAGGCACAGCATACATCGCCGGGTCGCGCCGCGTGCGGGATTGTTGCGCGATCATGCGCAGCGTGTCCTTGGGGCCGAAGTGGTAGATGGCCTTGACCTGCAGCGCCTGCTCGGTGTAGAGCCGGCGCCCCTTCTCGCCGCCCCCGCCCGCATCGATCCAATTGCCCGACCAGCTAGGCTCGAACTCGATCCGGTCCGAGGGGCGCAGGCGGGCATAGGCGCGCAGCGTGCCGCCCCTGCCCACGCGCGCGCCGACGACATCGATATGGTCGCCCAGTTCCGCCGACAGTTCGAGCCGGGCCAGCGTGCGCCCCGGCGTCACCCCGACGCGCCCGCCGAAGCGCGTGGTCTCGAACAGCGGCCCGCCCTCGGCCATGCGGCTGCGCTGGCGCGGCATGACGTGCATCTCCAATTCGCTGTCGTACGGGCCCGCCATCCAGGTGCCGATGCTCACCTCGTCGTTGATCACGGCGCCCGTGCGGTCGACCTTGTGTTCGGCGAACACGTACAGATTGTGCTCGTTGATAGGACCGGCCTTGCCATGTTTTTTGATGAGCAAGGTGTTAAAGGCGCGGAAGCCGGCCTGGGAGAAGAAGCCGTTATCGGCCCTGAAACCATCGCTGGCCTCTTCGAAGCCCGTGAAGGACGACCAGCCCTGGCGCTCGATGCTCCAGTTGAGCAGCGCGGCGTGGCCGTCGCGGCGCGCCGCCTCGGCCAGCCCGCCGTGCCCGTCGGAATGGGCGGTGGTGGCGCTGGCCAATATCTGGCCGCGCACGCGCTCGCCCGCGCCGCGCTGCCATTCGAAGTCGGCGCCGGCCACCCGGTTGTAGCCGCGTCCGCCCGCATAGCTGCGGTCGGTGCCGACGGCCCCGAGCGCGAGCGCCCCGAGATTGACCTTGCCGCGCGCCACGCTCGCCTGCGAGGCGCTGCGCTGCACCGCGAAATCGGTGTAATACGCGTTCGGCAACTGCACCAGGCCGCCGCCGGCGTCGCGCGCGCTCAGGAGCGTGAAATTGGCGTCCTGGGTGCGCCGCGTGTAGCGCGCGCCCCACGACGGGTCGCTGATCGAACGGGTGTTGATGGCCTTCATGGGTCCGGCCAGGATGTCGCTGCCCTCCAAAAAGAAGGGGCGTTTCTCCTGTTCGAACAGCCCGAAGCGGGTGTTGCCGGAGAGCTGGGGCGCATCGAGTTCGACTTGCGAGAAGTCGGGGTTGAGCGTCAGGTCGACGATGCTGGCCGAGTCCGGACGCAGTTTCAGGTCCAGGCTCAGGGCGGCGCTGCCGGCATTGCGGCGCGGCGCGCCGGCGACCTCCTCGCGCACGCGGCGCGCCACCAGTTGCGGGGTGGCGCTCCAAGTCATGCCGGTGGGCAGTCCGTTCAAGCCCGTGATCGCCTCGGCAGAGCACAGGGTGCAATTGCTGTCGCGCCTGACCGGGCTGCTGTGGAAGATGTAGCGCTGTTCGCGCGTCATGTTGCGCGTCACCAGCAGGCGCCACGGCGCCTGTTGCAGGGCAGCATACGCGACCGACGAGAACGGCACCCGCACCTCGGCGCTCCAGCCGCCGTCGAAGCGCGCGGTGGCGACGTCGATGTCGAAGTCCGGCGCCAGGTCGTCGCCGCCGGTGTTGCTGAAGGTGCCGTCGCTAAGCGCGCCGCGCGGGTTGACATAGATTGTTTGCGCCGATTTGCCGGTGCCGGCGGGATCGAGCAGCAGGCCGATGTAGTCCTGGTCGTTGCTGAATTTGTCGCGCCGCGCGAACGGGGCGCGCAGCGCGGCGGGGTCCGCGTCCCAGGCCCTCAGCCCGATGTAGAGATGCCCGGCGTCATAGGCGATGCGCACCCCGGTGCGGACGCCGGCGTCGGCGTTGTCGGCCGGCTTGGTCTCGTAAAAGCGCGTGTGTGCCGGCGCCGCCTGCCAAAAAGCCTCGTCCTGCACGCCGTCGAGGCGCACGCCGGGCGCGCCGGCGGCGATGCGGTGGGCCTCGAAGGCGTGCGCCGGAGCCGCGCCGAGCGCCACACCGACGAACATGGAAAACAGGAGCGGCTGGACAGGCGTCATGGCGTGGAGGCGATCGGTTGTTGGATAGAATATAGTTAATTTACATTAAACAAACAGGCAATTCCACAGATTAAAAAGGATCGTCTTTAGGAATCGTGGAGGTTGGTCGGCGCGCCTAGTAGTTTTACTACACCCACAGCAGCTTTGATAAAAATCAAAAATCCGAATCCACCGCCCCCTACGCTGGCAGTGTCACCGCACGCTCCACAGAGAAGTCCAGAGAAAATTCCACAGAAAATTCCACGGAAATCCGCCGGAAATCCGCAGCGAATCCGAAGCGAATCCACCGAGAGGCCGCCATGCAATACAAGACCCTGCTTCTACAGGCCGACCAGTCGTGCAATTGGGCCGAACGCACGCGCATCGCGCTCGCGCTCGCGCGGCAGTACGAGGCGCACCTGATCGGCGCCGCCGTCACCGGCGGCGTGGCCCAGTTCGCGTTTCCGGGCGCCTGGGCCGGCGACGACGGCAGCGGCACCGGCGCCTACAGCCCCTTCCTCATCGCGCAACGCGACCTGTTGCGCGAGCGCGCCGAACACGCCGTCGCCGCCTTCGAGGCCGCCGTCGCCGCCCAGGGCCTGCGCTCGCACGAGGGGGTGGTCATCGACCAGGAGGCCGGGCTAGGCATGAGCCTGCGCGCGCGCTATTCCGACCTCGCCATCATCGGCCAGAGCAAGGCCGGCGAGCCGAACCAGGCGGTGCCGAACGACCTGCCCCAGTATCTGCTCATGAGCTGCGGCCGGCCCGTCCTGATCATCCCCCATAACGGCACTTTCACCAGCGTCGGCCGGCGCCCGATGCTGGCCTGGGACGGCAGTTTGAGCGCCACCCGCGCCGTGCATGGCGCCCTGCCCATCCTCCGGCGCGCCGAGCAAGTCGACGTGGTCGTGTTCACCGGCGACCAGACCGATGTCGGCGGCGAACAGGCGGGCGACGACATCGCGCTGCTCCTCGCGCGCCACGACGTCAAGGTCAACGTCCTGCGTCCCGCCAGCAGCATCGACGACGGCCATTCCCTGTTGTCGCTGGCGCCCGACTGTGGCGCCGACGTGATCGTCATGGGCTGCTACGGCCACACCAGTCTGCGCGAGATGGTCATGGGCGGAGTCACCCGCACGGTGCTGCGCAATATGACGATTCCGGTGCTGATGGCGCACTAAGGGCGGAAAAAAAGGGGGGGCACTAAGGGGCGGCAGAAGGGGCGGCAGAAGGGTCGGCATTAATGGACGGTATTGACAGCCGAAATTAATGAGCGCATTGAGGGCGAATCAGGCCGCATTTGGGCGGCCCGGCCGACTCAGAGGCTGAGAGTTTTTC
>NZ_PXWF02000054.1 GCF_003011895.2 Massilia glaciei | reverse complement strand
GGAGCTAAATGGATACCCCTTATATTCATACAGTGTAAGTAAAAATGAGAAAATTTCCTGAACACCCCTTCGGGTACGGAGCCATCGACGGTCCCGCAAGCCTCGCGCACGCGCCGCCGCCGTGTCAGCACCAGCATCTGGCCCACAAGATAACGGCAGGATTTCCCTCGCCGGCGGCCGACTACATCGAGGACGGGCTGGATCTCAACGAATACCTGGTCCCCAACAAATGCGCCTCGTTCCTGTTCACCGTCGCCGGCGACAGCATGCGGGACGCCGGCATCCTGGACGGCGACAAGGTGATCGTGGATCGCTCGGTGCCGCCGACCCACGGAAAAATTGTGATCGCTGTAATCGACTCGGAATACACCCTCAAGCGCCTGCACTCGGTCGATGGGACGATCGAGCTGCGATCGGAGAACCCCGCATACGCGTCGATCCGGATGGTCGAGGGCAGCACGCTCGAGGTCTGGGGCGTCGTCGTTGGCTCCATCCGCAGGTACCGGGGATGAGCGCGGGCCCGGCCGACCAAATCTTCGCGCTGGTCGATGTCAACAACATGTACGTGTCCTGCGAGAGGGCTTTCAACCCGAAGTTGCGCGGCCGGCCTGTCGTCGTCCTGTCGAACAATGACGGCTGCGCGGTGGCGCGCAGCAACGAGGTCAAGGCCCTGGGCGTCAAGATGGGCGCCCCCTGGTTTGAGATGAAGGACCTGGTGCGCCAGCACGGCATCATCGGCCTGTCCTCCAATTACACCCTGTACGGCGACATGTCGAACCGGATCATGACGATCCTGCGCACCTACAGCCCCAACGTCGAGGTGTATTCGATCGACGAGTCCTTCCTGAACCTGGCCGGCATGTCCAGCCTATGGGAATCGCCATCGGCGATGGGCCAGGACATCCGCGCCAAGATCCTGCAGTGGACGACGCTGCCCGTCTGCGTCGGCATCGGCTCGTCCAAGACCTTGGCGAAGCTGGCCAACCACGTCGGTAAGAAAGTCCCCCTGTTCGACGGCGTGTGCGACTTCACCACGATGTCGGCGGCGCGCGAGCGCTGGCTGCTCGAGCGGATCGCCGTGGGCGAGGTGTGGGGCGTCGGTCGCCGCATCGGCGCCGCGCTAGAGGGCATGGGCATCACGACGGTCCAGGCGCTCAAGGACACCGAGCCGCGTGACATGCGCGCCCGCTTCGGCGTGGTTATGGAGCGCACGTGCAACGAGCTGCGCGGCCTGTCCTGCCTGGCGCTCGAGGAGATCGCGCCCCCGCGGCAGGAGATCGTCTCGTCGCGCAGCTTCGGCGAGCTGGTCACGTCCGTCGACGAGCTGGCCGAGGCGGTCACGCTGTACGTCGCGCGCGCCGGCGAGAAGCTGCGCGGCCAGCACAGCGTGTGCGGCGCCATCCACATTTTCATCCAGACCAACCCGTTCCGCCGGCAGGACGAGCAGTACAGCAACGGCGTCAGCATCCCGTTCGCCGAACCGACCGCGGACAACCGCGAGCTCACCGGCGCCGCGCTGCGCGGCCTGCGCAGGATCTACCGCCCGGGCTTCCGCTACAAAAAGGCGGGCGTCATGCTCATGGACCTGAGCCCTGACAAGGGAGGCCAGGGCACGCTATTCGAAAGCGGGCGGCCGCGTGGGGAGTCGCAAAAATTCATGGCGGTTTTCGATGCATTGAATAAACGCTATGGCAAGGACACTCTCCAGCTGGCATCGGCCGGCACCAGCAACCGCTGGGCCATGAGGGCGGGGAACCGGACACCGAAGTACACTACCAGCTGGCAAGAACTCCCGACTGTACGCGCAAAATAAAGTCACCGTAGTACATCGCTCAGTCGCTTCGGTGACATAGGCTGTTCCATTTAATCATCATCATGTACAGTGGGCAAGATCGACCGGCTGCTTTCAAGTCCTGTATCACGGTGTCCAAATTTAGCGCATGCGCGGCATTACAGCTGCCTGGTCAAGGAAGTCAAACGTTTGCGTCAGATTGCCATGGCCAAAGGCTTCCAGGGACGGTTAATGGACATGGCTGTGCCAAGCCTCGAGGAAATGGCGCACTATAGTTTCCACTACCATCCCGGCCAATACCCGGCGCGTCAGATGTATAAGGGCAGTT
>NZ_PXWF02000053.1 GCF_003011895.2 Massilia glaciei | reverse complement strand
AATACCCGGCGCGTCAGATGTATAAGGGCAGTTATGAATTTTCAAAGCATTTCTATCCCGTGATTCACGATCTGCGGGAAAAGACCCCGGGCGGGGCGGATGCTGAAGAGTTCCGATGCGCACAGTCAATCGACGCCCACCCCAAGGTCAAGCAGTGGGTGCGCAACATCGAACGACAGGAGAAGTTCTCATTCTGGCGGCCGACCGCCACGGACTACTTCTATCCCGACTTCGTGGCCGAGTGATTCGCGCGAGAAGCACCAGGTAGGGCACCAGTGGGAACAGTCCAGCGGTAGGCGTTGCCTGTTTCTATTCGCTGTTGAACGTGATCTTGAGGGGCGGGATGTGTTTCAGCAGATTAGTGCATTGCATCGTGCCATCGTCCAAGAACGATCCCTTGATTGACCAGTAAAATAGCAGTCCCTTATCCTTGAAGTTCGGGCCGAGGATCTGATGCAGTTTGAAGGCGGTCGAGTTGCTCGCAACGAGGATCACAAAAGGCGGTTCCCACTTTTCGGCGTGACCATCGAAGGACCAGAGCAAAGTCACGTCGGGAATTGCATCCAGAGCGTCGCAAAGCGGTTGAATACCCGATTCAACGTCGGCGTCTGTGTATTCAATTCTCCACGATTGATGTTGCGCTGCGAAGTCTTCACGTTTTTTCTGCCCATACCGACAGTGCCGTGGCGTGGATGTCGGAGTGAATTCGCGTCGCGGCTTTAGCGTCTGAAGAAATTCCCTGTGCGGTAGCACTAGAACGGAATTTGGTCGTCGTCCATGTCCAAGAAGTTCGGGGCCGGACGTGGCGCGGTACGTGCCGCAGGCGCGGACGGTGTCTGGCGCTGCGCCGGTGCCGGCCGGTGTTGTGGCTGGCTGTCGTGGCCTTCGTCCGTTCCGCTGTCGCCGCCCGCGCCCTGACGGCCGCCGAGCATCTGCATGTTCTCGGCGACGATGTCGGTCGCGTATTTCTCGACGCCGTCCTTGTCGGTGTACTTGCGCGTCTGCAAACGCCCCTCGACGTAGACCGACGAACCTTTTTTTAAGTACTGGCCGACGACTTCGGCCAGGCGGCCGAAGAACGAGATGCGGTGCCATTCCGTCAATTCTTTGGCTTCCCCGGTGTTCTTGTCCTTCGATTTGTACGAGGTCGCGACGGCGATGTTGGCGATGGCGTCGCCGCTGGGCATGTAGCGGATCTCCGGGTCGCGCCCGAGGTTGCCGACGATGATTACTTTATTGACCGATGCCATGATGTTCTCCATGCAAGTAAGTGGCCGGGCAAATCGGCATGCGAGCGCCCGGCGATCGATTACGCCACCTTCGCGGACCTTCGGCGCTTCGGTGTCTCGTTCTGCACCTGCTGGACCTTCTCACCGCGATCCAACTCTTGCTGCTGCTCTTGCACCTGCTCTTGCTGCTGCACGGACAGTGACGCCTGATGCTTCCCGATGACGGATTCGACCAGAGACCGCACCTGGCGGTCGATCCCTTCGGACCCCAGCGCGCTCTTGTTGGCCAGATCGTTGAAATCCGTGAATTGCTTCATCTGCTTGAGCGCCGCCAGCTGCTCGTCGTCGAGGACCTTGCCGGTGCGCTGGTGCTCGCGGTACAGGTCGGGGGTGATGGTGGCCAGGTCGGCCGGGTAACTGTTCTCGCCCGGCGCGAAGATCGGCATCATCAGCTTGCCGCCGACTAGGTTGGCCGCTTCCGCGGCCTTGCTGCGGCCGGGATTTGCGCCCTGGGTCAATTCCAGGTGCCGGTCGTCGTCGCCGGCGATCACGACTGGCTTGTCCGGAAACTTCTGGTGCAGCGCCTGGGCCACTGCGGCCAAGTTGCCCGAGTCGAACGCCGACACGGTGGGAAAGCCGAGCGATTGTTTAAGCTGGGCGGCCGTCGCGTAACCCTCGCCGATGACGATGGCCGGCGCCTTCGCCAGCTCGTCCATCCCGCCGACGACGTGGAAGCAGCCTTCCTTCCTGCTGTCCTTGGCGAAGCGCTTGGTGCCGTCCTCTTTGATGTACTGCGTCGTCCACTGCTTGCCATCGACGTCGGTGGCCGGCAGGTAGGTCTTTTTGCCGTCCTTGTCGGTCAGTGCGCCCGCGTGCGGCACGATGCCCTTCGCTTGCATGTAGGGCGTGGCCACAGTCACCTGAACCAGCTTGCCCAGCTCCTTGCCGACCCGTTTGGCGGCCTGCTCCTGCAGCTTGGACAGCTCCGCCTCGCGCTGCTGCAGCTTCTCGGCCGCCTGGCTGGCCAGCAGGGCCTTTTGCTCCGGATCGAGCGTGTAGCCCTTGGCCTTCCAGGTCAGCTCGGCGCCGGTCTTGTTGTTCTTCATAAAGCCGGCCGGATAGCCGTCCAGATGGCCGACGTAAAACCCGGACCCGGAGTTTTTGCTGAATTTTTCGCCTTCCACGCTGATGCGGTGCTTCTCACCGTCCATGATCGGGTGGTCGCCGCCGGCGGGAACGACGCAACCGATCGAGGCAAGCGCCGCGGCAAATTCTTCCCGCGGCGCCATCGCCGGCCCCTGGTGGGTTGGAACGTTCTCGGGCTTCCACTTATCCAGTTTAGCCATGTCGGCGTGCGGTCCGGCGTACCACGACTTGGCCGCCTTGTCCCACTCGGCGCCGGCCCCCTTCGCCTCGGTGCGGTCGCGGTATGTCACCGCGAGGTAAACGCGGCCCTCCACGGCTTTGGAGACGGCGGGCTTGTCAAGGGCCGTCGCGGGCTCCAGCGACTCGCCGGCGAGCATTTGGGCGGGTTGCTGCGCCCATTTTGCGAACGGGGCCGCATCGAGGTGTTGCGGGACATACCAGGATTGATCCTTGCGGTCCCATTTCGCCCCCAGCGCCTTCACCTCTTCCTTCTCCTTGTATGGCACGGTTAGCAAGGTTTTCGGGGCATCCCGGCGCGCGTCGGCCGGCGCCTGCTGCAGCAGGGTGCGCTGACGCTCTTCGAATTCGATCCTGCGCTGGAGATCCGCATCGTTTGTCGTCGCGGCGAACTCGGCATTCTTGCGCGCCTCTTTAGCCGCCGAAATGTCCTCGTCGGTGCTGTCGGGATTGCGGCGAACCCGGTCCTCGTTGACCCGGGCCAGCTTGGCCGCTTTTTCGTGCTCGCTGATGGTGGAGCGGGCGTCGATGACGGCCAGGCGCTCGGCCAGCTCATCGGCCTGCTGCTCGGTTGGCCGGTCGGCCAGATGTTCTTGATGGCCGTCGTCGAGTTGGGCATAGACGCCCCAAAAATCGGGCTTCTCGCCACGGTGCGCTGCCGGCAACACGATCATTTCGCCGTCAATGTCGCGCTTGATGTTGCCTTGCACCTGTACCCGCCCGGTCCAGTTATGCGGCAGCGTGAACCCGAGGTTTTCCTCGGCATCACGGTCGAACGTGTCGCCGTCGCCGGAGCGTTCGCGGCCGAAGGCCACGCCGGTCACAAGGTCGAGCCTCGAGGCGGCGACGACGGCATCGGCCTGGCGCACCGTCACCCGCTCTTTGGCGGCGTCGATCTTGTCGGCGAGCGCTCCGACGTCCTGCGGCAGCTCGTTTCGCTGCCAGAACGGATTGGCGGCAGAAAGCGGTTCCATGTCGGCCAGCACGGCGTATACACGGTTGAGCTGGGCCTGGCTGGCGCCGTCCAGGGCGCGCGCCAAGGTGTCTTTCTCGACGCGGCCTACCGTCCAGGCCTCGGCGCGATCGGCGTCGGCTTGCAGCGCGGCCGGCTGCTTAGGAACACCCATTTCAGCCTCCGTGGCCTGCTGTTTGAGAGGCATCATAATCTGCTCGGCCATATTTGAGAACGATTGGGCAAGCCCTTTACGTTCCAAATACGCGTTATCCGCGTCGACATGGTCGACCTCGATACCGAATACCCGGGACAGGTTTTCGAGCGCTTTATCGTGGAACCGCGCCGGATCGTGGCCAGTCACGTCCCCCACCGTGTTGAGCAGAAAACTGCGCAGGGCTTGTTCCACGGTTTCGCCCTGGAACGCCTCGTAGTGGCTGTACGATTTGTCGGAGGCGCTCAGCACTTCGGCGACGTCGACCGCCAAGGCATGTGCGCGCTCGCCCTCGGCCGCAGCCTGCTCGAGGGTGGTGGCGGACAAGAGGATCACGGCGCGTTCGCCGTTCGCATCGATGGGGCCCGCGTGCCAGAACTCGTTTTTCTCACGGACCACGCCGCGCCAGTCGGCCGGCAGTTCGGTGTGATCGCCGGCACGTACGACGCCATGATCGTCGATATAGGCGACAGGCACCTCTAGTTCGGTCGTCACAAGTTCGTGCGCCTTGGTGGCGAAGTCGCGTGCCAGTGCCTGGTGCTCTAGACCTAGGAAATAGGCTGTGTCGGGTGTGTTGGCGCTGAGATCATAAGCCGGGGCGAGTCGAGCGAGGGCGGTTTCATAAAACAGTGATGGATTGCTTCCAGTCACATCCTGCATTGTGACAAATCCCAAGCGCCGCAGATGATAAAGCTGACCTTCATGACGGGCAGCTAACTCGTCGTCGATGTGTCCTGTGTAGTCATATTGCATTGCCTGGTCTATTTTGGCGTTAAGCGCCATTGAGGTGGTTTGTTCCTGTTCGTTTTTCTGTTCAAGGCCCATGATGTACTCCTGAATTTTTTCGGCGTCGGCCGCCGCGCGGAAAATCTCCAGCGGATCATCCGACAGTGCTTTGATCCAAGATCCGACATACGCGGCGTGCTGCGTGGGATCGTGTCCGATGCCCAGTTCGTCGCCAAGGAGCATACTTGCGATCTCGGCGCGCAACTCCTCCTTCGCATACCCTTCACTGCCAAAGGGATGCACCAGGTCGCGATCCAGTCGGCTGCCATGGCCGGTCCAATGGCCCAGCTCGTGCAGGGCCGTCGCATAATAGTTGTCCGCCGTCTTGAACTGCCACTTGTCGGGCACATGGATGCTGTCGCTCGATGGACGGTAGAAGGCGCGATCGCGTTCGGTGTGATGGATCTCCGCGCCCGATGCCCGCAAAATTTGCTCGGCCCGATCGACCGCGCTCCACTCGTGCTGCCGGCGTGGCTGCAACGGCGGCAGTCCGTCGATCTGCTCGGCGTTGAACACGGTGGCGAAGAACACCCTCGGCCGCTCGAGCGCGACAGTCTCCTTCAACGGTTCGCCGTTTCTGTCGAGGATGGGCCTGCCGGCCGCGTCCCTCTTGTTCTGCTCCTCGCTGAATTTCCAGTACTGGATCGGCGTGCCCTTCTCGCCCTTGCGCACCTGGGCATCGACGGTCGCCGCCTGCTTGTACGTCATCCAGCGCTGGTCCTCGCGGCCCTCGCTCATGAGTTGCAGGGCGTTGATCCCCTTGTAGCGCTTGCCGGTTGTGGGGTTGATCGGCATGTTGGCGCCGGCTGCGCCAGGCTCCCATGGCTTCTGCCAGGGCGCGGTGCCTTGATTCAACTGTTCGATCAGTTTTTCAGCAACGGTTTCATGAAACGGCTTCTTCTCGCTCTCCATGTTGTCACCTCTTCGCATCACCTCATAATCCGCCCACGGGTGCTCCTGCGGCTCGCGCGTCCGGTCGCGCATCCCTTGCGCCACCATGGACGTGATGTTGCCCAAGTCCCGTTCGGTCATCGGCCTGGTACGTTCCACGCAGACCTCCCTGAACGACTTTTCTGCTTGTATCGGATCGACTGGCCTGTCCGGCCGGATCGCCTCACATGTGAAGGCGAATATCTCCTCGGCCCGGATCCGCTCGGGCAGGTTCTCGTACAGTCGATCTATTTTTCGCCAGAGACCACGCAGGACGGGCTGATCGCGGCCCTCAACGATGGCGGTCAGGACTCCGGCTTTATCGTCGGCGGTAAAGGTGTTGATTCCGAAGTGTCCGAGGACTTCGTGTCGGAGAGTTCCCTTAAACTCGTCCGTGTCACGAAAGTTGGAAGCGGCGAAGTCCGCTTGTCGCTGCTCGGGACAAAACGCACCAAGGATGGTGCCGGCTTCGTCTTTGGTGTTTTCTGGTCCATACAATTCCTCCTGGGTATTACGAATTTTGAAAGTGACGTGCGCCGCGACGGGGTAGATCGAGCAGAACTCCAACACCAGGTCCTCGCACTGCTCGATTGATAGGGCCACGCGCCTACCCCTTCATCGGCGACGAACGGGCCACGAAGTGCAACGTGTCGTGCGTGCTGGCGAGGGCGTCGGCCTCGCTCAGCGCGTCCTCCTGGAACGCGCCGGCCGCCTCGGCCTCGGGCGGGTCGAACTCGGCCTGGTAGCCCGGCGTCAGGGCATCCTGTAGCTTCTCGATGACGGGGCCGGCGCCGGCGTCGTCGGGCGCGATCAACTCGAGCATCGCGTTGTTCTTGCTGGCTTCGGACTCGAAGGGATTGGTGGCTACATGTAAGCTCATGAAATACTCCTTGGAAGTTGATTGCGAGGCGGCTGCAGCCTTGGGTTTGCTGTAGTCGGGTTTGCCCTTGATATCGTTGTACGACTGCTTGCAGCCCGGGTACAGCTGGTCGCCCATGCTGCGGGCCTCGGCCGCAGCCGACAGGCCGGCGAACTCCTTGTTGTCGCGCATCGCGGCCAGCGCCTTCTTGACCGCGGTGGTGGTGTTGTTGTTGATGAGGACACGCTGCACGGGTAGCCCGCAGTTCGTGTACTCAAGGATCTCATCGATCAGAAGCTGCCCCTCTTCGTCCGGGTCGCCGGCATTGACCACGCTGCCGGCCTGCTTGAGCAGGCCGGTGATGATCTTGAGCTGGCTCTTCGAGCGCTCGTCGCCGCTCGGCTTCTTGCGCCACGGGATATGCGACATGGGCAGATCGTCCATGCTCCATTTCGCATACCGTTCGTCATAGTCTTCCGGGTCGAGCAGCTGCAGCATGTGGCCGAAGCACCAGGTTACCTTGTCGTCGCCGCACTCGTAGTTGCCATCCTTCCGGCTTCCGCCGCCCAAACCGTCAACGATGGCTTTCGCCAGGTCAGGCTTTTCAGCAATGAACAGTCGCATGATGCCTCCTACCAGGTGATGACCGGCACGATGACGGTCTGGATTTGGGACCGGAGAACGGGACCGAAGTACCTGCCGTCGAACGACTTGGCGCTCACGTCGGACATGACCAGGACTTCGTTGTCACTGACGGTGAATTTTGCGTGCTGGTATCGCGGCATCGGCCGGCCGGACTTGTCCGTCGCCATCGGCGCGCTGTGCGGCAACAAGGCGCCGTTGACGGTCACACCGGCGTCCGTGATAGCGACGAGATCGTCTTTAGCGGCTGAAATTCTCTTCATCATGTAGCCGACCTTTCCGGGGCAAAAACCGGTGGCGAGGTAACCGCGTCGTTTGGCTTCCGCGATCATCACCATCCTGGGCGGGCATAACAGCACGTAGGCGCCTTTCTCCACCGGCTTGCCGCTCGCCCAGTACAGTCCGACCGGAATGCTCCTGGTAGTGTTGACGCGGCCGCCAGCGGCATGGAACAGCAGTCCAAGCGCGGTGACGGACAAGGCTGTGATCGCGGTCACGACGGTGATCTTGCGCAGGATTGATTTGAGTTTCATATGGTGATCGTTTTCTCTTCCGTCGCGGCCGGGATGTTGCGCACCTTGTCGCTGTGTTTGGGTTCTTCAACGGCGGCGCGCGCCGAAAAGGTCTTGTCCTGGAAATAGAGTGGCTGCCGGCCGTAGATGGCCGGAAAGCCTGCAACGTAGACCACCATGTCTCCAGCCTCCACGATCAGTTCCCTTTCCTTTTTCGGGCCCGGCATGCGCAGGCATTCGTCGGTCGTCAAGAGCGGTCGCTGGATTTCTTGGATGGTTCGCGATACCTGGCCCAGCAAGGCGCTGGTGCGCTGGCCGCTGGTTGTTATCTGCTCCTTCGCCACCGTTGTCGTGCCTGTCAGCTTCGACAGGTGGTCGGCGGTCTCGACCCTGTTGGGCGGATAGGCGTTCTGGATGTGGCAGTTCGATGTGATGGTTTCGTCGGGGCCGTAGCCGGTTTCGCGGCTTTTGAGCTGGTTGATATCCTGGCAGATCAGATAGAACTTGATGCCGTAGCCGGCCACGAACGCCAGCGACTCCTGCAGGATTTCCAGTTTGCCGAGGCTTGGGAACTCGTCGATCATGCCGAGAAGCCGATGTTTGTAGCCTTTTTTGGTACGAACGTAGGTTGCCGCGGTTTTGGCGATGCCAGCCTTGGCGAGCAGCTGGTGCCACCATGGCCTCCTAGCGGCAATCCGTTCGAACTCCATCTTATCGGCCAGCAAACGCAGGATCTGGTTGAGCATGACCCGCACCAGCGGGCGAAGGCGTGCCTTGTCGTTCGGCTGGGTGACGATGTACAGGCTGACCGGGCTGTCGTGGTTCATCAGGTCCTTGATGCGGAAGCTGGAAGAACTGACATTGCGCGCCACGATCGGATCGCGGTACAGGGCCAGGTAGGACTTGGCGGTTGACAGCACTGACCCTGCCTCTTCCTCCGGACGGTCCATCATGTCGCGGCCGGCGGCGCCGACCGCCGGATGGTTCTTGCCGTCGACGTGGCCGTAGGTCGCCATTTCCATCCACAGTTCGGCCGTGCTGCGGTCGGGGTCGGCCAGCATGTGGTCAACGTACGGCAATGTGGCCGGGGTGCCTTCGTTCCTCTTCTTGTACAACGCGTGCAGGATGACGCCGACCAGGAGCGCCTGGCTGGTCTTCTGCCAATGCGTTTCCAGTCCCTTGCCGTCCGGGTCGGCGATCAGAGTCGCCAGGCTTTGCACGTCGCCGACTTCGTGTCCGCTACCGACGCGGATCTCATCCAAGGCGTTGTGAAACACCTCGCAGTTCGGATCGGCAGGCTCGAAGCGCAGCACCTTGTTTTTCGCGTACTTCTGGCGCCAGCCCGCCGTCATCGCCCACAGTTCGCCTTTCAGGTCCGTGATGAGGCAACTGTCAGGCCAGGACAGCAGAGTCGGCACCACCAGGCCTACGCCTTTGCCCGAACGTGTTGGCGCGTACGTCAAAACGTGCTCCGGCCCGTTGTGGCGCAGGTAGTGCAGCTTGCCGCTGCTGTCGACCCACGCACCGATGTAGACGCCGTTGCTGGCGGCCGGCTGCGCTCCGCGCAAAATCTCATGCCATTTGCGCGGGCGCGGCAACAGTCCCGCGTCCTGAATGTCCTTCTTGTTTGCCCAGCGGGCAGAGCCGTGCAGGTATTCGTTGACCTTAGAGGTGTTCGCCATGACCATCTTTGCGACGAACAGACTGACAAGGCCTACACCGGCCAAGGACAGGCCCACGCTTCCGGCGCGCATGAACGCATCCGGGTACTGCCCGTGCCATTTGGCCGCCCACTCGATGATCCCCCACGGCGCGTAGATGTGATCGATGTTCGGGCCGAGGGCATCCTGATAGCGCATGTCGTTCGCGAAGAACTGCGTAGCCGCCTGCAGTCCTCCCCCCAGCGACAAAACGGCCAGGGCAGGGATGACCTTTCCCGGTCCCTTCTGCCTAGCGCGTACCTGCGGTCCCACCGCATTGTTGAACCGATCGCTCATCTGCTCCTTCCTTTCGTTTTGATGACGCCCCTGGCTGTCACTAAGATATGCTCGCCGACCGCCAACAGCTTGAGGCGGCGGGCGGTAGCGTCGTCGACGGGCAGGGCGATGAGCTCATCACCTTGTTTGAGCAGGGCCAGCGTCTGCCCGTCGATCTGACGCATACCGTGAAATATCATTTTTATATCATTAGTAAAAGTATATTTCATCTGCTTCGGTATATCGAATTGTTTGGCCCGCTTTTGTTCTCGCTCATTGACGTACTTCTCGGCGGCGGCATTGCCCGGCAGCGTCTTGTCAGAACCCAATAGATCACGGCGATTCGTCGCCTCCATATGCTCCGTTGTCGTTGCTGCTGGCTGTGGCTCGGTCATAGGGGCGGGGTGCGGGGCCGCTGCCGCAGTGCCGTGGGCGCCGATACTGATGGCGCCGAGTTGCGACAGAGGGCGCAGACGGTCCTTGCTCGCAGGGGGAGGCACGCGACCGAGCTTGCCGATGTTGGGCTTGCCGCCATGATCGGCTTTCGTGGCTGGGGCAGGGTGGGCGCCCGACGGTCTTACTCGTCCTGGCCCACGTATATCCCGTCGCACCCGGTTATTTGGTTTGGCTCCTTGCTGCCCCACACCACCAGGTACATGACCCTGCAATAGCATTTCACCTCGTTCGGCGACGTGAACCAGATCGAGTTCGGGCATACCTCGCACAGCGTGCCGGGCGAGGGGCGGCGGGTTTTTGCCAGCTTTTCCAGTGTCGGGCTTAACGCTCGCGGCATGTCGCTGTCTTGCCGGGGCGGCTGCTCCTGCTCGAGCAGCACTTGCGGCGTCGGCGGCGCCGGTTGCGGATTGTCCATGGCGGCCATCGCCTCCGCGATCCTGTTGTCCTCGGACTTCCCGTTTGTCGATTCTGATGTTGCTTCCATGCTTTCTCTCCTTGGTGGTTTTGGATTGGATCAGCTGCCGGCGGCGCGCCTCCAGGGCCGCGTCGTCAAAGCTGATGGTGAGGTTGCCCGCTGCCGCCGCCCGTGCGATCTGTTCCTTGAACGCCGCGGTGCCGTCGACCGTGATGGTGATTCCGTATCGCTCGACCGCCATGCGCAACGCGACCTGCAGGGCCGCGTCGTCGGCGCCGCGCGACACGTTGAGTTTGTCGCCGTCGTCGCGGACCGCGCTCGCCCCGACCCTGTAGATGATCGTGCCGCGCTTGGTGATGTTGTCGTGCCGGGACGGCGGCGCCGCGGAGTTTTTGGCGCCGCCCTTCCCAGCCACCGTGTTGCCCCTGAGTCCAGTCGAAGCTTCGCGCGAACGCAGCGCTTCCAGGGCCTCCTGGTCGCCCGCCATAGCCTCTTTGCGCAGCCAGTCGGCCCAGGCCATGCGCTTGTATTTTGTGTAAATTGCTTCCCGCTCCCTCATGTAGGCCTTGGTGGCCGCGGCAATGTCGTCGTGCCGCGTCTTGTTGATAAACGCGTACATGAGTCTTTTCCCCAAACCCGGCGATCCACTGAACTTGACCGCAGCTCTCTTCAACCGCCCCGCGCGCTTTGCGTCCTCTAAAAGATGGTTCTTGCGTGCGACGGCTTTGGCCCACTCGGCCACTCTGGCGTCCATGGCTAATTGTTGGGCTTGCTTGTAACGGGCGTAAAGCTCGACCGTGTTAACCATCGAACGCATCGGTTTTTTTTCGTATTGCTTCTGCGGCGAATCCGTGGCCGCCACCTGGGATTTCGTAAAACTGCCTAAACGCCCTTCGAGGTTTTTCTTTGAAAACTTTCTATGCACCGAACTGGCCTTGACGCTGACGCCGTTGTTGGCGCTGATGATCAGGCCGTTGGCGTGTTCGCATATTTCAAGCCCATGGTCGCGCATGACCTGGTGCAGCGACGACCAGGACTGCGCGCCAAGTATCTGATCCTGGCACTCGCGCTTGATCCAACCCAGCAGGCTTTCAACATCCGAGTGCCGCTCCATGTCCGCCGCGCGGTTTTCACTTCGGTTCTTGTTGGCTTGATGGTTGACCTTCTGAAAGCCATACTCGACTTCGAGCTTGTCGCAAAGCTGCCCCAGCAGGTGGTAGGCGTTGAACGGCTCGTGGGTCGTGTAGCGGGTGGGATGAATCTTGTTGATTGCGATGTGCAAGTGCAGGTTGTCGGTGTCGTGATGAACGGCGCTCACTCGCTGATGCTCGCCGAATCCGATGACTACGCAGATTCGTTCCTCGATGGCTTTCAGGGTCGCCGCGTCGGGCAGTTCGCCGACAGGGAAGGCGACGACCAGGTGATAGGTCTTGTCCGCTTTCGAGAGCGTGTTTAGTCTTTGCGTATTTATTATTTCGAGCATGGCTGTCTCGACCCGCTGGGACTGGCAATTCGTTATCGTGACGTTCCCGACCCGCTCGTTTCTGTCGTTGGGATCGGTCATATACTCGACCAGGTCCGTGAAGTTACTCTTCTGCACGGATTCCATCGGAACGTGACGGATGATCATGCGAACCGTCCGCAAAATTTAGCCGCTAAAGTTTTCACCGATGCGACCTCGGTATCAGCACCTCGCGCATGACCCCGTGCATCTGGTCCTGGGTCGCTTCGAGTTTTGACAGCAGGGCGCGTATTGTGGCCTCGCCGAACTCCGCTGTCCTGGCATCATTGGTCAGCCAGAGTTTCAGCAAGCCACCCAGGCGTCCGAGGTCGCCATTGATCCGTGCCAGCTCCTCGATGCGGCGGTTGTCCAGAATGCTGCGTGCCTCGTAGCCCTGCCCGATGTTGCGCAGGAAGACCGCCACAGGGAGGTTGGCGGCCTTCGCGTTGCGCGCGATCTGCGCTTCCTCCTCTGGCAGGACTGGCACCCGCAGGTGCTTGTGCTTCCGGGTCACTTTTGTGGCCTTGTCCGTCATGATGTTGCCCTTCTTCGACGTTAGCCTTCCTCAACCACGATGTGGCCGCGTGATTCCTAGGCCCGGGTCTCGCAGACCACATGGAGGCGCATTTCAAGATCGGTGACCGATTCTCTCGAACCGGCCGCCTCGATTTTCTCCAAGGAGTCGCAGTGCGGTGCAAACCAGATCTCCGCGGTCGGGGAGCGTTTCACTATTGTGGTGAATGGTCGGTTGCCGTTAATGGCCATGGCGGCCTCCTTTGCTGTTGTGGTTGCTTCCGGCGGCGGCAGCCGCCTGCCTCGCAGAGCAAGATTTCCGTTGAGCCGCCACAGGCGCGAATAAGGGAAAGTGAAGAGAGTTATCCGGCCTGCCGGATAGCTATCGTCACCCATCTTGCCCGCCTCTGCGTCTGGAATATGCCAAGCAAGAGTACCGGTAACGTTTTCGATTTATCCTCGATTAGATCAATGAAATACGAGGTACCTTCAACGTCTATATCGAATATTCATATAATCGAACTGGGTGCAATGTGGGTCAGCCTGGCATGGCTTCAGCGCAAATTTCAACGGTGAAAGCAAAATGGCGACAAGGTATTCAGACGAGCTTGCCGCGTGGATCAAGCAACGGAAATCGACAAGACGTGAGAAAAACCTCGTTGCGTTTTTGGCTGTGCGCGACGATGTAAAGCAAGCCATCGAGGAGGGATATGCAATCACAACAATTTGGGAAAATTTGCACGAGGGGAAGAGAATCGCGTTTTGCTATAACACTTTTTTGACTTACATAAATCGACACATTCGTCACTCGGTCGCCACGCCAACAAACCCGGTGCCAGACCAGCTGCCTGCGCTTGCGGTCGGCAGGCAATCCACCGGACTTAACGGG
>NZ_PXWF02000052.1 GCF_003011895.2 Massilia glaciei | reverse complement strand
CCTTTAAAGCGTGCCGTAGCACGGATGGGGTGACTATCAACTCGATCGATCTCGGAGTCACTGACAATAAGAGTCACCTACTTTATGTCAGCTGGTGGCTCGTTGCTGATTGCCCGCCGAATTATGTCCTCGAGTTCCGCTATAAAATCGCGCTCTTGCGCAACCGCTAAAATTTTACGGACGTGGTCGAGAGAGTTAGTTCTGCCCTCTGCTTTTGATTCACGTTGATATTCCGCGCACATCGCCCACCATTTTCGTGTTCTCGTCCGCTCTTCCAAGGTGTCGCCAATGAAGTATTTGTTTTCCTTCACCAGCCTCATAATGTGGCGCTCGTCTTTACAAAACTTCTGCGCCACCTTTGCAACCGCTTGTTCGTACGAATCACCCCCATCTTTGAAAAAATAATAGAGACTCGAAATGTCCCACCCGTCGCCACCTTCACCTTTTGGCCTTCCTTTTCGCTTCTTAGGTAGTCTCCCGAGCAAGAATATTTTGGCTACTATCGCGTTTGCAGCTGTCTGAAAGTCGTGCTCAATCGTTGCGTTAGAGAGCGTTGCCCACGTCAATTCCTCGAGGACGCGCCACTCTGCGCCGTTTTCGTCGTCAGCGATTGCCTGTAAAGCTTTTTGCTGCTGAGAGGGAAGCTTTATCTCTGGCTCTGACGGGTCCCTATGGAGCGCCCGTAAATATGTCAGCAGCCGATCCTTATCCTCTTTAGACAAGGGTTCTGATGCCGAACTCTTCTCGACGCCAGCAGAACGTAGCTGCGTCAGCAGTAAGTCTGCCGGCATGTTAATTTCGGCGGCAAATTGACTTACCGTTTGACTCGTCATTTGATCCTCTGCTTGAAAGCGATAAATTCATGCGGTACTGCTGCGCAGGGGTATGACGTCTGCCCCCGCGCGCAGTTTGTCGAGGTAGTCTGCCCAGCGCTGCATCATTTCCCTGCGCGCTGGCAGATGGGCTGTGCGGTTGTATGCCCGTCCGTTCGGGTCTTTCACGGCGTGCGCCAACTGGTGTTCGATCAGGTCGACGCGTTCGCCCATTACCTCATCCATGATGGTTCGCGCCATCGCGCGAAAGCCGTGGCCGGTCATCACTTCTTTTGCATAGCCCATGCTGCGTAGCGCAGCGTTGACGGTGTTCTCGCTCATGCAGCGGTCGCTTGTACGAATGCTAGGGAAAACATACTTGCCGTCCCCGGTCATGCCGTGCATGGCGCGCAGCAGGTCTACAGCCTGTGTCGAGAGCGGCACAAGGTGGTCTTGGCCCATTTTCATTTTGACGCCCGGAATACGCCATTCCGCCGCCTCCAGGTCGATTTCTGCCCACTCGGCGCTGCGAAGTTCACCCGGTCGCACAAACACAAGCGGCGAGAGCTTGAGCGCTGCTATTGCGTAGGGGTGGCCGGTATAGGCATGGATCGAGCGCAGCAGCGCGCCAGCGTGTAATGGTTCAGTGATCGCCGCAAAGTTCGCCTTTGGGACCGACGACAGCGCGCCCCGCAAGTCGGCGGTCACGTCGCGGTCAGCGAGTCCACTGGCGACGGCGGCGCGGAACACCTGGCCGCACAATTGTTTGATCTTGTGCGCCGACTCGATGGCCCCGCGCGCCTCAATCTTTTGCAGCGTCGCCAGCACGTCGCGCGGCTTGATGGTCGAAATAGGCATCTTGCCAATGGACGGGAATACGTTCTTTTCCAGCCAGTTTGTGTTCTTTTGCTGCGTGCTGGTGGCCCGATTTCCCGCCGTCTTGTTCAGCCATGAACGGGCGACCGTTTCGAACGTGCTCGCCTCTGATTCGGCCTTGGCAAGCTTGGCGTCAATCTTCGCCTGGCCGGGATCGATTCCATCGGCCAGCAGTTCGCGGGCCTCGTCGCGGCGTTTTCGGGCCTTGGCGAGCGATACCGCAGGGTAGACGCCCAACGCCAGCGTTTTCTGCTTGCCGTCGAAGCGGTAATTGAGACGCCAGTATTTGCCAGCGGCGGTCACCAGCAGGTGCAGCCCTTGCGCATCGGTGAGCTTGTCACCCGCCGCCGCGCCGCTGTGTTTTAGATGCTGTAGAGCGGTCGCGGTGAGTGCCATATTGAGCCTGTTGTTGGTATGTGGATTTCATGGGTTCGAGATACCAACAAAACTACCAAGAAACACGTGATATTTGATACTACGTCACGCAACGGGGTAGCACAACAAAAAACCCGCGCTCCCTATGAGAGAGGCGGGTTTCGATGCTGCATGAAACAATGTAAGTCAAGTTCTTGGTGCCCGGAGCCGGAATCGAACCGGCACGCCCTTACGAGCACGAGATTTTAAGTCTCGGGTGTCTACCAGTTTCACCATCCGGGCAGCGGGCGCGATTTTAGCACAACCTGGATCTAATCCGAATCCATCTTCCCCAAAACCGCCAACAGTTCGGTGGCCTGGCGGATGATCGGCCCGGCCATCGGCTCGCTCTGCATCGCCGCCATCGGGCCCTCGCCGAAATACAGGCCGTCGGACACCAGGAACGACAATCGGATTTTGCCGCGCACCGGCGGCGGCTGGCGCGCCTTGCTCCACGGCCCGATTTGCGCGACCACGGTGTCGGACGCGTCCAACAGCTCCCCGACCATCGTTTTTAGCGAATTGCGGATCGCGATCTGCTTGCCCGATTGATTGATGTAGTCGACCCCGCCGTCCGAAAACGCGGCCAGCGTGTCGAGGCCGTTGGGCAGGCGCACCTCGATGATCACGCCGAGCAAAATCTTGGGCCGCACCCGCTGCCCGTGCCGGCGCAGGCGCGCATACGCCAGATACCGGATCTGCCCCTCCTGCGCGGCATCGGCGGCGAGCGCCTCCAGGGCCGGGAAATCGGGCGGCGACGAGAACAGGATGGCCTGCCACGGCGACGGGTTGACACTGCGTTTGGGCTTGAAGACCGTCGTGTTATCGCTGAACAGCAGGTTGTAGATGCCATTTGTCGCGCGGCTGGCGTAGGGGGCGAAAGGCGGCAACAGCGCGGCCGGCGCCGGGCTGGCGCTGCGCAGGCCGGCGGCGGCGTCGAGTAGATTATTTAGCATAGGTGCTCACACGTGTTCACACGCCCGAGATTGATCAAAAACGCCGCCAAGGCAGCGCTCCGCCCCGTCGAATTATTAATTCGACAAGGCCCATCCCGAAAAGTATAGCGTCACTTGCGGACCGTGTGGGGCCGGATCGGCGTTTGCGTCGTTAAAACCGCAACGTCAACCGTCCTTGCGCACGAGTTGCGTCACCGCGTCCGAGGCGATCAGGGTCAGCAGGGCGTCGACATTGATCGGCTTGACCAGGTACTGGCCGAAGCCGGCGGCGATGGCGCGCGGGCGGCCCTCGGCCATGCTGAATCCCGACACCGCGATCGCGAAGGGGATGTGGGCGCCGGCGGAGCCGCGCAATTTGCGGATCAGGTCGTATCCATCGAGCCCGGGCAGGCCGATGTCGCAGATCAGGACGTCGAAACGGTGCGCGTACGCCATCGCTAGCCCGGTCGGGCCGTCGTAGGCCGTGACCACCGAATGGCCCTCGTGGCGCAGCAGCATGCTCAGGGTGTCGCTGGCGTCGACGTTGTCCTCGACCAGCAGGATGTGGCGTCCGCGCCTAGGCTGCGCCGGCCCTGGCGCAGCGGGCGGTTCGGCCGGCAAGCCCGCGCGCGACAGCGGCAGGGTCACCGTGAACATGCTGCCGCTCATCTGACCACCGCTGGCGGCGGCCACCGCGCCGCCGTGCATCTCGACGATGTTGCGCACCACGTTCAAACCGACCCCGAGGCCCGATTCGGGACGCGTGAGCGACGACGGCCCGTGCGTGTACAGATAGAATATGTGCGGCATCACGTCGGGCGCGATGCCGGCGCCGTTGTCGCTGACCGTGACCACGGCCTGCCCGTCGAGCACGCGCGCCTCGATCTCGATGCGCCCGCCGTCGTGCGTGTACTTGGACGCGTTCACGAGCAGGTTCGCGAACGCCTGCACCAGCCGGGCCTGGTCGCCGTCGACCACGATCGGCGCCGTTCCGATTTTCAGCGTGAGCCGCTGGCGCCGCTCGCTCACACGGCCCTGCACCACCTCGGCGGCGCGCGCGAGCAGCGCGCCGAGCGCCAACGGCAGCCACGTCAGCGCGATCCTGCCGCTGCTGAGGCGGGCCGCGTCGAGCAACTCGTCGAGCAGGCGAGACAAATGTTTGACCTGGCGCTCGATGATCGTTTGCAGGTTCAGCAACTGGGACGCCGTGCCCGGGGTCTTGGTCAGCATGCTGCTGGCCAGGCTGATCGGCGCGAGCGGGTTGCGCAATTCATGCGCGAGCGTGGCCAGGAAATCGGACTGGCGCCGCTCGATCTGGCCGGCATCCTCGCGCAAGACCCGTGCGTCGACCGAATCGAGCAACAGGTTCTGGTTGGCCTCGCGCAGTTGGTTGACCAGGCCGGCAAGCGTGTCGCGCTCGGCGCCGGCCAGCCGCAGCGTTTCGACCTCCTGCGTGAGCAACGCGAGCGCGGCCCGCAGTTGCGGCTCGTCCATCTGGGCCTGCGCCGCGCCATCGGCCGGCCGGGCCGGGGCCGGGCCCGCCGCGCCTTCGGGCTTGGCCATCTCGCCCATGGTCAGAACCGGCCGCGCTCGAGGCTCGACGGGTGGCCGTTGAGCAGCCCTTCGAAGCCGGGCGCGGCGTCGATCTCGATGCCGGCGTCGGTGATCACATAGCGGCGCAAATCGGTGCTGTGCCCGCTTCCGCGCACCTTGACCACGGAGATGAATTTGTTAAGGCGGCCCTCGAACTCGACGTAGCGCATGGCGATGATGGCGTCGACCAGGAAGGCGGCCTCGTCATGACTGAAGCGCAGCTCGTAATAGCGGTCCTCGAGGCCCATGATGACCATCACCGTCACGCCCTGGCCGGCGAGGCAGGCGAGCACGCGGAATATGGTCTCGCGGTAATCCTGGCGGAATTCGGGCGCGAGGAACAGGCCGACCTCGGACAGCGAGTCGATCACGACGCGCTTGGCGCCGCTGCGCTCGATCTCCTGCACCAGGTCGTCGAGCAGCTCCTCGATCGACATGTCGAGCGAGCGTTTCTCGACGACCGACACCTGGCCGGCCCGGATCATGCGCGCCAGCGAGTCGTTGCGCAGGCGCAAAGGCCCTTTGTCGAAACAGGCGACCACCCCGTGCTCGCCGGCGCGCGCACCCTCGGCCAGGAACGCGGTGCCGAGGATGGTCTTGCCCGAGCCGGGCGGGCCCACCACCATCACCGCGTGGCCCGGCGGCAGGCCGCCGGCAAGCATCGCGTCGAGTTCGGCGTTGCCCATCGCGACCCGGGGCGCCGCGGCGCCGTCGTCGCGCCACGGCGCGTTGGCCACCGCCGGCAGCAGGCGCGGATAGATGCGCAGCCCGTCGGCCGTGATGCGGAAGGTGTGGGCGCCGGTCAGGTGCGGCTGGCCGCGCATCTTGACGATGCGGATCTTACGCACGGCCGAATTCTGGGCCACCTGCTGGCTCAGCGAGAACATGCCGTCGGCCACCGTCATCACCGGGTTGGCCTCGATGTCGGAGTTGGCGTACTCGCCGATCAGGAAGGTGGTGGCCTGCCAGCTCGTCATGCGGGTGCCGAGTTCCTGGATGAAGTGCTGCAGCTCGGCCACGCCCTCGTTGCCGTTCTTGGCCATCTGGATCACGGAGCGGAACGAATCGACGAACACCAGCGCCGGCGAGAACGCCTCGACCTCCTTGACGATGCGCGCGAGCACACCGCTGAAATCGCCCGTGCGCAGGTCCTCGGCCAGGTTCACGTAGCGGATGCAGGTGTCGACCTTGTCGATGTCGAAAAACGTGTATTGCTGCTGGTAGCGCAGCATCTTCAGGGGCGGTTCGCCCAGCACCGTAAAGAACAATGCCTTTTTTTGCTCCGACGCCAGAGAAAACATAATCTGGTGCGCCAGCGTGGTCTTGCCGCTGCCGGGCGCCCCGGCGATCACATTGAAGGAAAACTCGCCCAGCCCGCCGCCGAGCAGGATATCGAGCCCCGGCACGCCGGTGGCCTGGTAACCCAACTTCACTTTGTCGTTCATGTACTCTTTCCGTCAGGCCGTACGGCCCATGCTGTATTCAGAAGGCGGATCGTCAACGCCTCGCCTATCAAGCCCGCCAACAGCCTGGTGAAGGTCTCGAGCAGCGCCGCGTTGGCCGCGCTCGCGGTGGACGGCGCGACCGCCGCGAGACTGCTGTTGAGCGTGGCAAGCAGCGCCGCGATCGAGCGCACGCCATGGGTTGCCGCCGGCCAGTCGCCCTCGGGCGAGGACAGGCGCACGGCGCGGCCGTACAGCGCGCAAAAACCCGCCTCGCCGATCAGCGGACTCAGATGCGCGGCCAACCGCACCCACGCCAGCATGGCGCGGGCCAGCGTGTCGGCGCCGCTGTCCCCTCCCGGCACCGCCAGCACCTCGCGTATCATTTGCTGCCGCTTGTCGTCGTTTTTTTCCATGCAGGGCAGGTAGATTGTTTATAGGGGGCAAGATTACCGCCTTGCACACAACAGTATGGGCGCAATTGCCGCAACCGTCCATACCGCACGGCACGGTTTACCGGCGATAATGATTAACACTTCCTTATGTGCCCTAGCGAACGGAGTGCCCATCCATACTGCGATATCGTCGGCTTGTCTAATTCGACATACAGCACTTCAACAGCAGCCGAGGAAAAAAAATGGATATTCTAATCAGCCTTATCGTCTACCTGATCGTCTTCGGACTCATATGGTGGCTTGTCAGCATGCTGCCGTTGCCGGCGCCGGTCGCGCAAATCGTCCGCGTGCTCTTCATCATCTTGCTGATCCTGATCGTCCTGTCGGTGTTCGGCGTCATTCCCGGCGGTTACCTGCCGAAGCTGAACCTGTAGTTCCCACCGGAACCGCCGATCCGGCGATAAAGAAAGCCCGGCAGCGATGCCGGGCTTTTTTTTTGCCTGGCTCATCCGGGCACCAGCCGCAGGCGCGTGATTTCGGATGGCGCGCCGAAACGTTTCGGCGGCCCCCAATAGCCGGTGCCGCGGCTGGTGCAGACCCACAGCGCGCGCAGCCGGTTCAGTCCGGCCGTGAACGGCTGCTGCAGGGGCACGAACAAATTCCACGGAAAGAACTGGCCGCCTTGCGTGTGGCCCGACAACTGCAGGTCGAAACCGGCCGCCGCGGCCGCCTCGGCGCTGCGCGGCTGGTGCGCCAGCAGGATCTTGACGCACACATGCGCGGGCGCGCCGGCGGCCGCCGCGTGCGGGTCGCTGCGCTGCGAGGCGTCGAAATGGTGGGCCGTGAAATCGGTCACGCCGGCGATCATGACGCCCTTCCCGTCGCGTTCGCGCACCACGTGCTGGTTCAGCAGCACCGTCAGGCCCAGCCGGCGCATCTCGTCGATCCACTGCTGGGCGCCCGAGTAATATTCGTGGTTTCCGGTGACAAAAAAGGCGCCGTCGCGCGCCCGCAGCCGCGCCAGCGGCGCCGTGTGCGCGGCCAGCCGGCGCACGCTACCGTCGACCAGGTCGCCGGTGATGGCGATCGCGTCCGCCTGCAGCGCGTTGACCCTGTCGACGATGGCGTCGAGGTAGCCGCGCTTGATGGTCGGGCCGACGTGGATGTCGGAGATCTGGACGATTGCGTAGCCGTGCAGGGCGGCCGGCAGCCCGGCGATCGGCACCTAGACCTCGACCACCCGGGCCAGCCGGCGCGCGTTGAACAGGCCCACCAGCGTCACGCCGAGCGCGAGCGGCGGCACCGTGAAGGCGCTGCCGGCGTCGATCGCCGCGCTGCTGGCGCCGATCGCGGCGAGCAGGAGCAGCGTGACGTCGCGCAGCAAGGTCAGCATGAGCAAGGATGAAAACAAGCCCATCGCCAGCATGCCGGCCCACGACAACTGGTCGGCCCAGCGCAGCCGCTTGAGGCTCGGGGCGAGCAGGCCGGTGGGCACCAGCAGGCATGAGGCGGCCAGCAGCGCCACGCCGAAGGCCAGTCCGGCGGACTCGAGCGACATGGCCGGCAGCAGGCGCATGCCGATGTGGGCGTGCAGCAGCGCGAGCAGGCTGACGACGGTGAAAATGACGCGGCGGGAAGGCATAGCAAATCCGGTTTGGTGGTCGGGAGTAGGAGCCTGTCGGACTTAGGATCGTCGGCTGCAAAAAGTGCTGGACGGTCCATATTTCGCCGCTTTCTCGGCCAATAGCTCGCTATTGGCACTGCGAAATCGTCAAAATCTGTCCTCGTCCAGCACTTTTTTCGCTTCGACTCCCTAAGTCCGACAGGCTCCTAGATGGGGGGCGCGCACCCTTGTGCAAGGGTATTTTTCCGCGCGCCCGGGCCACTGTGTCGATAAGACAATTTTGACTTACCATAAACCGTTCGCAACCAGTGGAAGAAAAACATGCTCAAGGGCTCGCTTTGCACGGTGAGGCACATCGTCTCGACCGACCTCGACACCTACATATCGCTGTATAACGACCTGTCGACGCGCGGCGAGTTCTTCTCGACCCAGCTGCGCGCGCCCGAGAACATCCGCCAGGAGTTTGCGAAGACGGGCATGGTGACCGACGAGCGCGAGCATTTCTTGCTCGAAGACACGACCGGCAACATTGTCGGACTAATATCGCACTTCAAGAGCCGCACCCCGATCTGCCGCGAAATCGGCTACCGCATGCTGGTCCCGGCCGCCTCGGGGCGCGGCATCATGACCGAGGCCACGCGCATGCTGTGCGACCATTTGTTCATGACGTACGCCTACAACCGCCTCGAATTGCTCATGGATCCCGAAAACACCGGCTCCGAACGCATAGCGCAAAAGTGCGGCTTCACCTGCGAGGGCACGATGCGCGGCGGCTTTTTCACCCGCGGCACGATCCGCGACGCCAAGGTCTACAGCCTGCTGCGGGCCGAATGGGAGGCCGGCGCCAAATTTGAGGCGGGAGGCTGGCGCCTGAATGTTAGGCTGCCGCCCGAATTGTAAGCATGTGTATAAGCTCTGGCGGTAAATCCGCGCCCAAGTATAGTGCGCCCATGCCCGGCGATTTAGTGATCATCCCGATCTCGGCTGCGGTGAAAGGAAACGCCATGTTGAACAAAATTTGCTTGGCCGCGGCGATACTGGCCGCCTCGGTCACCTCCCCCGCGGCCATGGCTAGCGATCGTGGTGTCAACACTGCAGTCGGTGCCGTGATCGGCGCCGCAATCGGCCACCACACGGGCCACCGCAACGGCGCCCTCGTCGGCGGCGTCATCGGCGCCGCGGTGGGTAATTCGGCAAGCCGCCACAACGACGGCTACTACGACAACCGCGACGGCTATTACGACAACCGCTACGACAACCGCTACGACAACCGCTACGACAACCGCTACGACAACCGCTACGACAACCGCCACGACCGCCGCTACAGCAACAACGGCTATTATGGCCAGCAGGGCTACGCGCCGGCCTATTCCTACTACGAGCCGGAGCCGGTGTATTACGCGCCGCAGTATTACAGCCCGCCGGTGGTCGTCATTGGCAGCGGTTACGGCTACGGCTACGGCAAGCGGCGCCACCATCGCGGCCATCACGGCCACCACCGCGGCCATCGCCGCTAATCGCTGACGCGCAGCAAACAAGACGCTGACCGGCATGTGCCGGCCAGCGTTTTTTTCGTCCGCGGTTGCGCCGTGGCATGGGGCATGCGGGCTGGCGCGCCAAAACGGCGCGCCAACACTACGTCGGCGCGCGCCGCATCGGATTGAAAAACACCCCTTTGACGCATTGCATCGGTGCGGTCGGCACAAAACCGAGCGCCGCGTACGCGCCGACCGCATGATTCGACGAGTTGACCGTGAATACGCCCTGGTTGCCTCCCTCCACCGCCGCGCGCCGCGCCGCGTCCCACAGCGCGCGCGCCACGCCGCGGCGCTGCCATGCCGTGTCGACGTACAGATGAAAGATATGCGCGTGTTCGCGCACGCCGACGAAACCAGCGATCGCGCCAGCCGATTCGGCCACGTGGTAGACGAAACCATTGGCGACATTGCCCGCGATCGCCGCCTGGTCGTTGTCTGCCAGGAAACGGCGGCCGGCGTCGGCGTCCATCTCCGGCAGGATGAACGCGCCGGCGAGCGCCGCGAGCAGGCCGGCGACTTCCGGCAAATCGCGCTCTTCAATGCGACGTATGGTGGCTTTTTTTTGCATGTCTTTGCATCCCGATAATTGATTTTGCAATCGCACAATAAGTGCACACGCAAGCCGCTCAAAATGTTGACTGTGAGCACTATTGCGCCTAGACTTGTCGGGTCCCGCCCTCGCCCGGCCCCAAGCGCTTGCACCGCGCTTGCGTCCACCGCTTGCATCAACCGCTTGCATCAACCGCTTGCACCAACAGTATGCCAAAAGATACACTGACCGGCCCCATCCAGGAGCACCGCGCGCGCGTGCGGGTGCCCATGTCAAAACCGCTGCGGCACGCGCGCTACCGCCGGCTCTGGTGCGCCAACCTGGTGTCGAACCTGGGCACCTGGACCCAGACCTTCGCCTCGGCCTGGCTGATCGCCTCGCTCTCGCATTCGGCCTCGGTCACGACCCTGGTGCAGACGGCGGCCTACCTGCCGATCGTCCTGTTTGCCTTGTTCGCCGGCGTCCTCGCCGACCGCGTCGCGCGACCCAAGTACCTGTTCTTTTGCAATTTGTTCATGGCCCTGTGCGCCTGCGCGATGGCCGTGCTGGTGGCGACGGGCCACGCCTCGGCCGCGCCGGTGCTGGCGCTGACCTTTTGCGTGGGCATGGGTTCGGCCTTCATGTGGCCGGCCTGGCAGGCCGCCATGGCCGAGCTGGTCGAGCCCGACGAGATAGAGGCGGCCGGCTCGCTCAACAACCTGAGCTACAACGTCGCCGCCATCGCCGGCCCCGCGCTCGGGGGCCTGCTGTTCAACTGGATCGGCGCCGCCGCCCTGTTCTGGCTCAACGCGATTTCCTTTCTGGGCATCCTTTCGGTGTACTGGCTCTGGTGGCGCGAGGGCGGCGCCTCGCGCGTGGCCGAAGCGCGCTTCATGCGCAGCCTGAAAACGGGCTTCGGCACCGCCTTCGGCTGCGCCCGCTTCCGCCACCTGCTGGGCAATGTCGGCGGCGTGTTCTTCACCACCATCGTGTTCGCGTCGCTGCTGCCGCTGTTCGTGCGCGACGTGCTGCGGCTCGACTCGCATGCGTTCGGCACCCTGATGGGCAGCCTCGGGGTCGGCGCGGTCGCGGCGGCCTTCGTGCTGCCCGCGGTGCGTTGCCGTTTCGGGCGCACCCATCTGCTGGCCGGCGCCATGTTCGTCTACGCCGCCATGTTGTTGATCATGCCCTGGATTGCCTCGCTGCTGCTGCTGGTCCCGCTGATCGTGTGCGGCGGCATGGCCTGGTCGACCATCGTGACCACGCTCAACGCCGCGGCACAGGCCGCGTTCGGGCCGGCCGTGCGCGCGCGCACCATGTCGATCTACCTGTTCGTGATGGCCGGCGGCTACACCGCCGGCAGCATCGCCTGGGGCGCGGTGGCCGACCGTTTCGGCGTGCGCGCCGCGTTCGCCGCCGCCGGGCTGTCGCTTTTGCTGATGGGTCTGCGGCTTCTGAGGGGAAGGCCGGAAACCCCCATCTGATCGTTGCATCAAACGGCCCGGAGTGCGCTAAGCTATGGCAATTGCCATTCCGCCTGCAAGGCCCGTCCAATGAAGCCAACGTTCGACCCGCTCCAGTTCGGCCCGATGTTGGACATCGCCTGGCGCACCTGCGCCGGCGCCGACGCCTTCCCCGGCCTCGAGAACCAGGATAATTTCCTGCTCATCGATGTGGACGGGTGCGTCGTCTACCTGCACGACCAGCGGGAGGTGCGGCAACGCATCCACGGCTGGCCGCCGGGCCACGCCCGCCTCGCCGTGCTCGACGGCATGGGCGGGCACGGGCGCGGGCGCGAGGCGGCCGAGGCGGTCGTGGGCGGGCTGCTCGAGCTGCCCGCCTGCGCCGGCCTCGACCAACTGTCGGACCAGCTCGACGCCCTGCACGCGCGCCTGCAGCGCCGCTTCGCTCCCGATCCGTCGGCCGACAGCAGCCGGCGCCCCGGCACCACGCTGACCCTGCTCGAACTGCGGCCCGGCCTGCCGGCCCTGCTCTACCATGTGGGCGACTCGCGCCTGTACCAGATCGCTCACGGGAGCGCCGTCGCGCTCACTGTCGACCATGTGCCGGCCACCGCGTACGCGATGGCCGGCGCGCTCGCCGAACAGGCGTGGTGGCACCAGGTGCATGGCGAGCACCGCTCGCAGATCAGCCAGGCCTTCATACTGGGCAACGCGTTCGACACCGCGCTGCCGCTCTCCGATTCGCTGCTGGCGCTGTCGGCGGACACGCTGCCGCCCTTCCTGCGCCACCTGCCCGACCGCCGCGCCATCGAACTGCAACCGGGCGCGGTCTACGCGCTGGCCACCGACGGTTTCTGGGCCTGCGCCATGCCGGGCCCATGGATCGACAGCTGGCCGCGGCGGCTGGCCAGGTGCGGCGACGCGCGCGCCATGGCCGACACCCTGTTCGAGGACCTGCTCAGCGATCCGCCCGCCGGCCTGCACATCGACAACCTGACCGCGATCGTCATCCGCGTCGCCGCGGCGGCCGCCTGAGCGCCACGCGATGAAAAAGTGCAGCCACCCCGCGCATCCGCATTGCACCCTTTGGGTGGTGGCGGGCGAGGCCGCGTGCGCCAACGGCCACCGGCAACCGGCCACGCCGGCGAGCAGCTTTGAGCTGATCAGCGCGCTGCGCGGCGCGCAAGCGGCGCCGGGGTTGGCGTCCGCGCCGCGCGCGCCATCGTCGCCGGCCCCGCCATCGGGTCGGCCCCAGCTGCACATCAGCGGCTTCGATCCGCGCGCGGCCGGCGGGCGCCAGGCCATCAAACTCGAGTTGCGCGGCATGCCGCCCGATTGCGCGCCCGAGGCCGCCATGCGGTTGCGCTCGGCGCTGATGGCGCAGGGCGGCGCCGGCCAGATGTTCACGCGCACCCCGCGCGGCGACTGGCGGCCCGTGGTCGTCGAATTCTCTTCGCGCAACAAGGAGCACGGGCAGTACCAGATCGACGTCGAGCTGCGCGGCGAGGCCGGCGGCGCGCAGCGGCGCTGGGCCTGCACCATGCTGATCCTGGTGCCGCGCGCCGACGCCACCCTGAGCGAGATCCACCAGATTTTCCTGTCGACCCACAAGAACGTGCGCGTGGTCGCCGACGACGCCTCGATCGCGCGGCTCGACGCCCACACCGGCGGCGGGCGCGTCGACCTCGACGTCACCGCGCGCAACGCCTCGATCGCCCACCTCAAACTCGACGCCCAGCCGGGCAAGGTCGACATGGGGTTTGCGACCATCGCCTGGGACGAGGACCTGATCGAGATCGACGCCCCGCCCGCGCGCGCGGCGCACCCGCACCCGAGCCGCGCCGCCTGCCTCGTCAACGCCGCGCCCGAGGCGGGCCTGGCGCGCCAGACGCGCCTGTTCGCGCTCGGCGAATGCGTGCTGGGACGCTTCGAGCGGCGCGCGCCCGAGGCCGATGTGCTGCTGGCCCATTATTGCGAGGACGGCCAGGACGGCGACGGCCTCACGCGCCGAATCTCGGGTCGGCATGCGCTGATCCGGCGCGGCGCCGGCGGCTACGAGGTCGAGGACGTCTCGCGCTACGGCCTGCTGGTCGACGGCGTCTGGCCCGGCAGGGGCCAGCCGGTGCGCCTGCGGCTGGGCATGCGGCTCGAACTGACGGCGAGCATCAAGGGCGTGGTCGTGCTCAGCGTGAGCGCGCTGCTGCCCAACGGCGTCATTTTGCACCGGATCGACCAGGGCGCCCGCGCCGAATGCTTCTACCTGCTTGACCCCGAGCGCCACCCGGGCGCGGGAGCGGCCGCCATGGCGGCCACGCCGCGCGCGGCCGCGCTTCCGCTCTTGTTCCACCAGCACGGCGGATTTTGGCATCTGGACCAGGCCACCGGCGTCGAGACCGCCCTGCACCCGGGCGCGCCGCTCGAGCAGTTGCGCCAGGTGGCGCGCCACAACAGGTTCTCGGCCGATCCCTACCCCGACGCGCTGGTCGAACGCGAGGACGGCATCGCGCGCTACCAGGCCTCGCTGCTCGGACGCGCGGCGCCGCAGGCCAAGGCCACGGCCTGAGAGGCCGGGAGTCTGATCAAACGCCTCAGGCGCGCGGCAGCAGCACCAGGAACACGAGCGCGCAACCGGTCAGCAGCGCCGCTTGCAGCGCAAACACGATCGCGGGGATTTTGAGTTTGTCGGGGATTTTCATGGGGAAGCTCTCGATGGTCGGCTGCCCCCCCCCCTTTTAGTGCCTGCGGCCGGCCCGAAAGTTCCGCCTCCCGGCGCCTGGAAGCGCCTATGGCAGGTCGCGCGCCACCCGGAAGCCGATGATGTCGTTGCCCTGGGTGGCCGCGAAGCCGTTGCGCAGCGCCGAGCGCAGGTAGTGCGGCGCGTACAGCCAGGCGCCGCCGCGCAGGATGCGACGGTTCGGCTCGCCCCCCTCCTCCCATGCGCGGCCGTTGGCCGGCGCGCCCAGGTAGCTCTCGTGCACCACGTCCTGCACCCACTCCCACACATTGCCGTGCATGTCGAACAGGCCCCACGGGTTGGGCGGGTACGCGCCCACCGGGGTGCTGCCGTGGCGGCGCGCGCCCTTCGGACTGCCGTCGTAGCTGTAGCGGCCGTCGTAGTTGGCCAGCGCCGGGCTGATCGCGTCGCCGAAACCGAAGGCGGTGCGGGTGCCGGCGCGGCAGCCGTACTCCCATTCGGCCTCGCTCGGCAGGCGGTAGGGCTGGCCGCTGCGCCCGCTAAGCCACTGCACATAGCGCTGCGCGTCCTCCCACGCCACCCCGACCACCGGATGGGCGTCGCTCTGGGCGAAGCCGGGCGCGTCCCAGCGGACCTCGCCGCCGCCGCGCCAATCGGTCGCGCGCACGAAGTGGCGCCACTCGCCGACCGTGACCGGGTAGCGCCCCAGCGCGAACGAGCGCTCGATGCCGACCCAGTGCTGCGGCGTCTCGCGCGCGAGCCACGATTCCTGCGAGCCGGCCGCGATCGCCTTGTCGCGCTCGTGCCGCGGAGAGCCCATCTGGAAGCGGCCGGTCGGAATCAGCACCAGTTCGGGCCCCTTGCCGGCGCCGTCCCGGAACGGGTCGCGCAGCACGCCGTCGCTGTCGGCGCTCAAGCCATCGACGCCGTGCATGCGGGCCGCCGGCGGCGCCGCATCGCGCACCGACTGCGCATGGCGGGCGCGCCGCTGCTCGTCGCGGTAGGCGCCGGCGGCCCTGGCCTGCGCGGCCAGCTGCCGCTCCTGCTCCGCGCGCGACCTGGCGGCGTCGCTCTTGCGCCGTTCGTGCAATTGCAGCAGCAGCGCCTCCTTGCGCGC
>NZ_PXWF02000051.1 GCF_003011895.2 Massilia glaciei | reverse complement strand
TGCGCCCGCTGCGGCGTCCCCGGCCCCGGCGGCGTCCGGCGAGGCCGCGCCAAGCGGGGAGCGCCCGCGCCGCCGGCGCGAAGAAGGGACGCCATGACCGCTGCACCTCCGGGCGCCTCGGAGCGGCGGCCATGAGCCCGTCGGCGCCGTTCATCCGGCGTCCGGTCGCCACCTCGCTGCTGATGCTGGCGATCGTGCTGGCCGGGCTGGTAGGATTCAAGTTCCTGCCCCTGTCGGCGCTGCCGCAGGTGGACTTTCCGACCATCCAGGTGCAGACGCTGTACCCGGGCGCCAGTCCCGAGGTCATGGCGCGCACGGTCACCGCGCCGCTCGAGCGCCAGCTCGGCCAGATGTCGGGCTTGCAGCGCATGAGTTCGAGCAGCGCCGCCGGGGTCTCGGTGGTCACGCTGCAGTTCGGCCTCGGCCACAAGATCGACATCGCCGAGCAGGAGGTGCAGGCCGCGATCAACGCCGGCGGCTCGCTGCTGCCGACCGACTTGCCGGCGCCGCCCATCTACGC
>NZ_PXWF02000050.1 GCF_003011895.2 Massilia glaciei | reverse complement strand
CTGCCGACCGACTTGCCGGCGCCGCCCATCTACGCCAAGGTCAACCCGGCCGACGCGCCGGTGCTGACACTGGCGATCACCTCCGACACCATGCCGCTGACCGAGGTGCAGAACCTGGTTAACACGCGCCTCGCGCTCAAGATCAGCCAGGTCTCGGGCGTGGGCCTGGTCACGCTCAGCGGCGGCCAGCGGCCGGCGGTGCGCATCCAGGCCGACACCGACGCGCTCGCGTCGTACGGGCTCGGGCTCGACACCTTGCGCTCGGCCATCGCCGGCGCCAACGTCAACAGCGCCAAGGGCAGTTTCGACGGCCCCACGCGCTCGTACACCATCAACGCCAACGACCAGCTGCTGGCCGTCGACGACTACAAAAATCTGATCGTCGCCTACCGCAACGGCGCGCCGGTGCGCCTGTCGAACGTGGCGCAGGTGGTCGACAGCGCCGAGAACGTGCGCCTGGGCGCGTGGTCCGGGCTCAAGCCGGCGATCATCCTCAACGTGCAGCGCCAGCCCGGCGCCAACGTGATCGCCACGGTCGACGCCATCAAGGAGCGCCTGCCCGAACTGCGGGCGAGCCTGCCGGGGGCCCTGCGGCTCGAGGTGCTGAGCGACCGCACCACCGGCATCCGCGCCTCGGTCAAGCACGTCGAGATCGAGTTGCTGCTGGCGGTGGTGCTGGTGGTGCTGGTCATCTTCTCGTTCCTGCACAGCTTGCGCGCCACCGTCATCGCCAGCCTGTCGGTGCCGATCTCGCTGATCGGCGCGTGCGGCGCGATGTACCTGCTCGACTACAGCCTCAACAACCTGAGCCTGATGGCGCTCACCATCGCCACCGGCTTCGTGGTCGACGACGCGATCGTCATGATCGAGAACATCGCCCGCCACATCGAAAAGGGCGAAACCCCGATGGCCGCCGCCGTCAAGGGCGCCGCGCAGATCGGCTTCACCATCATTTCGCTGACGGTCTCGCTGATCGCGGTGCTCATCCCGCTGCTGTTCATGGGCGACGTGGTCGGGCGCCTGTTCCGCGAATTCGCCGTCACGCTGGCCATCACGATCCTGATCTCGGGCGTGGTCTCGCTCACGCTGGTGCCGATGATGTCGGCGCGCTGGCTGCGCGGCCACGCCGACGAGAAACCGAACGCCTTCGCGCGCCGCTCGCAGGCGTTCTTCGACGCCGTGATCGTCCGCTACGACCACTCCCTGCACTGGGTGCTGGCGCGCCAGGGCCTGACCCTGCTGGTGGCGCTGGCCACGCTGCTGTTGACGGTGCTGCTGTACCTGCTCATCCCCAAGGGCCTGTTCCCGACCCAGGACACGGGCCAGCTGCAGGCGCGGGTCGAGGCGCGCCAGGGGATCTCGTACGAGGGCATGGCGCGCCTGCAGCAACGGGCCGCCAGGGCGATCCTGGCCGACCCCGACGTCGCCTCGCTCAGCTCCAACGTGGGCGTCGACGCGGCCAACAACACCATGCTGCACACCGGCCGCATGCTGATCAACCTCAAGGGCGGGCGCGCCGACCACCAGGACGTGACGATGGAGCGCCTGCGCCGCCGCGTGGCCGAGGTGCCCGGCGTGACGCTGTACCTGCAGCCGACCCAGGACCTGACGATCGACGCCGAGACCGGGCCGACCCAGTACCGCATCTCGCTCGAGGGCGCCGACAGCGCCACCGTGACCGCCTGGGCCGACAAGCTCGAGCAGCGCCTGCGGCGCGAGCCGGCGCTGCGCAACGTGGTCAGCGACGCCGGCGCCACCGGCGTGGCCGCCTTTGTCGACATCGACCGCGACACGGCGGCGCGCTTGTCGATCACGCCGGCCGACATCGACGACGCGCTCTACAGCGCCTACGGCCAGCGCATCGTCTCGACCATTTTCACCGAGACCAACCAGTACCGCGTGATCCTCGAGGCCCGGCGCGACCCGGCGATGGGGATCGAGGCGCTGGGCCGGCTGCAACTGCGCACCGGCTCGGGCGCGCCGACGCCGCTGTCGGCCGTCGCCACCATCACCGAGCGGCCGGCGCCGCTGCAGATAACCCACGTGGCCCAGTATCCGGCCACCACGCTCGGCTTCGACACCGCGCCCGGCGCCTCGCTCGGGCAGTCGGTCGACGCGATCCGCGCGGCGGCGCGCGAGATCGCGCTGCCGGCCTCGGTGAGCATGACCTTCCTCGGCGCGGCCGGCGCCTACCAGGCCTCGCTGTCGAACCAGCTCTGGCTGATCCTGGCCGCCGTGGTCTGCGTCTACATCGTGCTCGGGGTGCTGTACGAGAGCTACATCCACCCGCTGACCATCTTGTCTACCCTGCCGTCGGCCGGCGTGGGCGCCCTGCTGGCGCTGATGGTCAGCGGCCAGGGGCTGGGCGTGATCGGCATCATCGGCATCATCCTCCTGATCGGCATCGTCAAGAAGAACGCGATCATGATGATCGACTTCGCCATCGAGGCCGAGCGCGACGAGGGCAAGAGCGCGCGCGAGGCGATCCACCAGGCGGCCCTGCTGCGCTTCCGTCCGATCCTGATGACCACCCTGGCGGCCCTGTTCGCCGCGGTGCCGCTGATGCTCGGCTGGGGCGAGGGCGCCGAACTGCGCCGGCCGCTGGGGCTGGCCATTTTTGGCGGCCTGATCGTCAGCCAGGTGCTCACGCTGTTCACCACGCCGGTGATCTACCTCGGCTTCGACAGCCTGGCGCGCCGCTGGCGGCCGCGCCCCGCGCACGCGCCGGCCGGGGCGGCCAAGTGAACCTGTCCGAACCGTTCGTGCGGCGTCCGATCGCGACGGTGCTGCTCACGCTGGGCATCGCGCTGGCCGGCGCGGGCGCGTTTTTCGCGCTGCCGGTCTCGCCGCTGCCGCAGGTCGATTTTCCAACCATCTCGGTGAGCGCCTCGGTGCCCGGCGCCAGCCCCGACACCATGGCCAGCAGCGTGGCCACGCCGCTCGAGCGGCGCCTCGGCGTGATCTCGGGCGTAAACGAGATGACCTCGTCGAGCAGCCGCGGCTCGACCCGGATCAGCCTGCAGTTCGACCTCAACCGCAAGATCGACTCGGCCGCGCGCGAGGTGCAGGCGGCCATCAACGCCGCGCGCGCCGACCTGCCGGCGACCCTGCGCAGCAATCCGACCTACCGCAAGGCCAACCCGGCCGACGCCCCGGTGATCATCCTGGCGCTGACCTCGCGCACCAAGTCGCCCGGGCAGATCTACGAATCGGTCTCGAACCTGGTCCAGCAGCGCCTCGCCCAGGTCAAGGGCGTGGGCGACGTCGAGATCGGCGGCGGCTCGCTGCCGGCGGTGCGGGTCGAGCTGCTGCCGTATGCGCTCAACCGCCACGGCGTGTCGATGGAGGACGTGCGCGCCGCGCTCCAGGCCAGCAACGCCAACCGCCCCATGGGCGCGATCGAGGCGGACGGCAACACCTTGCAGATCTACGCCCAGGGCAACAGCGCCACGGGCGGGCGCAGCGCCGCCGACTACCGCACCCTGGTGGTGGCCTGGCGCGGCGGCGCCGCGATCGGCCTCGACGACGTGGCCGAGGTGGTCGACGGGGTCGAGAACGTCAACACGCTCGGCCTGTTCAACGGCGACCCGGCCGTGGTGGTGCTGGTCACGCGCCAGCCCGAGGCCAACGTGATCGAGACGGTCGACGCGATCCGCGCGCTGCTGCCGTCGCTGCAGGCCCAGCTGCCGCAGGACATCAGGCTGCAGGTCGCCTCCGACAGCACCAATTCGATCCGCTCCTCGCTGCGCGAGATCGAGCTCACGCTGGTGATCTCGATCCTGCTGGTGGTGCTGGTGGTGAGCCTGTTTTTGCGCAGCGTGCGCGCGACGCTGATTCCGGCGGTGGCCACGGTGGTGTCCCTGCTGGGCACCTTCGGCGTGATGTACCTGCTCGGCTTCAGCTTGAACAACCTGAGCCTGATGGCGCTGACGGTGGCGACCGGCTTCGTGGTCGACGACGCCATCGTGGTGCTCGAGAACACCAGCCGCCACATCGAACAGGGCATGGACCGCTCCAAGGCGGCGCTGCTGGGCGCGCGCGAGGTCGGCTTCACGGTGCTCTCGATCAGCCTGTCGCTGGTGGCGGTGTTCATCCCGCTGCTGTTCATGGAGGGGCAGGTGGGGCGGCTGTTCCGCGAATTCGCGGTCACGCTGTCGGCCGCGGTCATGATCTCGCTCGTCATCTCGCTGACGACCACGCCGATGATGTGCGCCTGGCTGCTCAAGCCGGGCGGCATAGAGCGCGCGCCGGGGCGGCTGGCGCGCTGGTCCGAGCGCGGCTTCGAGCGCATGCACAAGGCCTACGAGCGTTCGCTCGACTGGGCGCTGGCGAGCAAGGCGCTGGTGATGCTGATCCTCGCCTTCGTGGTCGGCCTGAACGTGTACCTGTTCACGGCCGTGCCCAAGGGCTTCTTCCCGCAGCAGGACACCGGGCAGATCCGCAGCGGCATCCGGGCCGACCAGAGCATCTCGTTCCAGGCGATGCAGACGAAGCTCAAGCAGCTGGTCGACATCATCAAGAGCGATCCGGCGGTCGACACCGTGGTCGGCTTCACCGGCGGCGCGCGCGCCGGCGGCGGCTTCATGTTCGTCAACCTCAAGCCGGCCTCCGAGCGCGCCGACGGCGGGCAGGCCGTGATCGCCCGCCTGCGCCCGCAACTGGCGACGGTGACCGGGGTGTCGCTGTGGCTCAATCCGGTGCAGGACCTGCGCCTGGGCGGGCGCCAGAGCAACTCGACCTACCAGTACACGCTCAAGAGCGACAGCAGCGCCGACCTGAAACTTTGGGCCGCCAAGCTGGCCGACGCCATGAAGCAGCAGGAGGCGCTGGTCGACATCGACACCGACCTGGCCGAGAACGGGGTCGAGACCTTCGTCGAGGTCGACAAGGACAGCGCGGCGCGCATGGGGGTGAACATGCGCGACGTGAACAACGCGCTCTACAACGGCTTCGGCCAGCGCCAGGTCTCGACCATCTACGACGAGCTCAACCAGTACAAGGTCATCATGGGCGTGGCGCAGCGCTACGCGACCAGCCCCGAGGCGCTGCTCGACGTGTACGTGCCGGCCAGGGCCGGCGCGGCCACCCAGGCCAACGCCGCGGCCGCGCGCGACCCGGCCAGCGGGCAGGCGCTGAGCAACGCGGCGACGACGATGGTGCCCTTGTCGGCGTTCGCCAGCTTTGCCGAAAGCGCGACCCCGACCTCGGTCAGCCACCAGGACGGCGAGCTGGCCACGACGGTGTCGTTCAACCTGGCCGAGGGCAGCAACCTCGACGAGGCGCAAGCCGCGGTGCGCCAGGCCGAGGCCGACATCGGCTTGCCCAACAATGTGCGCGGCAGCTTCGAGGGGATCGCCCGCGCCGCGCAGGAGTCTAACAAGGAGCAACCGCTGCTGATCCTGGCGGCGATCGTGGTGATCTATATCGTGCTTGGCATTTTGTACGAGAGCCTGGTCCATCCGATCACCGTGCTCTCGACGCTGCCGTCGGCCGGCGTCGGCGCCGTGTTCGCGCTGCTGCTGTTCGATCTGGAGTTTTCGATCATGGCCTTGATCGGGGTGTTCCTGTTGATCGGCATCGTCAAGAAAAACGCCATCCTGATCATCGATTTCGCGCTCGAGGCGGAGCGCTCGCGCGGCGCCACGCCGTTCGACGCGGTGCGCGAGGCCTGCCTGCTGCGCTTCCGGCCGATCCTGATGACGACGCTGGCGGCGGCGCTCGGCGCCCTGCCGCTGGCGATCGGCTTCGGCGAGGGCTCCGAGCTGCGCCGCCCGCTCGGCATCGCCATCATCGGCGGCCTGGTGGCGAGCCAGCTGCTGACCCTCCTGACCACGCCCGTGGTCTACCTCATGCTCGACAAATTGCGCCGGCGCGGCAGCGCCGAACGCGATCTGAGCCGCCTTTCCACATCACCGTGAGTGTCCCCATGCGTCCGATCCGATCCCCCCGACTTTCCACGCTCGCCCTGGCGGCGTGCCTGATCGGCGGTTGCGCCGTCGGTCCGGCCCACCAGCGTCCCACCGCCGCCGAGCCGGCCGCCTTCAAGGCCGAGCGGGGCTGGGTGGCGGCGGCGCCGGCCGACACGCTCGAGCGCGGGCCCTGGTGGACCCTGTTCAACGATCCGATCCTGAACGATCTGGCGGCGCGGGTCGAGGTGTCGAACCAGAACGTGGCGTCCGCCGTGGCCGCCTACGCGCAGGCGCGCACGCTGGTGGCGCAGCAGCGCGCCTCGCTGTTTCCGGTGATCGGCGCGGACGCCCGCGCCAACCGCTCGGGCGCGCGCGGCGGCGAATCGGAAAGCCGGCTGCGGCTCGACATACGCGCCAGCTGGGAGCCCGACATCTGGGGCCGCCTGCGCGCCGGCGTGAACGGCGCGCAAGCCGGCTCCGGGGCCGGCGCGGCCGACCTGGCGGCGGCGCGCCTGTCGGCCCAGGGCGAGCTGGCCGCCAATTATTTTTCGCTGCGCCAGGCGGACGCGCAAAGGGCGCTGCTCGCCTCGACCATCGAGGGCTACCAGCGCGTATCGACGATCACCCAGAACCGCTACGCGGCCGGCATCGAAGGCAAAACCGCGGTGCTGCAGGCGCAGACGCAGCTGGCCGGCGCGCGCATCGACGAGCTGGCGCTGGCGCGCCAGCGCGCGCAGTACGAGCATGCGATCGCGGTCCTGCTGGGCAAGGCGCCGGCCGATTTCGCGCTCGCCGCCGGGCCGTGGACGGGCGCCGTGCCGGCGATCCCGCCGATGGTGCCGTCGACGCTGCTGCAGCGCCGCCCCGACGTCGCCTCGGCCGAACGCCGCGTGGCCGCCGCCAACGCCGACATCGGCATCGCGCGCGCGGCCTACTACCCGAGCCTCAACCTGAGCGGCTCGATCGGCAACACGGCCAGCGCGGTCTCGGGCCTGTTCAGCGCCTCGAACGCGCTCTGGTCGTTCGGCCTGGGCGCCGCGCAAACCCTGTTCAACGCGGGCGCCACGCGGGCCCGGGTGGCCGGCGCCGAGGCCCAGCACGCGGTGGCGGTGGCGCGCTACCGCCAGACCGTGCTCGACGCCTTCGCCGACGTCGAGAACGCGCTCACCGCCACCCACACGCTGGCGCAGCAGCAGGTTTTGCGGCGCCAGGCGTCCGAGGCGGCCGACCAGGTCGAGGCCCAGATGCTCAACCGCTACAAGGCGGGGCAGGTCGGTTACACCGAGGTGGTGCAGGCGCAGCAGACCGCCTTGTCGGCGCGGCGCGCGCTGGTGCAGTCGCAGGCCGAGCGCCAGGTCACGGCCGTGACGCTCATACAGTCGTTGGGCGGAACCTGGCGGGCGACGCCTCAATAAACCACGCTGCGGCGCCGCCAGGGGCAAAAAGCGTTTCCACGGTTTTGCAAGAGGGATATACTCCCGCATGCATTTATCATCAGGGGTATATCTTGTTTAAATCAATCGCATTACCTATCGCCTTGCTGGGCGCATTCGCCACCGCGAGCGCCGACGAAGGCCAGTGGCAGCCACACCAACTGCCGCAACTAAAATCCGAACTCAAACGCATCGGGATCACCATCCCCGCCGAAAAGCTCGCCGACCTGACCAAACACCCGATGAGCGCGATCGTCTCGCTGGGCGGCTGCTCGGCCTCGTTCGTCTCGGGCGACGGCCTGGTCGTGACCAACCACCATTGCGCCTACGACGCGGTACAGCGCAACTCGACGGCCGAGAACAATTACATCGTCAACGGCTTTTTGGCCAAGACGCGCGGCGCGGAGCTGCCCGCGGGCCCGAACGCGCGCGTCTACGTTACCGACAAGGTGGAGAACGTGAGCGAGCGCGTGCTCAAGGGTTTGTCGGCCTCGATGTCGGGGCGCGAGCGCCACGAGGAGGTCGAGAGCCGCGTCAAGGCGCTGATCGCCGAATGCGAGACCGATAAAATGTACCGCTGCTCGGTGCCGGCCTTCCACCGCGGCCTCGAGTACTACCGGATCCGCCAGATGATGGTGCGTGACGTGCGCCTGGTGTACGCGCCGTCCGACAAGATCGGCAACTACGGCGGCGACATCGACAACTACGAATGGCCGCGCCACACGGGCGACTTCGCCTTCCTGCGCGCCTATGTCGGCAAGGACGGCCGCCCGGCCGATCCCTCGCCCGACAACGTGCCGTACAAATCGAAGGACTTCCTGGTCGTTTCGGCCGAGGGATTGAAGGTCGGCGATCCGATTCTGCTGGCCGGCTATCCGGGACGCACCAGCCGTTACAAGCTGCCGGCCGAAATCCGCTTCGCGCGCGAGTTCACTTTTCCGCGGGGTGTGACCGAGATCACCGCCGACCTGGCAACCATCGCAGCGGCGGTGGCGGGCAAGCCCGCGCTCGAGGTGCGCTACGCCAGCGTGGCCAAGAGCCGCAGCAATGTGCTCAAGAAGACCCAGGGCTTGCTCGACGGCTTTGCGCGCAAGGACATCGCGGCCGTCAAGGACGTGCAGGATGCCGAGTTCCGCGCCTGGTACGCGCGGCAGGCGGGCAAGGGCGCCAACTCGAAGACGCTGCTGGCCGAGCTTGACGCGGTGATCGCGGCCGACATGGCGCTCTCGCAGGAGGAATTCGCCTGGGCGGTCGCCTCCAACAGCGACCTGCTCAAGAGCGCGCGTTCGATGTACCGCCTCGCGTTCGAAGGCCAAAAACCCGACGCCAAGCGTGAAAGCGGCTTCCAGGCGCGCGATCTGTCGTTCATCAAGGCGCGCATGAACCGGCTCGAGCAGTCGTACGACCGCGGCGTCGACCAGGCGCGTTTTGCGGCGGGCCTGAATCGCTATGCCAAGCTGGCCGCGGCCATGCATCCGCCCGGCGTGGACGCCGCGCTGCCCGCCGCCGACGCCCTCGCTTCGATGTACGCGCAGTCCGAGCTTGGCGACACCGCCAAGCGCCTCGCATGGGTCGGCAAGGACGTGGCGGCGTTCACCGCTTCGGACGACCCGTTCATCAAGCTGGCCGTCAAGCTGTCCGACGCCACGATGGCGCTTGAGAACCGGCGCAAGGAAATCGACGGCAACCTCGAACGCGTGATCCCGCAATACATGGCGGCCGTCATCGCATGGAAGAAAACCCAGGGCAAGCCGGTGTACCCGGATGCCAACAGCACCCTGCGCGTAACCTACGGCACGGTGGCGCCGTATTCGCCGCGCGATGGCTTGTCGAAAGGGCCGTTCACGACGGTCGACGGCATCGTCGAAAAACACACCGGGGTCGATCCGTTCATTGCGCCAAAGACGCTGCTCGACGCGGTCAAGGGCAAGCAGTACGGCGTCTTCAAGGATCCGGTGTTGGGCACCGTGCCGGTCAACTTCCTGTCGAGCGCGGACACGACCGGCGGCAACTCGGGCTCGGCGATTGTGAACAAACGTGGCGAACTGGTTGGCCTGAATTTCGATTCGACCTATGAATCGATCACCAAGGACTTCTACTTCGACCCGACGATCACGCGCGCGATCCACGTTGATATCCGCTACATGCTGTGGGTGATGCAGGAGGTCGACCATGCCGACAACCTGCTCAAGGAAATGAGCATCAGGTACCCGCGCAAGTAACTCGAATACCCGCGCAAATAACGCGCAGGGGATGCACGAAAAAAGCCGCAACGGCAGACGTTGCGGCTTTTTTTATTCGCGCTTGCGGCAGAAATCGAGAAACCATCTTCATCGATAGAATAGCCAACGTCATCCCCGCAAAAGCGGGGACCCATACTGAACCTGTCTATACGCGGAGTTTGGATCTTCAGGCCTGGGGCTGTGCAGCCAAAATTTTTGAAGGCGCATAGCTGCAAGCTCAGCATTGGCCAAACGCATGCGTTTGCGCTTTCGCGAGGATGACGTTGGCTATTTTATCGATGACGATCGGAAGCCGATTTCTGAAACAGTGCGCGCAGGCGCCCCCCGTTCCGACCCTTTTTGCATATTTCGACAAGTTCCCGCATACTTCGTCGCGCGCGCGGCAATGCCTTTGCCGGTGGCGCCACCCCTCCACAGCCCCCAGACCATGAACGACCCGATACCTCTCCTTGGATTTACGACCAACGCAACCGAACTGCTTGCCTTCATCCTTTCGGTGACCATGGTGTTTCTGAACATCCGCCAGTCGCACTGGGCCTGGCTGTTTGCGATCGCCGCCTCGGCCACCTACGGTTTTGTCTATTTCGACGCCCGCCTGTACGGCGACACAGGCCTGCAAATCGTGTTTATCGTCGTCTCGCTTTGGGGTTGGTCCAAGTGGCTGCTTGCGGACGTCAAGAACGTCGCATTCCAGCCGACCTGGTTGAGCAAGAAGGAGTGGCTGTACTACCTGGGTGGCTGGGCCGCCGCATATTCCGTCCTGTCCCTGTTCCTGAAATACTTCACCGACACCGACGTGCCGTTCGTCGACGGCTTCCTGACCGCCGGCAGTCTGGTCGGCACCGTGCTCCTGTCACGCAAAAAAATAGAAAACTGGATCGTCTGGATCGTCGTCGACCTGCTCTACATCGGCTTGTACGTTTTCAAGGACCTGATCCTGACCGCGATTCTGTTCGCCGTGTTTGTCGTGCTGGCGGCCATCGGCCTGCGCGCATGGAGCCTGAGCGCAAAGGCCGCAAATGTCGCAAAGGAAGCAAATGTCGCAAAGGAAGCCCATGTCGCAAAGGCAGCAACCCCATGACGCGGGTGCAGCGGGTGGCGATTCTGGGTGCCGAATCGTCGGGCAAGTCGACCCTGGCGGCGGCACTGGCCAGCCACTACCAAACGGTGTGGGTGCCCGAATACCTGCGTGAATTCGTCGAAACGCAAAACCGGGTCCCGTACGAGGGCGACCAGTTTCCGATCGCGCGCACCCAGCGCGAACGCGAGGACGCCGCCGCGCAACTGGCCACACGCTTTCTGTTTTGCGACACCACGCCCATGATGACGGCGATTTACAGCGGTGTGTATTGGGGCCGCGTCGATGCGCAACTGGCGGCGCTCGACAGCGTCCACAACTACGCCTGCACGCTCGTCACGTCGGCGGAAGGACCTTGGATTCCCGATGGCTTGCAACGCGAGTCGGAGGAGGTGCGCCAAAGCGTGCACGCGAAGGTATTGAGCACGCTCGACGAGCGTGGCATTGCGTTCACGCTGGTAAGCGGCAGCTTGCCGCAGCGCATGCTGCAGGCCGACCGCGTTCTCAATACGCCCCAGCGCGACTTGATCAGATCGGCTTAACGCCCCGCATTGAGTGCGGCGACCGCGCCCGCCACGGCGGCATGCGCGGCCGTCCAACCGGAGGCGGCCAACGCGGCCCGGCACTGTTCGCAGGCGATAAACGGATTGCAGTCGTGCGGCAATTCGATGAAGTTCGCGCCGACGACGCGCTTGCCGACGTACGAGTCGACCTTGCCCGCTTTTTCTTTCGGCGCGGCGCCCGATGCTTTGCCCGGCGCCGCCGGATTTGCCCCCGGGACGATCCAGCGCTCGAACGGCGTGCTGACCGTGCCGTCCGGCACGTACCACACCTTGCGCTCGTTGTTCCAGCGTGCGCCAAGCGCCTTGGCCTGGTCTTTTTCCGCGTACGGCACCTTCAGAATCATCATTTTGCATTACCGGTTGAATCGATAGCACGATTCTACCCCGTCCAAAAAAAAGGGGGAGGCGCCAACGCCTCCCCCCTTTGCCAGGCAGCCTCTATCAGAAGTCGAACTGCGCCGATACAAACATCCTGCGCGACGCGCCGGGGAGCAGATAGCCACCCAGTTCCGGGGTCACATCGCGCCAGAAGAATTTATCGAACACATTGTCGACACCGGCGCGCAAGGTCACCGCCATGCCCGCCAACTTGGTGTCATACGATGCATGCGCGTCGAACACGCTAAAGCCGGGAACGAAGGTCTTGTTCTCGACATCGAAGGCCTTCTTGCCGGCGTATTGCCAGATGCCGCGCACCTTCAAGCCGGCCACCGTCGGAACCGCATATTCGATCAGCGAGGTCGATTTGAATGCCGGTACGTTGGCCACGCGCTTGCCATCGATGGTCGGATCGTTGGTGCCGCTTTGCTTCGTCTTGAGCGCCATCAGCGACACGCTGTACTTCAGGTCCTTGCTCATGCTGCCCTGGGCCGCCATTTCGAGGCCGCGATGGGTGCGCTCGCCATTGCTGATGTAGGTGCCCTGGGGGACCGTGTAGTCGGTGTATTCATTGCTGCGGTTAAGTTGGAACAGCGCGGCACTCAGGCTCGTGTTGTTGTCGATAACGCCCTTGAGGCCGAATTCGAGCTGCTTCGAGCGGTTTGGATCGAGCGGACGGAATTGGTTCGTCGTTCCCATCGGCGCAATGCCGCCCAGTTCCATGCCGTGCGCGAACGAGCCATACACCGACCAGTTTTTCGCGGGCATGTATACCAGCGCCACGCTGGGCAGCACGAAGTCGCGGCTGGCGTCGATGTAGGCACCGAGGTCGTCATCGTATTCGTGGCGTTTGATTTCGACATGGCGCAGGCCGGTGTGCAGCTTGAGCTGGTCCGACAAGGTCACGATGTCTTGCACGAAGATCGCGTTTTCCTGATTCCGGCGCCGCTCGAAAACCGGGCCGGTGGTCGGATTGCCGGGCGCCGGGGCGACGGCCGCATTGTTATAGATATTGCTCGATCCGGCGTAATCGTACACATAGTTGCCGAACGAATCGCTGCGTTTGGCCAGCGAGGCGCCCAGCGTCAGCTTGTGCTTGAATGCGCCCGTTCCAAAGGCGCCTTGCAACAGCGCCTGCGCGCCGAAGGGCGATTTTTTCTCGCCGACGCTCTGGTAATCGTAGACATCGTAGTCGCCGTTGCTGCAAAAGCCGGGGTAGTAACCATTGCCTTCGTTGCTGCAGCCATAAGGGAAGGCCGCAAAATCGTCGCGCTCGAATTTATGCTTGTTCATGTTGACCGTCGCGCGCCAGTCGTTGGCGAAGCGGTACTCGAAACGCAGGCCGAAGTTGCTGCTCTTGGTGTCGACCGGTTTGGACCACGGCTGCGCATTGAGCAAGGTCTTGGCCGAGACGTTTGCCGGCAGCGCCTCGTTGCGAATGAGCTGGTAGCCGGGCGCGGTGATTTGCGCCTTGTGCTGGAAGTCCGCGTCCAGTTGCAGCAGCGCGGACGGCGTGATTTGCCAGTCGAACGCGCCGGAGACAAACTGGCGCTCGCCATCGGCGCCCTTGACGTAGGGGCGCATTTTTTCGAGCGCCGCATTGAGGCGGTAGCCCAAACGCTTGTCCTCGAAGCGCCCGCCCAGGTCGGCCGCGCCGTACAAGCTGCCGCGGTCGGAGATGTCGACGCTGATCGAGCGCAGCGGCGAGGCGGTCGGACGCTTGACCGCGTAATTGACGATGCCGCCCGGCGAGGCCATGCCCGCCTGCAGTCCGGCCAGGCCTTTGAGCACCTCGATGCGTTCCTTGTTCTCGAGCGGGATCTCGGTGTCGTTCGGGATCGCGATGCCGTCCTTGCGGTAGCTGCTCGCGTTGTCGAGCGCGAAGCCGCGGATCGAGAACTGTTCGGCATAGCCGACCGCGTTGTAGGAGTCGCTCACGCTCGCTTCGAACTTCATCGCATCGGTGCTTTGGCGGATGTTCAGTTCCTGCATCCGCTCGAGGCCGATGGCGGTGATCGAGGCCGGCGTTTCGAGCAGGGGCTCGTCGGAGAAGCCGCCGACGCTGGCGCTTTCTTGCGCCACCATGCGGTTCGCGCTGACGACCACTTCGGGCATGGTTTGCTGGCTGTTTTGCGCCAGGGCGGGCGCGGCGAATGCCTGCAAGATGGCGCAGGCGATCAGGGAGTGCTTAAGGTGTGGGTTTAACATGGTTTGCTCGTGTTACGCGCCGCCGTTGCGGTGCGTTGCTTAAATAAGCCGGAGCCAACGTGGGGATTAGCATACAAAGGTGGGAACAACTTTGCGCTTTCCTTCGCTGGCATTATCCAGATCAGGTACGAAGGGTATTTCTCACCAAGAACTTTCGTTCCAGGACCCCTAGCGAAGTACGATTTTAACACGAACGCGGCCACCACCGCCGCCCACCGTCGCGACTGCCGTCGCTACAGGCTCATTTCGAGCACTTTGCGGCTGACATCAAGCGTGACGTCGCGCCGCTCGCCCAGCTTGACCATGCGGTGCGCCTCGAGCGCGGCGATCACCTGGTCGATGTGGTCCGCCTTCAGGCCGTAGTCGCCCAGGCGCGTCTTGACGCCCATCTGCTCGAAGAACTGCTCCATGCGGGTGATCGCCGCTTCGATGCGGGTGTCTTCGTCGCCGCCGTGCAGGTCCCACACGCGCGCGGCGAACTGCAGCAGCTTTTCGCGCTTGGCCTCCTTGCGCAGGCGCAGCATGTTGGGCAGGATGACCGCCAACGTCTGCGCATGATCGAGGTTGTACAGGGCGGTCAGTTCGTGGCCGATCATGTGGGTGGCCCAGTCCTGCGGCACGCCGGCGCCGATCAAGCCGTTCAGGGCCAGCGTGGCGCACCACATGACGTTGGCGCGTACGTCGTAGTCCTCAGGGTCGGACAGCGCCTTGGGGCCTTCCTCGATCAGCGTCAACAGCAGTCCTTCGGCAAAGCGGTCCTGCACCTTGGCGCCCACCGGGTAGGTCAGGTACTGCTCCATGACGTGGGCGAAGGCGTCGACCACGCCGTTGCCGACTTGGCGCGTGGGCAGCGAATAGGTGGTGCTCGGGTCGAGGATCGAAAACGCCGGATACAGCTTGCGGCTGGCGAAGGAGCGCTTCTCGTGGGTCGCGCGGCGCGTGACGACGCCGCCGCTGTTCATCTCGGAGCCGGTGGCCGGCAGCGTCAGGACCACGCCGAAGGGCAGCGCCGACAGCACGTTGGCCGAGCGCTTGTCGAAGATCGACCATGGGTCCTCGTCGAGCAGGGCGCCGGCGGCGACGAACTTGGTGCCGTCGATGACGGAGCCGCCGCCGACGGCGAGCAGGTAGCCGATGTTCTCGCGCTTGACGAGCTCAATCGCGCGCATCAGCGTTTCGTAGCTGGGGTTGGGCTCGATGCCCGAAAACTCAAGCACCTCGTGGCCCGCGAGTGCGCCCATGACCTCGTCGAAGACGCCGTTTTGCTTGATGCTGCCGCCGCCGTACAGCAAGAGCACGCGGGTGTCGGCCGGAATGAGCTTGGCGAGGGCGGCGATCTGGCCCTTGCCGAACAGGATCTGGGTTGGGTTGTAAAAGTCGAAATTGAGCATCAGGGCCTCGGGTTGGTGACATGGCAATCCATGATTATCCCCCAGCTCGCGAATGTTTGCGGAAGAGGCCGGTTTGGTGAACGATTCCGGGCATTGCACCCGCGCACGACTGCGAACGATGGTTATTTGACTAACGATGCTATGATGATTTTTAGCTTGTGCCGGGCAGGGTTCCGCCCGCGCCGCATGGCATATTAAATCAATTTGGAGAATACGATGGCGAACGAAGGCTTTCACGAACCGATAGAAAAACTGTCGACGTTGACCATGGACATGCACCGCGCGATCCAGTCCCTGATGGAGGAACTCGAGGCGGTCGACTGGTATAACCAGCGTTGCGAGGCTTGCACCGATCCCGAACTGCGCGTGCTGCTCGAGCATAACCGCGACGAAGAAAAAGAACACGCGGCCATGCTGCTCGAGTGGATCCGCCGGCGCGATCCGCGGCTCGACAAGGAGCTCAAGGAAAAGCTGTTCAAAGAGGGGCCAATCACCAAGCCCCACGAGTAAGACCGGATACGCATCGGACCGGCCATCTGCCAGATGGCCGCGGTTCGATAAGCGCCGATCCCCCGATGGCGATAGCAATTTCCCTCAGCTTTTCTCCCTCCTGAAATGAGATGTTTTCGGGCTGCCTTGCATGGGCGGAGCAGGGTGTCACGCTTGTCAGGCGTCCAAGCCAAAAAGCGCAGGGGCGCTACAGTATGTGAACGTCATGTCTGGAAGCGTGCGATGGTCTACCAACTTTACTACTGGCCCACCATCCAGGGCCGCGGCGAATTCGTGCGCCTGGCGCTCGAAGAGGCCAGCGCCGAATACGTCGATGTCGCGCGGCAAAAGAACGGCGTGTCCAAGATGCTGGCCGTGCTCGGCGCCGCCACGCCCGCCGCCTTCGCGCCGCCGGTGCTGATGGCGGGCGAACTGGCTATCGGGCAAAGCGCCAATATCTTGCTGTACCTTGGCGCGCGGCACGGGCTGGCGCCGCGCACCGAGGAGGGCCGGCTCTGGACCCACCAGTTGCAACTGACCATCGCCGATCTCGTCAACGAGGTGCACGACACCCACCATCCGGTTGCCGTTTCGCTCTATTACGAAGACCAGAAAAAGGAGGCGAAGCGGCGCGCCGCCGAATTCCTGGCCAACCGCGTGCCCAAGTTCCTCGATTATTTCGAGCGCGTGTTGCGCGAGCCGTCGCGCCGTGGCGGTTTCATGGTTGCCAGCCGGCTCAGCTATGTCGACCTGTCGATGTTCCAGTTGCTCGAAGGCTTGCGCTACGCCTTTCCCAGGTCGATGGCGCGCATCGAACCGGGCTACCCCGGACTGGTCGACCTGCACGGGCGCATTGCCGCGCGGCCCAATATAGCCGCCTATCTGGCCTCCAAGCGCCGCATTCCATTCAACGAAGAGGGGATCTTCCGGCACTACCCGGAACTCGACAAGTAGGGCCTCTGTCGGTGCCTGGCGGCGCGGCCTCAGCCTTTCAGGCCTGGTGCGCGGCGATGGCGAAGCGGGCTTTCAGGAACGCCGCGATCCGCTCCTGCGTCGACTCGAGATAGGGGATGGTCAGGTGGTCCGAATCGGGAATGGTTTCGTCGGAGTGCAATTGGGCCAGCTGTGCGACCAGCAAGTCGGTGTGAGAATGGGGGACCACGTCGTCGGTGGCGGCGCGCAGCACGTAGGTTGGCGCCTTGAGCGCCGAGGCGTACTTGATCGATTCGAAACGGTGCCTGAGCACGTACTCGACCGGCACCGCCCGGAAGCGGCGCTTGGCGATCGCGAGGATCGAATCGTAAGGGGTGATCAGCACCACCGAATGCGCCGGGCGCGCCATGGCGATCTGGACGGCGACGCCGGAGCCGAGGCTGCGCCCGACCACGGCGATGCGCTCCGGGTCGACATGGCTGCGCTCGGCCAGCCAGTCGTACAACATGCGGCCGTCGTCGATCATGTGCTGCTCGGCCGGGTCGCCTTGCGAATCGCCATAGCCGCGGTAGTTGACGGCCAACACGGCCATGCCGGGAAACAGCTTGCCGGCGTCGCGCGCGATCCAGGACACCTCTTCGGAGCGGCCGCCAAAATACAGCACCGCGGGATGCGGGCCCATGACCGACGGCGTCATGAGCCAGCCCGACAGCTTGGTGCCGTCCGCGGTGCGCAGGACGATGGGGCGGGTGCGGTGGCCGCTGCTGCGCGGACGGTCGACTTCGCGTTTGATCTTGGGATTGAACAGCAGCCGGCGCTGGCTCGCCGCCACGGCCGCCGTGAGGCTGAGCCACAGCACGCTGAGGATGCCGGCGGCGCCCGCCATTTTTGTCGTATGCTTCATAAGCCTGAGTCTACAGGTCCGCAACGGTTTTTTGTTCGATGTTGCTCATAAATCTGCTGGGCAGTACGCCCAAGCGCGCATTTTTTCCGGGCGAGCGGAATTTTTTAGCATGTTGACATTTTCTGCGGGGCCGCATATGGTCGGCTACACAACCACTTTGGAAAACCACATGACCATGTTCAAAATCGCGCTCGGCGCATTGGCAATGACGGCACTGCAGGCCACTGCGCATCCGCCCGAGGCGGCGCGGGCGCAAGGCGCGTTTTTCGCGCAGCTCGGAAAATTGTGCGGCGCCACCTACGAGGGCGCGTCGGTTTTTCCGCGGGACCCGGCCGACAGCTTTGCGGGCAAAAAACTGGTGGCCCATATCGCCGCCTGCAAGCCCGAGGAAATCCGCATTCCATTTTTGGTCGGCGAGGACCGTTCGCGCACCTGGATCATCCGCAACGAGCGCACCGGCTTGACGCTCAAGCACGACCATCGCCATGCCGACGGCACGCCCGACGCGGTCACCATGTACGGCGGGCTGGCATCCGATGGCGGCACCACGCTGGCGCAATCGTTCCTGGCCGACGCCCACACCGCCGAGCTGATTCCGGCGGCGTCGACCAACGTTTGGACCCTGAGCCTGTCGGCCGACGCGTCGACCATGACCTACTATCTCGAGCGCGACGGCAAGCCGCGATTCAAGGCCGAACTGCGGCGCGTGGCGAACGCGAAATAGGATTCGGGGCTAACCGGAGGCGCGAACTTTCGTGCGCCGACCGTGATCCAAAAAGGTCTAGACCGGTTCGTCCCGGTCCCACCTCGGATGCGGGAACCCCCACATGAATGCCGAACAAACACGCGAAGCGGCAGGGCGCTTCATCGCCCGGCTGAAACAGCTTGAGCAGGGCCAAGACAACGCGGTCGATGGCGTGGCCGAACTTTTCTCCGGCGACGCACAGCTGAGCAATCCCATCCTCGAGCGCGGGGGGCGCGGGTGCAGCGGCCGCGACCACATCGCCGCTTTCTGGCGCGCCTACGGCGCCACGTTCGGCACCATCCACTCCGAATTTTTCGAGGTCACGGTCAACGACCATTCGGCCGGCTTGTTCTGGCATTCCAGCGGCACCGGCCCGCACGGGCAGCCCATAGACTACGACGGCGTAACCTTGCTCGAATTCGACCAGAGCGGGCACATTGCGCGCTTTAAAAGCTATTTCGACCGCGACCGGGTCCAGCTCAAAGCCGCACCGCATTGACACGCCAGTCTGCGAGGACCTGTGGAAACCATTGCCGGCATCGACGCGACCCTGCTCGCGCGGATTCAATTTGGATTCACGGTGGCCTTCCACATTGTGTTTCCGGCGTTCACGATCGGGCTGTCGGCCTTCATCGCCACGCTCGAAATCATGTGGCTGCGCACCCGGCGCGACCACTACCACACGCTGGCCAGATTCTGGACCAAGATATTCGCGGTCTCGTTCGCCATGGGCGTGGTCTCGGGCATCGTCATGGAATACCAGATAGGCACCAACTGGAGCCGCTTCTCCGAAATAATCGGCAACACCCTCGGCCCCTTGTTCGCCTACGAGGTGCTGACCGCCTTCTTCCTCGAGGCGAGCTTCCTGGGCATCATGCTGTTCGGATGGAACCGCTTTCCGCCATGGCTGCACACGCTCGCGTCGGTCGTGGTCGCCTTCGGCACGGCACTGTCGGGATTCTGGATCCTCGCCGCCAACAGCTGGATGCACACGCCGGCCGGCTACGCGATCGAAAACGGCATCACCTATCCGGTGGACTGGTTGCAAATCATCTTCAACCCGAGCTTCCCGTACCGCTTCACCCACATGATGATCGCGACCTACCTGACGACCGCGCTCGTGATCGCCGCGACGGGGGCGCGCTACATGCTGAACCACCGCTTCGAGGCCGAGGCGCGCACCATGCTCAAGATGGGGCTCGGCATGCTGGCCGTGCTGGCGCCGTTGCAGGCGTTGGTCGGCGACCTGCACGGCCTCAACACGCTCAAGTACCAGCCCGCAAAAATCGCCGCGATCGAGGCCCATTGGGACGGTGCGCATCCGGCGCCGCTGGTGCTGTTCGCCTGGCCCGACGCCAAGACCGAACGCAATCTGTACGAGGTGTCGATACCCAAGCTGGGCAGCCTGATCATCACGCACGACTGGAACGGGCTTTTTAAGGGCCTGCGCGATTTCAAACCCGCCGACCGGCCGCCGGTGGTGCCCGTGTTTTTCATGTTCCGCCTGATGGTCGGGTTGGGGCTGCTCATGATTGCCATCGGCGTCGTCGGGGTGCTGCTCATGTGGCGGCGCAGGTTGCCGCAATCGACGTGGTTCCTCAAGCCGCTCGCGCGCGCCTGGCCGCTCGGCTTCATTGCCTTGCTGGCCGGCTGGATGGTCACCGAGATCGGCCGCCAGCCATGGATCGCCTACGGCGTGCTGCGCACCGCCGACGCCGTCTCGCCGGTCGGGGCGGCGCAAGTACTCACCTCGCTCGCACTGTTCGTGCTGGTGTACTTCGTGGTGTTTTCGGTCGGTATCTGGTACATCAACAAGATGATCAACAAGGGGCCGCTGCCCTCGCTGCCCGGCCCCGAAACCCTGCCCAACCGCCCCCTTGCGGGCGGACGCCCGGTCGACAAGGAGCCGATATGAGCGAACCGTCGATGGTGCTGCCGGTGATTCTCGCCCTGGTGCTCGGCTTTGGCGTCGCCATGTACGTCGTGCTCGACGGCTTCGACCTCGGCATCGGGATACTGTTTCCCTTCTTCCCCGACGAAGGCGAGCGCGATCAGATCATGAATTCGGTCGCGCCCTTTTGGGATGGCAACGAGACCTGGCTGGTGTTGGGCGGCGTGACCCTGTGGGCCGCGTTTCCCAAGGGCTTTGCGGTGATCATGCCGGCGGTCTACATGCCAGTCATCGTGATGTTGCTTGCGCTGATCTTCCGCGGGGTCGCGTTTGAATTTCGCTGGGTGTCGAAGCCGCACCACCGGGCCTGGGACCTGTCGTTCGCGGCCGGCTCGGCGTTGGCGGCATTTGCCCAGGGCCTGATTCTGGGCGGCCTGCTGCAGGGCTTCGAGATTCGCGACGGCCAGTTCGCCGACAGGCCGTTCCATTGGTTCACGCCGTTTTCGCTGATGTGCGGCTTCGCCCTCGTGACCGGCTACGCCTTGCTGGGGGCGACCTGGCTGATGATGAAGACCGAAGGCGAGCTCGCGCGCAAGGTGCGCGAGATGGGGGTGCCCTTGTTGCTGGCGCTGCTAGGCTTTATCGTGCTCGTCAGCGTCTGGACGCCGCTGCAATTCGCGCGCATCGCCGAGCGCTGGTTCAGCATTCCAAACATCTTCTTCCTGATTCAGGTGCCGGTAGCGACGGCGCTGCTCGCCTGGCTGTGTTGGCGCGGGATTCGGGGCGGGCGCGATGTGTTGCCGTTCGCGTCGGCGGTCGGTATTTTTCTGCTCGCCTTCGCTGGCTTGGTGCTGTCGAACATCCCGTACCTGGTGCCGGGCGCGATGACGATCTGGGAGGCCGCAGCGCACCCGGGGTCGCAGCTATTCTTCCTGGTGGGCGCGGCCATATTGCTGCCGATGATACTTGCCTACACGGTGCTCGTGTTCTGGCTGTTCCGCGGCAAGATCAAGGCGGGGGAGGGGTATCACTGAAGGCCCCCGGCCATAAAACGGATGGCTTGGAGTTTCTCCTCGCTGAGCCCTTCGATGTCTTGTTCTCCGATCCATTTTTGATACAACAATTGTGCAAATACGAAAATGAGCTGCGAATAGTGGTCGTCGTACTTTTGATAAATCAAATCCCGCTGCTCTGTGAGGTAGTCGTTAAGTGCCCATATGTCGTCCGGCTGTTCAGCCTTTTCGGCAAGCACTTTTGCCCTTTCGATCAGTGCGGCGCACTCCCTTACGAGGGCCTCGTCAAACGCCCGTTTTGCGACCTTCTTTTCGGTTGTTGACCAAATGGTGTCCATGATTGGGAGTCCTGGCAGCCTGTCGGACTTAAAGGAAATCGGCTGCAAATCCGCCTGGCGGTCCAAATTTCGCCGCTTTTTTGGTCAATAGAATAACTATTGACCTTCAAAATCGTCGCAATCTGTCCTCGCCCAGCCGAATTTTCGCTTCGATTCCAGGCTGCTAGTTTGCAACGACGTTGGCGCCTCGTGCAGAGGAAGCGGGTTCAGTGACAGCGAGAACAATCGCGCGCGCAATCTTGGCTCCGCCCGATCCTGACGGCTCGATCGGATTGGCGTAGTCGTCTGCGCAGTTGCAGATGGAGCGCAGGTCGATCACTTTGAGGCGCATCTCAACTGCGATCCTGATTATGACATCGTTAAACACGGTTAGTGCGACCGCAACGCGTCGTTGATAGTCCGGGTCTGGAAAATTTCCGTGGTAGATCGTGCAGACCACAAGCGGCAGATTGCGCTTGAGACAGTCCTGCACAGCGCCCCGGTACGCGAGCTCGAAATCTTGCGCAAGCGCATAAAACAGGAGCAAAGCCTCGCCGCTCGACGTTACTGGCGTTTCCAGTATGTCCTGGCAGAGCAAGGCATTGTTGCCTCCAATGCTCAGCAAGAGATGGGACGCATCCGGTGGAAGCGACGCGAGCTGGGGCTGGAGGTCGTCGGTCGTCGCGCCATCGACCGCGTTCAATGTGGCGCGCCAACCCGGCGGAAGCTGTTGCCGGACATGCGCGATGACGGCCGGGCCACCGGCGGTATAGGCGGCGTTGTCGAGGATCGAATCGCCAAGTAGGACTACATTGTGCATCGCTTGCTGCCTTATGTCGGGGTTCGGCGGGCCGTTTGCTAAGTGTGGCGTGCGCCGGCCATTATTAAATTTCTTGTAATATTTTACCCGGATAAACGCGACTGGAAAGGTGGGAAATGGAAGGTCGAAAGCATCAAGACGGCATGCTACAACTTGGCTGCGCAGGTGCGTCCATTCCGTCCGAGGCGACGGCCGCGTTTCCAGCCGAAGGCAGCCATCTGGAGCGTTACGCGTCGATTTTCAACACGCTCGAAATCAATTTCTCATTTCATCGGGCGCACAAGATCCAGACTTACGCGCGCTGGGCCGATTCGGTTCCTTCCAAGTTCCGCTTTTCGGTCAAGCTGCCTAAAACCATCAGCCATCAACTGCGGCTCGCGCAGTGCGAAGAACCGCTGCGGAAGTTCGCCACCGAAACCGCCGGCCTGGAACAGAAGCTTGGCTGCGTGCTGGTGCAATTGCCGCCAAGTCTGCAGTTCGACAGTACCGTGGCCGATTCGTTCTTCAATTTGCTGGCACGCGCGTTCCCATGCGAGCTTGCCTGCGAGGCCAGGCATCCTTCTTGGTTTGGCGAAGACGCGACCGATTTGTTAAGGTCGCATGCGATTGTGCGGGTGATTGCCGATCCGCCCAAGGGGCAAGCCGGCGCGCACGTGCCGACCACCGATACGATTTACGCGCGCCTGCATGGCAATCCAAGGGTCTATTACTCCTCGTACCCAGATGATTATTTGGCCGCCATGGCGCGCGATATCGCCGTCCATAATGTGGCGGGAAGGACTGTATGGTGCATATTCGATAATACTGCATCCGGCGCGGCCGTTTCCAATGCATTGACGCTTTTAAACTGCCGTCATAAATCGGTGGCCGCGATTTAGCCCTCCGTGTTAACATGCGCAAACGGCGGTTCGGAAATTCACCAGTTGCCTGCACCCGCTGTTATTTTCAACAGGGAGAACGACGATGTTTTCGATCATCTTGGGAAGCGGCTTGGTTTTGGGCCCACTCGGCGTTCATCACCTGTATCGCCGGTATAGTAATTCAAGCACTGAGAGGCTGAGAGTCTTTCGATCATGCCCGCTCAGCACGCCAGAAAGCGCCAGTTCGTCGTTGCAAATGCTCGCCATAGCCCGCTATGGCTGTGCTTTGCGCCTCGATCTGCCGCTTTCTGGCGGGCTGCTCGGACACGCCCGAAAAACTCTCAGCCTCTGAGGCGACGCCCAGTTCTGGCGATGGCGGTGGTGGCTTCGCTCCCATGCAGTCGAGTACCGCAAACAACTGCGATCGTACTTCTTCGGATTCGGACAGTTGCGATGGCGGCGGAGATGGTGGCGGCGGGGATTGAGCGCCGGTTGCCGGCGCGTCGCGGCATTCGCCAAGCAAGCGATCGGGAAGTGGCGGGGAATAACAATTTCCCCGTTATATGCCTTAAGTCAGGAAAACGAGAGCGGCCCTGCCAGCCGATCGGCTCGAATCACCAATTCCCAATCACGTAGTCTGGAGCGTTGCTTGCCTTGACGTCAGCCGAAGACGCATGGCAGTTAAACGCATAGGTTTATACACATTTCAATGTTGCGGAACGGTGCAAATACAGCAACTATTCCAAAATTGTCGTTTACTCGCAACAATTGCCGAAAGGCATTGTAAACTTTGAGAATTTCAGGTTTACTCTTGTCTTTTGCTCATCAATATTATGACCGAAGCGACGCAATGGATGGATGTTGAATTTAAAAACCTGGACCTTGGAGATGCTCGTCTCGACAAACGGGCAAGGAAGATAGTCGAGCAATTTATGACCAACCTGAGCGCAAGCATCCCACAGGGATGTGGTGGCTGGAGCGAAACGATGGCTACCTACCGCTTCCTGGAGAACGAAGCGGTCGAATGGCGCAACATTATGGCGCCACATTGGGAGCAAACCCAAATTCGCATGACAAAGCATCCTGTCGTCTTGTGCATCCAGGATTCAACGGAGTTGAATTATAACGGCCAGCAGATCACCGGCCTTGGTCCGCTCAGCTACGAATCGCAACGCGGCATGTACCTGCATCCGACCTACGCGGTAACGCCGGAGCGCTTGCCACTGGGGGTTGTGGACGCGTGGATGTGGGCGCGCGAGCAGCGTGACGCAGACGGCGTGCGGCCAGGCATGAAAGAGAGCATTCGGTGGCCGGAAGGCTATGCGCGCGTAGCCGAAATGGCGGCCGAGATGCCAGGCACTCGATTGGTGTACGTAGCCGACCGCGAAGCGGACATGATCGAATTGATGAAGTGCGCACACGACGCAGGCACGCCAGCGGACTGGCTGGTGCGTGCGAAGACGAACCGCGCATTGCCTGACGGTGGCAAGTTGTGGTCGACGACGACGGCGGGCGAACCACTGGGCGAGATCACTTTCATGATGGGACCGCGCGGAACGCAGAAAGGGCGCAAGGTACGCCAGCAACTGTGGGCTAAAGAGGTCGACTTGCCGGCCGGACGCGCGACCACGGTCAAGGCGACATGCATTATCGCGCGCGAGATCGATACTCCAGTGGGCTCCGAAGCAGTCGAATGGCGCTTGCTGACCAACCGCAGCGCCACGACATTGGACGAGGTCGTCGAACTGGTCGAATGGTACTGCGCGCGGTGGGAAATAGAAATTTACTTCCATGTCCTCAAGAACGGCTGCAAGGTCGAGACCATGCAACTGGGGCACATTGAAAAAATCGAACGGGCCTTGGCGCTGTTCATGGTCGTGGCATGGCGCATCGCGTTCCTGATGCGTTTGGGACGCACCTGTCCAGATCTCGACGCGCGCAACTTCTTCGACCCCGACGAAATTCGCGGCGCCTATCTGCTCACGAAGCAGCCCAAGCCAGATTCACCTACCCTGAACGAGATGGTGCGCATGGTTGCACGGGTCGGTGGATTTCTTGGACGCAAAAGCGATGGCGAACCTGGCGTGAAGACAATTTGGCAGGGCCTGCAGGAAGTGCGGATTGCCGCTTTGACGCTTCAAGCGCTACGCGACGAAGGGACATGACTTGTGTATAAACCTATGAGCTAAACGTCGGCGCTTATTGGAATCAGCCCACTAACTTGGCGAACGCCGCCAGATCGACATTGCCGCCGCTAATCAGAATCCCCACGCGCTTGCCCTCGAGCGGCAGCACGTGGTGCAGCGCGGCGGCGGCGGCCAGGCAGCCGGTCGGCTCGACCACCATCTTCATGCGCTCGGCGAAAAACTTCATCGTCGCCACCAGTTGCGCGTCCGAGACGGTGACGATGTCGTCCACATGGCGCAAGATCACGGCGAAGTTGTGCTCCCCCAGGTGCGTGACCTTGGCGCCGTCGGCGATTGTGTCGGGCACCGCGATATGCACCACGCGGCCGGCGCGCAGCGATTGGAGGCCGTCGTCGCCGGCCTCCGGTTCGACCCCGATCACCCTGCACGAAGGGCTCAACGCCGCCGCGGCCAGCGCCGAACCGGCCAGCAGGCCGCCGCCGCCGAGGCACACCAGCAGCACATCGAGTTGGCCGACCTCGTCGAACAGTTCCTTGGCCGCCGTGCCCTGGCCGCAAATCACATCCGGGTGGTCGTACGGTGGGATCAGCGTCATGCCGCGCTCGCGCGCGAGGCGGCGTCCGATTTCTTCGCGGTCTTCGGTGTAGCGGTTGTAGCTGATCACTGCGCCACCATAGCCCTTGGTGGCGGCCACCTTCAGTTCGGGCGCGTCGTGCGGCATGATGATGGTCGAGCCCATGCCGAGCAGGCTGGCCGACAACGCGATGGCCTGCGCGTGGTTGCCAGACGAGTAGGTCAGGACCCCGGCGCGGCGCTCCTCGGCGCTGAATTTGGCGAGCGCGTTGTAGGCGCCGCGGAACTTGAAAGCGCCCATGCGCTGCAAATTCTCGCACTTGAAAAACAGCTGCGCGCCTGCCGCCTGGTCTGCCGTGCGCGAGGTCAGCACGGGTGTGCGGTGGGCCACGCCATGCAGGCGCTGGGCCGCCTTTTCGACTTCGCTGTATTGGAGTAGATTCATGTCGGGCAGGTGCATGTCGATCCTCGGGCCGGCTTCAAGTAAGTGGGTGCATCAGGATCTGGACCAGCAGGCCGCCGCCTTCGCGGTTGCGCACGTTCAGTTCGGCGTTGTGGCGGCTCACCACGCGCTCGACGATCGCCAAGCCAAGGCCGGCGCCGTTGGCCTGGCCGCGCGCGCTGTCGAGGCGGGTGAACGGTTTGAGCAGTTGGTCGATCTGGTCGTCGGGCACGCCGTGGCCGTGGTCCTGCACCTCGATCACCACGCGCTCGCCCTGCGCGAGGGTGCGCAGGTGGCAGCGGATGTCGATTTCGCACAGCTCGGTGTCGGGCGTTTTGCCATAGCGGCGCGCGTTCTCGACCAGGTTGTTGAAGACGCGCCGCAGATCGGTCGGGTTGCCCATCACGTGCACCCGGTCGCCGATGTCGACCGTGACGCGCACGTCGAGCATGCGCTCGGCCTCGTGCGCGCTGTCGGTCAACAGCGCGCCGACGTCGACCGGCACGAACGACGCCGCATCGGTCGGCTTGGCATAGTCGAGGAACTGGCCGATGATGGCGTCCATCTGGGCGATATCGGACTGCATGCCGTCGCGCGCCTCGATCGACAGCTTGGCCATCTCGACCTCGAGCTGCATTCGCGCCAGCGGCGTGCGCAGGTCGTGCGAGATGCCCGCCAAAATGACGGCGCGGTCGGACTCGACGCGCTGCAGGTCGTCGACCATCTGGTTGAAGCTGCGGTTCGCCTCGAGGATCTCCTGCGGCCCTTTTTCGGGCAGCGGTGTGGGGCGCCGGCCCTGTGCGATCGCGCGCGCGGCGGCCGCCAGGCGCGCCAGCGGCAGGTTGACGAGGCTCGAGATGATGGCCGCGCCCAGCAGCGAGAGCAGGCCCACCAGACCGGCCCATCCAAGCCACTGGAACCCGGTCAGGCCCTCGAAGCGTTCGCGTTCGAGCATGAGCCAGTATTCGTCGCCGGCGATTTTGAAGCTGACCCAGAATCCGGCCACGCCATTGACGCGCGCCGAAAAGCGCGTGTCCTGGCCCAGCTTGGCCTTGACGATGGCCTCGATGTCGCCCATCAGCGTATTGTCGGGCGGCGGGCCGACCTCGTCGGAAGGCTCGAGCGGGAAGATGCGGATGCCTTCGTTGCTGACCAGTTCAAAGAGCAGTTCGCGCCGCAGGTCGGGCGCCGAGTGGGTCAGTGCGGCGTGCGTGATGGTGACCACCGAGATCACCTGGGCGGCGATCTGCTGCGCCTGCGGTCCGCGCTGGACCATGCTGATCATCCCGATCCACGAGGCCATCGACAAGGTGGTCAGGATCCCGAGCAGCAGGAAGGTGCGCCAGAACAGCCCGCTCCTGAGCCAGGACAGGCGGACCGGTTTGGACGCGGTTGCGGCGGCGCTGCGCACTAGCGCGGCTGGCCTTCGGGGATGAACACGTAGCCGAGGCCCCAGACGGTCTGGATGTACAGCGGGCTCGATGGGTCGGGTTCGATCAGCTTGCGCAGGCGCGAGATTTGCACGTCGAGGCTGCGGTCGAACACCTCGTATTCGCGCCCGCGCGCCAGTTCCATGAGCTTCTCGCGCGAGAGCGGCTGGCGCGCGTGGCGCGCGAACACCTTGAGCACCGAGAATTCGCCGGTGGTCAGCGGCACGGTTTCGCCGTTCTTTTTGAGCGTGCGCGTGGCCAGGTCGAGCACGAACTGGCCGAACTCGAACGAGGCCGGGGTCTCGGACGGCGCGCCGGGGATCTCGTCGGGGCCTTTGCGGCGCAGCACGGCGCCGATGCGGGCGACCAGTTCGCGCGGGTTGAATGGCTTGGGCAGATAGTCGTCGGCGCCCATCTCGAGGCCGACGATGCGGTCGACGTCTTCGCCTTTGGCGGTGAGCATGATGATCGGGGTCTTGTCGCCGGCGCCGCGCAGGCGGCGGCAGATAGACAGGCCGTCCTCGCCCGGCAGCATCAGGTCGAGCACGAGCAGGTCGTAGCGCTCGCGCAGCCACAGCTTGTTGAGCGCGGTCGCGTTCTCGGCGGTGGTGACTGCGAAACCCTGCTCGGTCAGGTAGCGCCGCAGCAGGTCGCGCAGGCGCACGTCGTCGTCGACCACCATGATCTTGGAGGCGTGGCCGCTGGCGGGCGTGGGCGTTGTATTGCCGCCCGTGGTCTGGTTCGATTGAGTGGTCATATCGCAGTCAAGTTTGTCATATGCATGTTGCTATGGTAACGTCTAGGCGCGCGCAAGGTGGCGACTCGCTACAAGGCATTACATTGTGTTACAAACTTTACCCAATTGGTCTTATACCTGAAGGTGAATGGTCATACACTGGGTTAAAGCGGAACAAGCTTATCTGTTTACAAGGCATCACGGAAGAGGAACACCATGAATATCGCGCTCAATCAAATCGCCGCAGCCAAAAGCGCAAATTCGCATCGCCGTTTTTCGTTCGTCCGCGCCGCAGTCGCGGGCTGTGTGCTCGGCTTTGCGGTGGCGTCGGCCGCCGTCGCCGGGCCTTTCGACCAGGAGCGCGACGGCCCGCGCCAGGAGCAGGGGCAGCGCGACGCGCGCTCCGAGCGACAGTACTACGCGCCCCAGCGCGCGCCCGAGCGCGAAACGCGCCAATTCGAGCAGCGCCAGGACGTGCAGCGCCAGAATGTGCAGCGCCATTACGAGCAACAGCGCCAGTACGACCAACGCCAGGTCGACAACCAGCGCCAGTTCGAACAGCGCCAGGCCGACCGCGCCCAAGAAGACCAGCGCCGCGCCCAGGACCAGCAGGGCGGCGACTCGGGTCGCAAGGGCCGCCTGACGCCGAGCGAGCGGGCCGACCTGCGGCGCCAGATCAACGAGGCCGGGCAGGACATCTACGGCAAGCCGCCACGCCGCTGACACAACAAAAGGCCCGCCGGTTTCGCGGGCCTTTTCAATTGGGGTGCCCAATTTTTCATCTTCGGCTTATGGGGAAAAGACTGAAGACCGGATGGGAAGCCGCAAACGCAGCCTCCAGACTAACTCTAAAATAAAAGCGGCCTAAGCTCCGGCGGTGTGCGCGACTCGGGCATCGATCCCTTCAATTAGCTTAGCGAGGGGCCGGACGGCGCGATGACGCCGCGCCGGATTGTTTGAAGCTTCTTAACGAAGGAATACCTCATGCACGTTGTATCCATGGAGTCGCTGGAAGGATCGGCTTGCGGTGGCGGGCTCGACCTATTGCAAAAGTTCGGCAGCGCCTCCGGCACCGGCGGCGCCGGCTTTGGCGCCTCGAAAATGACTGGCGGCGCCGGCGGTGAAAACAAGTCCGACTGGTATATCGAACAATATTCCAGTCAATGAGGGTGGCCATGAACCGACCTCCCGTTTATGCGAGCCGCCGCAAGATGGTGTTGTACGCGCTGCTTGGTCCCGCCATCGGCGTGGGCATTTCCAAGCTCGTGTACGGCGAGTTGTTGCCGGCATGGGCAGCGGTACTGCTATACGGCCTCACCGTCTGGTTCCTGCTCCACTCAAGCAAGCGGGCTAAGCCCGCTAAGCCGCCTGCGCCATTGAAGTGAGCCTTGGGTGCGCCCGGCTTGCCGCGCGGCCGCACCATTTCCTCCACGTTGCGGGCCATCGACAAGATTATAGAAATCAAGACGCTCCCGCTGCATACCTATCGAAGATCAGTCGCTGACATTTGCGCGCAGCGCCTTGGCCGTGTGAGGCTTTGCCGTCGAGCCGCTTGCGCTGTGAGCTGCGGGTTGGGCGGCGGTCGACTCCGTGAGCGACGTGGTGGCGCTCGAGGCCGGCCAGATCAGCTTGATTGTGTACTGCGGCGTCCCCGAACGGCGCCTGATCCTGGTCGATATCGACAAGCTGATGTCGGTGCGGCGCGCCGAAGGGGCGCGTCAACCCCCGTAAGGAGCAGTGCCCCGAACACCAAGGTGTGATCGCAACCTGAAAACGGTCAAGTTACATGTCTGATTGTCGGTACTCGAGCCTGTGCAGCCGCTCGCAGCAGAAGGCAACCGCACCAGTTGGCTCGCAAATGTCCCTTATTTGGCGTTCATGCAAGCGTGGTGCCTCAAGCCGAATGCCCCCCGTAATCGGGGCAACGATGAACCGTTCCGCCAGCAAGTTATTTGGGCTGCCCTTCCAACAGTCCGGGTTTTCGCCTGCGCTAAAACCGCGCACCGAGGTCCGGTCCAACCCCAACTCATGTGGCGATGATTTCGGATGGAATGATTTGATTTTGATACGAATGATTTGATGTGAAGGCGCAAATACAGCCTCCAGCCTAACTCTAGAATAAAGGAAAAATTGCAGAGCTACGCCGAGCTTGCGAAGCAGGGTTTTATGCAGCGCGCCCTCGCCCAGGTGGAAGCCGATTTGAGCGCCCAACTGCCGCTCCAGAAAGCCCTCGAAAGCCTACTGCAGGACGGTAAAGTTCAAGCCGGGCATGACGCTGGAGGCCGACATTCAACAGGATCGCAGGAAGCTGTAGGAATGGGTGCTCGGTCCCATCGTCAGCTCCGCGAAGGGCCAGGCGCGGTAACACGCGACTGGAACTTGTAGTGTTTACAGGAGGTTTGGCTATGGCGAAATTTTTGGGGAAGGGATTGCGGCTCAAGCTCGCCGCCCCTACTGGGTTGAGGTTGATGCTGGAAATGATGCTCGGGAGCGGGATAGGGATGCTCATTGCCGACGTACTTTTCCAGACAAATCCGTTGGTGCTGCTCGCGCTCTGGTGCACGGTCAACATATATTTCGTGTGCCACCGGACGCCGGACGGGAAGGGGCTCGACTTCAAAGTTTGGTGACACGCCGTCGCCGATAAGGAGGCCAGACACGGAAAGCGGATGGATTTGCAGTGTTCGGTAACACGCGGCGGGAAAGTTCGGTTGGTTACAGGAGGAAATTCAGCGCTTAGTGGGCGAAGCCTAGGAGTCGTTCAAAAATAACTGTAACAATTGGATTGGCCCTGGCGGGCGCGCTGCCGCGTTGTTCGTCGTCGCCATAGTTTGCTATGACTCCTTCTCGCGCCTTGCATCGCAATCCGCCAAAGCCGCCCAATTGTCACACTCGTATATTCACGGCTCCTTAGTCGCTGATCTTCGCGCGCAGCGCCTTGGTCTGGCCGTGCGAGGCTTTGCCGTCGAGCCGCTTGCGCTGCGAGCTGCGGGTCGGGCGCGTGGGCCTGCGCACCGCCGCCACCACGGCCACGCTGTCGATCAGTTCCTGCAGGCGCCGCAGCGCGTCCTCCTTGTTTTGCTCGAGGCTGCGCGATTGCTGCGCCTTGAGCACCAGCACGCCGTGGCGCGTGATGCGCTGGTCGGCCAGCGCGAGCAGCCGCTCCTTGATCGCGTCGGGCAGCGACGAGGCGCCGATGTCGAAGCGCAGGTGCACCGCGCACGAGACCTTGTTGACGTTCTGGCCGCCCGGCCCCTGGGCGCGGATCGCGCTTAGTTCGACCTCGGCCGGCACCAGCTGCGGGCTCACCGCAGGCTCCACAATCGACACATCGGCAACCCCTTCGGCAGCAAGATTGGACAAATAATCGGACAAAAAACCGGACAAAAAATCGGACAAAAAATCGGACAGGAAACCAGACGGCGGAACCAGCACCGCATTGTACGGCGCCCGGCGCGAGCTTCGCGGGCTAATACATTTCATCAGGAAATATTGACCGCAGTCAACGATGGCCGGCGCCACTCCCCGTAGCATGGAATTTCAGTAATTTGGCCGCTTCATGACAGACGAAAGGACCATCATGCACCCAGACGCAGTCGACCCAGCGGTTCCCGGCGCGAGGAAATTCCTCAGTTTCGGGCTTGGTGGACTCGAGTATGGTCTCGACGCCGACCGGGTGCGCGAACTGCGCCCGCTCACCGCGCTCGAGCGCGTCTCGAATGAAGGCCAGATCGTGCATGGCGTGGCGCTCGCGCGCGGCGTGATCATGCCCCTGGTCGACATGCGCGTCGCGCTCGGCACGCGGCCGTCGGCGCCGGACCGGCTCACCGACGTCATCATCTTGCAGCTCTCGAGCTGCGTGATGGGGATGGTGGTCGACTCCGTCAGCGACGTGGTGGCGCTCGAGGCCGGCCAGATCAGCCCGATCGCCCAGCGCGGCGTGCCCGACTACCTGATGGGGCTCGGCCAGCTCGAGGGGCGGCGCCTGATTTTGGTCGACATCGACATGCTGATGTCGGTGCGGCGCGCAGAAGGGGCGCGCCGGGCCGCGTAAGGAGCAGTGCCCCCAGGCGCCGTAACTGCGGCTTACGCCGCCAGCCCTTCGAGCTGCTCCTGCAGCTCGAGCCACTCGGACTCGAGCTGGGCCAGGTCCTTGCCAAAGAACGACTGGTCGGCCAGCAGCGTCTTGAGCTTGGCCTTGTTGGCCGCGTCGTAGATGCTCGACTCGGCCAGCTTGGCGTCCACTTCCGCCTTCTGGCCATTGCGCTTGGCGATCTGCACCTCGAGATGCTTGATCTTGACCTCGATCGGCTTCTTGAGCGCGGCGATGCGCTGGCGCTCCTCGGCGTCGGCGCGCTTCTGGTCCTTCTTGTCGACCACCGCGGTCGGCGCGGCGACCGCCGAGGCGGTCGGGAACGCCGTCTTGTTGTCCTTGCCGGCGGCCGGCAGCACGCTGGTGCCCTTGCCCAGCTTGGTCTGGAACAGCCAATCCTTGTAGTCGTCCAGGTCGCCGTCGAACGGCTGCAGCTTGCCGTCGGCGACGATGATGAACTGGTCGGTCGTGGCGCGCAGCAGGTGGCGATCGTGCGACACCACCACCAGCGTGCCCTCGAACTGGGCCAGCGCCATGGTCAGCGCCTCGCGCGTTTCGAGGTCCAGATGGTTGGTCGGCTCATCGAGCAGCAGCAGGTTGGGGCGCTGCCAGACGATCAGGGCCAGCGCCAGGCGCGCCTTTTCGCCGCCCGAGAACGGGCGGATCGAGCTGGTGACCATATTGCCCGGGAAGTTGAAGCCGCCCAGGAAGTTGCGCAGCTCCTGCTCGCGCACGGTCGGCGCGATTTTGGCGAGGTGCCACAGGGGCGACTCGTCGTGGCGCAGCATCTCGACCTGGTGTTGGGCGAAGTAGCCGATCGACAGGCCCTTGCCGATGGTCGCGTCGCCCGTCAGCGGCGCCAATTCGCCGGCGATGGTCTTGATCAGGGTCGACTTGCCGGCGCCGTTGACGCCCAACAGGCCGATGCGTTGGCCGATCTGGAGCGAGAATTTGACGTCGCGCACGATCGCCTTGTCGCCGATGACGTCGCCGTGCTCGTTGAGCAGGTGGTAGCCGCAGTCGACGTCCTCCATCACCAGCAGCGGGTTGGGCGCGGCCAGCGGCTCGCGGAACTCGAACGAGAATTCGGCGGCGGCGCGCAGCGGCGCCATCTCCTCCATCTTGGCCAGCGCCTTCATCCGGCTCTGCGCCTGACGCGCCTTCGAGGCCTGGGCCTTGAAGCGGTTCACGAACGACTCGAGGTGGGCGCGCTGGCGCGCCTGCTTTTCCATCATGCCGGCGGCCAGGATCATCTGGGCGGCGCGCTGGCGCTCGAAGCTCGAGTAGTTGCCCGAGTAGCGTTTGAGCTTGCGCTCGTCGATGTGCACGACCACGTTGACGATCTCGTCGAGGAAGTCGCGGTCATGCGAAATGATGACCAGGGTGCCGGTGTAGCGCTTGAGCCAATCCTCGAGCCAGATGATGGCGTCGAGGTCGAGGTGGTTGGTCGGCTCGTCGAGCAGCAGCAGGTCGGACGGGCACATCAGCGCCTGCGCCAGATTCAGGCGCATGCGCCAGCCGCCCGAAAAACTCACGATCGGCTGCTGCATCTGGTCGAGCGTGAAGCCCAGGCCAAGCAGCAGCTGCTCGCCGCGCGAGGTGACGGTGTAGGCGTCGGCGTCGGCCAGCGCGCTGTAGATGTTGCCGATGGCGATGCCGTTTTCGGCCGTGTCGGGCATCGACTCGAGGCGCGCCAGCTCGGCTTCGAGCTTGCGCAGCGTGACGTCGCCGTCGATCGCGTAGTCGAGCGCGCAACGCTCGAGCGGCGGCGTCTCCTGCGCCACGTAGGCCATGCGCCACTTGCTCGGGAAGTCGATCTCGCCCTGGTCGGCGTGCAGTTCGCCGCGCAGCATGGCGAACAGGCTCGATTTGCCGGCGCCGTTGGCGCCGATCAGACCGATCTTGTCGCCCGGGTTGAGGGTCAGGTCGACGCTCTCGAGCAGGGGCTTGGTGCCGCGCATGAGGCTAACGGAGAGGAAACGTATCATTCTTTTCTTTTCTAGGAGGTGCGTGCGGGCGGCAGGCCTTTCAAGCCGGTCCGCCCGCGCCATGGCCGTGGCCATGAAGGTTTTTATATCGGTTTTACTGCGTCCTTGTCACTGCATCGTCATCACTGCAACTGGTCGGCGCCGATCATGAACACCATGTCGTCGCCCGCGCTCGTGGTCAGCCAGGTCAGGCCAAGGTCGCAGAAGGCCGCCTCGGCGTATTCGCGCTCGTTGCCGATCTCGATGATGAGCAGGCCGTCCGGGGCCAGGCGTTCGGCCGCGCCGGCGATGATCTTGCGCACCAGGTCCATGCCGTCGGCGCCGCCGCCGAGCGCGATCTGCGGCTCGTGCAGGTACTCGGGCGGCAGCTTGCTCATCGAGTCGCTGTTGACGTAGGGCGGATTGCTCACGATCAGGTCGTATTTCTTGAACGGCACGTTCTGGTACAGGTCCGAGCAAATCGGGTTGACCCGGCCGTCGAGCTTGTAGTCGCGGATGTTGCGCTCGGCCACGGCCAGCGCGTCGCTGGAGATGTCGACCGCGTCGACCACGCTGTTGGGGAAGGCGTCGGCCAGCATGATCGCCAGGCAGCCCGAGCCGGTGCACAGTTCGAGGATGTTCTCGACGTTCTCGTAGTCGCCGACCCAAGGGCTGAACTGTTGTGGAATGAGTTCGGCGATGAACGAGCGCGGCACGATGACGCGCTCGTCGACGTAGAACGCGTAGGTGCCAAGCCAGGCCTGGTTGGTGATGTAGGCGGCCGGCACGCGCGTGGTGCAGCGCCGCTCGATCACAGCCAGCACCTTCAGCACCTCGTCGGGCAGCAGGCGGGCGTCGAGGAAGGGATCGAGCTTGTCGAGCGGCAGATGCAGCGTGTGCAGGATCAGGTAGGCCGCCTCGTCGAGCGCCTCGGCGCTGCCATGGCCGAAAAACAGCTTGGCGCCATTAAAACGGGTGACGGCGTAGCGCAGCAGGTCGCGCGGCGTGGTGAAAGTAGTCGTAGTCATGGCCAGGGTTTCGGTTGGGCGCGGCGTTACGCCAGCAGGTTTTCCAGAGTGCGGCGGTAGATATTCTTGAGCGGATCGATGAAACGCACCTCGATGTGCTCGTCGATCTTGTGGATGCTGGCATTCGGAGGGCCGAATTCTATCACTTGCGGGCAGATCCGCGCGATGAAGCGCCCGTCGCTGGTCCCGCCGGTGGTCGACAATTCGGTGTGCACGCCGGTTTCGTCGGCGATCGCCTGCGCCAGCGCGTCGGACAATTGGCCGCGCGGCGTGAGGAAGGGCAGGCCGTTGAGGGTCCAGTCGAGCGTGTAGTCGAGGCCGTGCTTGTCGAGGATCGCGTGCACGCGCGCCTCGAGGCCGTCGGCCGTGCTCGCGGTCGAGAAGCGGAAGTTGAAGGCGACCGTCATGAGGCCGGGGATCACGTTGCCGGCGCCGGTGCCGGCGTGGATGTTCGACATCTGCCACGAGGTCGGCAGGTAGTACTCGTTGCCCTCGTCCCAGCGCTCCGCGACCAGCTCGGCCAGCGCGGCGGCGCCCTGGTGGATCGGGTTGCGCGCCAGTTGCGGGTAGGCGATGTGGCCCTGCACGCCCTTGACCGCCAGCGTGCCCGAGAGCGAGCCGCGGCGCCCGTTCTTGATGGTGTCGCCCAGGATGTGGGCCGAGGTGGGCTCGCCGACGAGGCAGAAGTCGATCGTTTCGCCGCGTTCGCGCAGGCGCTCGCAGACGATGACGGTGCCGTCGGTGGCCGGGCCCTCCTCGTCGCTGGTGATCAAAAAGGCGATCGAGCCGCGGTGCCGCGGGTGGGCGCCGGTGAATTCCTCGACCGCGACGACCATGGCGGCGATCGAGGTCTTCATGTCGGCGGCGCCGCGCCCGTACAGTTTGCCGTCGCGCACGGTCGGCACGAACGGCTTGGACGCCCATTGCTCGGCCGGTCCGGTCGGCACCACGTCGGTGTGGCCGGCGAACACGAACACGGGCGAGTCGCTGCCGCGGCGCGCCCACAGGTTGGTCACGCCGTTCGATTCGATGGTCTCGCACGCGAAGCCGAGCGGCGAGAGCAGTTCGATCAGGCGCTGCTGGCAGCCATTGTCCTCGGGGGTGATCGAGGATAGTGCCATCAGCGCTTCGGACAGCGCGTGGGTGCGCGATTTGGCCGGCGTGCTCATGCGCCGAACAGCTGCTGGTATTTGTCGCTTGAAAAGCCGACGCTCAGTTTGCCCGGGGCCTGCAGCACGGGGCGCTTGATCACGGAGGGGAATTCGAGCATGAGCGCGAGCGCGCTGTCTTTGTTTTGCACGGCGGCCTTGCGCGCGTCGGGCAGATTGCGCCAGGTGGTGCCCTTGCGGTTGACCAGGACGTCCCAGTCGAGTTGTTCGAGCCAGGCGGCCACGGTGGCACTGTCGAGACCCTGCTTTTTGAAGTCGTGGAAGGCGAATTCGTGGCCCTGATCGGCCATCCAGGTACGGGCTTTTTTGACGGTGTCGCAGTTCGGGATGCCGTACAGGGTAGTTTTCATGGGTCAAGGTCAGGGTCGATGCGCTGCAGCGCCTGGAAGGGCGCGACACGGGCGAAAAACACAACGCGGGGGAAGTCGGGAGGATAACATAATGGCGCCCGGGGGGCGCCATCATCAAAGGATATTGCACAGCATCAGAAATCGTGTCGTTAAAGCACAAGTATCATAAACCAACGTCATCCTCCCGGAGGCGGGGACCCATACTGAGCGTGTATATACGCGGAGTTCAAATTTTCAGGCTCGGGACTGTACGACAAAAATTTTTCAAGGCGCATAACCGCGTGCTCAGCATGGGGCAAACGCATGCGTTTGCACTTTCGCGGGGATGACGGGGAGCGCGCGGGGATGACGGGGAGCGCGCGGGGATGACGGGGAACGCGGAGAGCGCGGGGGCGACGAAAGCCCGGCCTGACGCCAGCTTTTTACCCCAGCGTGAACTCCTTGAACGAGCTGCCGTCGTCCTCCGGTTTTTCCGGCGGCGCCTCGGCCGCGCCCGGCTTGGCGGCGGTGGCGTTGTTAAGCAGCCACAACAGATTGGTCGCCGAGTCGGCATTGGCCAGCGCCTCCTCCTGCGTGACCAAACCGCTCTTGACCAGCGCGAGCAGCGCCGACTCGAACGACTGCGAGCCCGGCGACAGGCTTTTCTCCATCGCCTCCTTGATCTGGCCGATCTCGCCCTTTTCGATCAGGTCGGCCACATAGCGCGTGTTGACCATGATCTCGACCGCCGCCTGGCGCGTGCCGCCGGCCGCCGAGCGCACCAGGCGCTGCGAGACGATGGCCTTGACCGCCGACGACAAGTCCTGCAGCAGCGCCGCGCGGTTCTCGATCGGGTAGAAGCTGATGATGCGGTTGAGCGCGTTGTAGCTGTTGTTCGCGTGCAGCGTGGCCAGCACCAGGTGGCCCGATTGCGCGTACGCGAGCGCGGCGGCCATGGTTTCCTTGTCGCGGATCTCGCCGATCAAAATGCAGTCCGGCGCCTGGCGCATCGAATTGCGCAGCGCCGTGTAGAAGGTGGCCGCGTCGCTGCCGATCTCGCGCTGGTTGACGATCGACTTTTTGTTCTTGAACAGATACTCGATCGGATCCTCGAGCGTGAGGATGTGGCCGGCGCGCAGTTCGTTGCGGTGGTCGAGCATCGAGGCGATCGTGGTCGACTTGCCCGAGCCGGTCGCGCCGACGAGCAGCAACAGGCCGCGCTTTTCCATGATCAGCTCGGACAGCACCTCCGGCAAACCGAGGTCGGCGAGGGCGGGGATGACGGCGGGCACGAAACGGAACACGGCCGAGATCGAACCGCGCTGGCGGAACGCCGACAGCCGGAAACGCCCCAGGTTGGGCACCGAAATGCCCATATTGAGCTCGTTCTCGCGTTCGAGTTCCTCCATTTGCTCGGGCGAGGCGACCTCGGCGAGCAGGGCGCGGATGTTCTCCCGTTCCAATTTTTGCTGATTAATCGGGATAAGGTTCCCGTTCATCTTGATGTGCACAGGCGAGTTCACGGCGAAAAACATATCCGACGCGTTCTTTTCCTTCATCAAATGGAACAAGCGATCCATTGCCATCGTGCTCTCCTAACAAACCTATTGGTTTAAATTCCGCGCAACAGTTCGTTGATGCCCGTCTTGGCGCGCGTTTTGGCGTCGACCCGTTTGACGATCACCGCGCAATACAGGCTGTAGCTGCCGTCTTCCGATGGCAGGTTGCCCGACACCACGACCGAACCCGAGGGCACCCGTCCGTAGCTGACCTCGCCGGTGGCGCGGTCGTAGATCTTGGTCGACTGGCCGATGTAGACGCCCATCGAGATGACCGAGTTCTCCTCGACGATCACGCCTTCGACGATCTCGGAGCGCGCGCCGATGAAGCAGTTGTCTTCGATGATGGTCGGGTTGGCCTGCATCGGCTCGAGCACGCCGCCGATGCCGACGCCGCCCGACAGGTGGACGTTCTTGCCGATCTGGGCGCACGAGCCGACCGTGGCCCAGGTGTCGACCATGGCGCCCTCGTCGACGTAGGCGCCGATGTTGACGTAGGACGGCATCAGCACCACGTTCTTGGCGATGAAGCTGCCGCGGCGGGCCACCGCCGGCGGCACCACGCGGAAGCCCCCGCGCGCGAAGTCGTCGGCCGTGTAGTTGGCGAACTTGGTCGGGACCTTGTCGTAGAACTGCATGGTGCCGTCGGAGGTCATCACCGAGTTGTTTTCGAGGCGGAACGAGAGCAGGACCGCTTTCTTGATCCACTGGTTCACCACCCAGTCGGCGCCGGTTTTCTGGGCCACGCGCAGGGTGCCGTCGTCGAGCCCGGCGATCACGTGCGCGACCGCGTCACGCAGTTCGGCCGTGCCGTTGGACGGGGTGATGTCGGCGCGTTGTTCCCAGGCCGTGTCGATGATGGTTTGCAATTGTTGGGTCATGGTCTCTAATGGTGGCGGATATATCGTAAGAAATGTTTATTTGTATCAAATAAATGCGGAATTAACGGAATAACTCAGGCGGTTTCGCGCAAGGCGTGGCAAAACTGCACGATCCGGGAGGCGGCCTCGAGGCCCTCGTCGACCTCGGCCACCAGCGCCATGCGGATGCGTCCGCTTCCGGGGTTGATCCCGTGCGCTTCGCGCGCAAGATAGCTTCCTGGCAACACCGTCACATTATATTCGGTGTAAAGACGGCGCGCGAACTCGGTGTCCGACAGGCCGCTGCGGCGCACGTCGGCCCACAGGTAGAAGCCGGCGTCGGGCAGTTCGACGTCCATCACCTGCTTGAGCATCGGCGTGACGAGCTTGAATTTTTCGCGGTATTTGGCGCGGTTCTCCTGCACGTGGGCCTCGTCGCCCCAGGCCGCGATCGACGCCGCTTGCACCGGCGGCGACATCGCGCCGCCGCAGTAGGTGCGGTACAACAGGAATTTCTTGATGACGGCCGGGTCGCCCGCGACGAAGCCCGAGCGCATGCCCGGCACGTTGGAGCGCTTCGACAGGCTCGAAAAGACGATCAGGTTGGCGTACGGGCGCTCGCCGCCGCTGCGCCCGAGCTGGTGCGCCGCCTCGAGCGCGCCGAGCGGCGGCGCGCCGCCGTGGTAGATCTCGGAATAGCACTCGTCGGCCGCAATCACAAAGCCGTGTTCGTCGGCCAGCGCGAACAACTGCCGCCAGTCGTCGACAGTGAGCGTGGCGCCGGTCGGATTGCCGGGCGAGCACAGGTACAGCAGCTGTACGCGCGGCCAGACGGCGGCCGGCACGCCGGCGTAGTCGCAGGCGAAATTGCGGGCCGGGTCCGAATTGACGAAGTAGGGCTCGGCGCCGGCCAGGTAGGCCGCGCCCTCGTAGATTTGGTAGAACGGATTCGGGCACATCACCAGCACCGGCTGCGCGGGGTCGCGCGCCGGGTCGATCACGCAATGGGCGATGCCGAACAGCGCCTCGCGCGAACCGTTGACCGGCAGGACCTGGGTGGCAGGGTCGAGCGCGGGCACGCCGTAGCGGCGCTCGAGCCAGCCGGCGATGGCCGCGCGCAAGGGCTCGCCGCCGACCGTGCTCGGATAGCTGCCCAGGCCGGCGATGGCGTGGGTCAGCGCTTTTTCGATGAAGACTGGCGTTGGATGCTTGGGCTCGCCCATGCCGAGGCTGATGGCGGGGTAGGCCGGATTGGGGCTGGCGCCGGCGAACAGTTGGCGCAGTTTTTCGAACGGGTAGGGGTGCAGTTTGTCGAGATGTGGATTCACGTCGTAACCATCATAAGCGCATCGGGGTGCAAAGGCACTACAGCTTCACTATTATAGCCCTGAAAGAGCGTGCTGCGTTGCAGCATGCGGTGTTGCTAAAGTGAAATCAAGATTGCCGCTCTCGCCACGTGTCCGGGTTCAGCCCCCTCCTTGAAAGGCGATGTCGACCAGCAAAAGCCGGGTGGCGCAAATTGTCAAGCCCGCCGGTGAGGGGCGCTTCGGCCGGCGGCGGTGGCGCGGGCCGTCCAGGTGCCGAACACGAGGATTCCGGCGGAGACGCTCTCGGCCAGGTGGCTGCACTGGCGCGGAAAGCGATTATGTGCGCGTGGGGATGGTGCGTTTGAATGTGGCACGGCGTACGCAGAACGACGCAAAGTCTTGGCGCGTTTCCTTGTCCCGAATCGCCCCCAAGGACCCTTCCGAACAATCCTTTTCGGTGATGGGGGACAGAGACGCACGCATGCGAGTTCTTGATCGCCGGGGTGGCCTTGCTCACTTGTAGCTTACTTGTAGCTAGGACGCCGCCATGAACCGCCCGGCGGCGGCAGTCGAGTCCGCAGCGCCGCCATGCATTGGCTTGGACGGCATTCGTCTATTTCCTTTTTTGCAGCAAGCGGAATTCCTCCGACAGCATGAACAGGCCGCCGATCGGCAGGCCGTCGGAGCTGCGCAGCTCGATCGAGACGCTCGCCTTGGTTCCTTCGCCAAAAATGCCATCGATGCGGTAATCGTTGGTGAGCAAGGCAAGGTCGTCGACCTTTTGGTCGCCGGAGAGCGAATACTCGACGAAATCCTGGCAATAATCAAGAACCTCTTGGTTGACCGACACCAAACGCACGATATCACCCACGCCAACTTCGTTTCCGTCTATATCTTTCATTACTGCCTCTCAAAAGTTGAGGTGACCGCCGGCCGCCCATCGTACGAAAATGTAACTCTGCGGCACTTAGACATGCTCCTCCTCAATCTTGCATCTGTAAAGTGCAAGTTTAGAACCAAGCAACACATCCGGGCCAAAAAATTGCGCCGGATCCGACAACGTTACTTTATAGGTGGAGGTGGCGTCAAGGCGCGGTGAGGGATTGCTCAGGATTGCCTGGGAGCCTGTGGCCGCGGTGTCGTCGATGATCGGGATGGCGGCGCGATCATTCGGCGCCGTTCGGGCCGGCGTACCGCATGAGCATGTCGAGGATGGCTTTGGACTGGTAGGCGTTGGCCAGCAGCCGCAGTTTGGCGGCGAACGGCGCGTAGCGCGCGTCGTCGGCCTCGATCGCCTCGGCGCGCCTGCGGATGGCGCGCATGTTGCCCTCCCTGGCGAGCTGGCACAGCGCCGCGATCTCGGGCGCCGGCGGCACCGCCTTGCCGGCGTCGTGGGCCGGGCCCGGCGCCAGCGTGTCCGCCACTTCGGCCTCGTAGGCCAGGGTCAGGCCGAGCAGCTCGCCGAGCTTTTCGAGCAGCCGGTTTTGCCGGACCGGTTTGCTCATGAAGGCGTCGACCCCGGCTTCGTAGGTGGCGCCCTCGTCCTCGCGCGTGACGCTGGCCGAAATGGCGATGATGCGCAGGCCGCCGCCGCCGGGCAGGGCGCGCATGACGCGGGTCGCCTCGAGTCCGTCCATGACCGGCATCACGATGTCCATCAGGACCGCGTCTGGCCGCCATTCGCCGGCCACGCGCACGCCCTCGCGCCCGTTGACGGCCAGCGCGATCTCGAAGCCGACGTGTTCGAGCAGGTCCTTGAGCACCTGCCGGTTGGCGTCGACGTCGTCGACCACCAAAATCCGCTTGCGCGGCCCGGCGTAGCCGACCACCATGCGTTCGAGGCTGGCCGGCGCCAATCCGGCGCCCGCCAGCGGCACCTCGATCTCGAACCAGAACGCGCTGCCGGCGCCGACTTCGCTGCGCACGCGCAGCTCGCTGTCCATCAGGCGCACCAGTTGGCGGCTGATGGCCAGGCCGAGCCCGGTGCCGCCGGCCTGGCGCCTGACGTCGCCGACCTGCTCGAACTGCCGGAAGATATGCTCGACCTGGTCGGGCGCGATGCCGACCCCGTTGTCGCGCACCTCGAGCCGCAGGCCGACCCGTCCGCCCGCGGCCGGGCGCGCCGTCACATGCAGGCCCACATGGCCGGCGTCGGTGAACTTGACGGCGTTGTCGAGCAGGTTGAGCAGCACCTGGCGCAGGCGCTTTTCGTCGATCAGCACGGCGGGCGGCAGGTCGGCGGCGGGCGCGAACGCGAAGCCGAGGTTTTTCTGCTCGGCCTTGACGCGGATGATGTTGACGATGCCGTTCAGGAAGGACGCCAGGTTGACCGGCTCGGGCATGAGGTCGAACTTGCCGGCCTCGATCTTGGCCAGGTCGAGCAGGTCGGTGATGAGCATGAGCAAATGCTCGCCGCTTTGCTGGATCGTGTTCAGGCCGATGCTCTGGCGCTCGCTGCGCATCTTGTCGCGCTTGAGGATCTGGGCGTAGCCGAGGATGGCGTTGAGCGGGGTGCGCAATTCGTGCGTCATGCTCGACAGGAAAGCGCTCTTGGCCTGGTTGGCGACGTCGGCGCGCTCCTTGGCCGCCTGCAGCTCGACGGTGCGTTCGCGCACCAGTTCCTCGAGGTGCTCGCGGTGGCGTTGCAGCTCCTTTTGCGTCAGCGCGCGCTGCTCGATGTCGCTCTCGAGTATTTTGTTCTTGCTGTTGATTTCGCTGAACAGGGCGTTGAGCGACTGGCGGGTCAGTTCGAGGCTCACGCCCAGTTGGCCGAGCTCGTCGGTCGCCCGCCACGTGAACGGGGTGTCGAGGTCGCGCGCGGCCAGGCGCGCCGACTCCTGCATCAGGCGCCGGATCGGCACCAGCACGCGGCGCCGCAGCAGGATCACGATCAGCAGCAGGCTGAGCAAAAGCTGGCCGGCCACGGTCCAGCCGAACAGGGCGCGGTCGCGCGCGACCTCCTTGTCGAGTTCGCCGCTGTCCATCTCGACGCTGACGCTGCCGATGGTCTCGCCGCGGTAGAGCACCGCCTGCCTGCGCGTGAACAGCCGTCCGGCGCGCCGCTCGGGGTGGTGTTTCGACAGGAAGGTGCCGTTCTTGAGGTCTTGCACGGTGATGCCGACGATGCGGTGGTCGCCGAACACCGATTCGAACAGGGGCAGGCCGCCGGTGGGGTCGATGTTCCACAGCGGCTCTTGCATGCCCAGCGCGAGGATCGCCGTCATGCGCCTGTGCTCGGCCTGCATGCGATGCTCGAGCGCATCCTTGCGCTGGTCGAGCGTCAAAAAGCTGCTCACCGACACCGGGATCAGCAGGCCGACCATGACGGTCAGGACGATCGAGGCGCGCAGCCTCATCTGCATCACGCGCGGCCCCCGCGGATAACTGCGGGGCCAAGCTCGCACGGGCCGCAAGGCCGCGTGGCGCGACCCGGTGGCCGCCAACGATGGCGTGCCCGGTTCCCTGTTAGCTGAAAAAGCATACTTCCCGATCGGCGGTTGTTTGCGATGGATCAATGCAGCATACCAAAATTTAACCTGTCCAGGGACGGGAGCGCTAACGTGCGCCAAGCCGCTTTTAAGTGCATGGAAACAACAATTCGCCGCGTGGGGACGCGGCAGCATGGTAAAGTCAGGCTCGCAAATGCCCACACGCTATAAAACAATGAACCTTCCCCGCTCCGGCCACAAGCGCACGCTCGCACTGCTGTTTTTGCTGGCCAGCGGCATGGCCCAGTCGGCGAGCTTCGACTGCGCCAAGGCGCGCAGCGACACCGAGAAGCGCATCTGCGCCGACCCGGCCGTCTCCAGGCTCGACAGCGAGCTGGCGCTGGTCTACCGCGACACCATGGCCGGCGTGGCGCACAAGGGCGCGCTCAAAGGGTGGCAGAAGCAATGGCTTTGGTCGACCCGCGACGACTGCGCCGACGCCGCCTGCCTCGGGCTTGCCTACGCCGCCCGGATCGCCGAATTGCGCGGGCACACGCGGGCGGGCGCGGCGGCGGGCGGGGTTTCCGGGCGCTACGAGCGCCACTATCGAAACAAGCCCGACAAGACGGCCACGATCGACGTCTTCGCGCTGCCGGGCAACCGGGTGCGGGTGCTCGGGAGCGCGCACTGGCAGAGCGCGAATCCGGACAATGTCAACATCGGCGACATCAGCGGCGTCGCCACGCTCGACAAGAAGGTGCTGCGCTACCGCGATGGCAATGGCGATCGCGAGGGGGAGATCGGCTGCATGTTGACGTTGACGTTTGCGGGCGATGCGCTGACGGTGAGCGATGACAATCGCCGCTGCGGCGGGCACAACGTCACGTTCGACGGCGCCTACCGGCGCGCGTCGGGAAGCAAGTAAATGCGCGGCGCGATGCCGGCAAGCAGCAACAGTTGGGGCGACCGCCCGAATTGATCTCAATGAAAGGAAAACAATATGCGCAATTCAGGCGGTAGTGCCCCAACCAACGTCGTGTGGATCATCTCGCTGGTGCTGTTCATCGTCGCGCTGCTGGCGCAATTTAACATCGTGCGCATCCCGGAGCCGTACGCAACCTGGTCCTGGATCGTCGGTTTTGGCCTGCTGCTGATCGCCTGCCGTGTCAAAGGCTTGTAGCGGGATATGCAATTTTGAATAGCGGCGCGCGCGGCTATTCAAATATGCATGGTCTGAACAATTTCGCCGTCACGGCCCTTGCGGCGGTGACGGCGATTTCGCTTTTGCAGCGGGATTTTTGCAGCGGGATTTTTGCAGCCGACTACAGCTGGGCGGCGATCAGCTTGCCAAGGATGGCGACGCCTTCGCGGATGCGCTCGGGCGAAACCGTCACGAACGACAGGCGCAAGGTGTTGGTCTCAGGCTCGTTGGCGTAGAACGGCGCGCCCGGCACGAAGGCGACCTTGGCCGCGATGGCCTGGTCGAGCAATTGCATCGCGTCGATCTGCTTGGGCAGCGTGACCCAGATGAACATGCCGCCTTCGGGCTTGGTCCAGGTGACCGCCTTCGGGAAGTGCTCGGCCATCGAATCGAGCATGACTTGGCACTGGTTGCCGTACAGCGTGCGGATGTTCGGGATGTGGCGCTCGAGGAAGCCGTCTTTGATGACTTCGTGGACGACCATCTGGGTCAGCTGGGCGGTGTGGAGGTCGGCGGCCTGCTTGGCCAGCTCGAGGCGGCGCACCAGCGGCAGCGGCGCGACCACATAGCCCAGACGGATGCCCGGCGTGAGCACCTTCGAGAATGAGCCCATGTAGATGACGCCGTCGGGATTCATGTTGAGCATCTTCGGGAACGGCTCGCCGTTGTAGCTCAGGGAGCCGTATGGATCGTCCTCGATCAGCGGCAGGCCGAGGCGGGCGCAGGTCTCGACGAGCTCGACGCGGCGCTCGACCGACAGGCTGCGGCCGGTCGGGTTCTGGAAGTTCGGCAGCGCGTACAGCAGGCGCGCGCCCTCGGCCACGGGCGCGATCGACGACGGCACCAGGCCGTGCTCGTCGGTGGCGACGGACTTGAATTCGGGACGGTACACCGAGAACGCCTGCAGCGCGCCCAGATAGCTCGGGGTTTCGACCAGCACGCGACTGCCTTCGTCGATCAGCACTTTGCCCAGCAGGTCGAGCGCTTGCTGGGAGCCCGAGGTCATCAGCACCTGCTCGGGGGCGATGGTGCAATCTGGCGTGGACAGGGAGTTGGCGACCCACTCGCGCAGCGGCGCGTAACCGTCGGTCGGGCCGTATTGCAGGGCCACCTTGCCGTTGTTGGACAGAACCTTGTCGAAGGCGGCCTTCATCTCCTCGACCGGGAAGGTGGCGGGCGAAGGCAGGCCGCCGGCGAAGGAGATGATGTCGGGACGTTGGGTGATCTTCAGGATTTCGCGGATGAACGAGCTTTGCAGCTGGCTGGCGCGCTCCGAAAATTGCCATTCGATCGGGTTTGGATTTTCGATTTTCATGCTGGTCTCACTAAGGATGGGGCCGCGTCGGGTGCTTGGCCAATTATAGGGCACGCCGGGTAGGGTGCCCGGAAAGGGCGGCGCTGGGTAAGCGTCGCCCGGGTCGGTGCGATCTGGGGCGCTAGGGCTGTTAGTCGGCCAGTTCGACGATCATTTCGATTTCCACGCAGGCGCCGCGCGGAATCTGCGCCACGCCGAAGGCCGAGCGGGCGTGCTTGCCGGCGTCGCCGAAGACCTCGCCGAGCAGTTCCGAGCAGCCATTGGTGACCAGATGCTGCTCCGTGAAGTCGGGGGTCGAATTGACCAGGCTCATGACCTTGACGATGCGCTTGACGCGCTCGAGGTCGCCGCCACAGGCTTCGCGCAGGGTGCCGATGAGGTCGATGGCGATGTTGCGCGCGGCGGCCTGGCCCTGCTCGGTCGAGACGTTCTTGCCGAGCTGGCCGACGACGATGGCGCCGTCCTTGTCCTTGGCGAGGTGGCCGGAGATGAAGACCAGATTGCCTGTCTGAACATACATGACGTAGGCGGCGGCCGGAGCGGCTGGGGCGTTGAGGGTGATGTTAAGCGCGGCGAGTTTGTCGATAACGGTCATGAGGATTCCAGAATTATATAAACAGCCGGTATTGTACGTCTTGCCGATGTGCCTGCCCATTCAAATCATGCACATCTCCTTGGGCGGGCACTATGCCCCGACCCGGGCCCATCCCTGAAGCGCCGCGCGCCCAAAAACAGACCAAGTCGAGCTTCAATTTTTTAACCGGGGTCTGACCCCACTTAAGGAATTCTTTGCCAAAAATTTGGTGAGCCAGCGCGATTCCAGGGCTACGCCCGGCCCCCGCATGTTTGCACGGAAACTTAGTTCCGCAATCGGGGTCAGACCCCGGTTACAAAATATGTCTTGCCGATGTGCCTGCCCATTCAAATCATGCACTTCCCCAAAGGCGGACACTATGCATTGGCCCGAGCCCATCCCTAAAGTCCCCCCGCGCCCAAAAACAGACCAAGTCGAGCTTCAATTTTTTAACCGGGGTCTGACCCCACTTAAGGAATTTTTTGCCAAAAATTTGGTGAGCTGGCGCGATTCCAGGGCTACGCCCGGCCCCCGCATGTTTGCACGGAAACTTAGTTCCGATATTGGGGTCAGACCCCGGTTACAGAATAATTCCATCGGGCAGGTGCCGGTGCGGCGCCTGGCGCTATCGGCGCACCTGCATCGCGCGGCCCGCCGCGACCACGGCGATCACCGCGCCGGCGAACACGCCATTGACCAGCGTTAGCGGCTCGCCCACGATCACGGCGGCGCCGGCCAGCGTCAAAAACGGTTGCACCAGCTGCACCTGGCCGACCCGGGCGATGCCGCCCGTCGCCAGGCCGCGGTACCAGAAGAAGAAGCCGATGAACATCGAGAACATCGACACGTAGGCGAAGGCGGCCCAGGCCGGCAGGCCGGCGGCCGCGATCGCCCCGCGGTCCGGCCACGACAGCCACAGCACCAGCGGCGCCAGCGCCGGCGCCGCCAGCAGCAGTGCCCAGCTTATGACTTGCTCGCCGCCCATGCTGCGCGACAGGCGCCCGCCCTCGGCGTAGCCGATGGCAGCCAGAACGACCGCGCCCAGCATCAGCAGGTCGGCCGGCTCGAAGCCGCCGCCGTTATGTCGCAGCGCGAAGCCGACCACGAGGCCCGAACCGAGCAGGGCCATCAGCCAGAAGCCGAGCGAGGGCTTCTCGTGGCCGCGCACCGCCGCGCACAGCGCCGTGGCCAGCGGAAGGATTCCCACGAGCACCGCCGCGTGCGACGCGGGCAGGGTCCGCAGGGCGATCGACGTGAGCCACGGAAAACCGATCACGCAGCCGAGCGCCACCAGCGCCAGCGGCAGCACGGCGCCGCGCGGCGGCAGGGGCGCGCGCTTCCACCAGAGAAAGGCGCCGGCCAGCACGGCGGCCACCAGCGCGCGCCCGAGCGCGACGAAGGCGGGCGGCAGCTCGGCCACCGCAAGCCGGGTGAACGGGAGCGTGAGGCTGAAAAGGGCCACGCCCGCCAGGCCCAGCAGCATGCCGCGCGTCTCGGGGCTGAGGCTTGGCGCGCCCGGATGGCAGTGCGCCGCCGAAATGTGTTCTTGCATCACCTGCTCCAGAAAGTGGCGACTGGCTTTGTCGATCCATCTATCGTAGAGCAGATTTAAAGTACAGTACGTGTACAGTTGGCCAACTAAATGCGGATACTGTATTGGCCGGATCGCCAATACGCGGGGCTTTGCGGGCAACACTCGATCTCATGTGGTCGACTTGATGCGGCAAGGCCATACTAAGGTCATGCGGGAAACTAAATTTCTTGAAAAGCAATTTGTATCCGCGCATAATAAAAGTGTTGTCAATACTGGTTGATGGAATCGCGCCCGGCCCCGGCCAGGGTTGTTTGACTTTGAAACGATCACCGGGATGGAAATGGACTCACGTGTTCGTCAAGAGAAAATAGTCTTGGTCATAGACGACGACGGTTTCATGCGGCAATTGGCGCGTGAGGTGTTGGAGGGCATCGGCCTGCAAGTGGTCGAGGCCGGCGACGGCGTGGCGGGGCTTGCCGCCCTCGCGTCGGTGCGCCCGGATATCGTGCTGCTCGACGTCGGCATGCCCGGGCTCGACGGCGTCGAAGTGTGCCGCGCCCTGCGTCGGCAGCATGCCGGCCAGGGCATCCCCGTGCTCATGTTCACGGCGCACGATGACGGCGCGACGGTGGACGGCGCGTTCGCCGCCGGCGCCACCGACTATATGTGCAAACCGATCAACAACGCGCTTCTGCAACACCGGATGCGCATCCTTCTCCAGTCCAGCCCGGTCAGGCGCGCCGCGGATGCCGGCGCGGACGCGGGCACTTTGCTATTGGTCGACCACGACCCCAATGTGATCAGATCCTTGCGCCGCTTGTTCCGCGCCGACGACTACCAGCTCTTGTGCGCGCCCACCGCCGGCGAGGCCTTCGATCTGCTGGGCAGCCACCGGGTGCAGGTCATGATCGCCGACCAGCGCCTGCCGCAGGTTTGCGGCGCCGATTTTCTGTCCAAGGTCAAATTGCAGTATCCCGAGGTCGTGCGGATCGTGCTGTCCGGGTACACGCAAGTCGATTCGGTCATCGACGCCATCAACCACGGTTCGGTGTTCCGGTTTTTCACCAAGCCGTGGGACGACCAGGCCGTGCGCGACAGCGTGCGCGAGGCGTTCGAACATCAGCGCAAGGCCAATGGACATGGCGCCCGGCGGCGCAAGGACGACTTTGGGTCCCCGCGAGACATGGCCGATCGGACCATGGGTTTTTCGATCTGATCGCGCGGCGCCCGTTTTAGTTCAAAGGCCACGTTCGAGCAGCGTCAATCGCTCGCGCAATTCCGGCTTCAAGCGGTGCAACTGCGCCGGCCGGTGCGCGCCCGCGCTGTCAAACTGCCCTTCCAGAATTTCGAGCATCGCCATCTCCTTGATTTTCCTGCGAAAGCTGACCTTGTTCAAAGGTTCGCCCATGAGCGCCTCATAGATGCGCTGCAGATGGGGCAGGGTGAATGCCTCGCCGGCCAGATAGCAAGGCAAAGAGGAATACTGGCTCTTGCTGCGCAGCCGCGCGACCGCCGTTTCGATGATGCCGCGGTGGTCGAACGGCAGGTTGGTGAGCTGGTCGACGTTGGCCAGTTTGATATCCGGGTGTCCGGCGCGCTCGATCACGTCGAACGACACAAGCGCATAGTAGGTGACCGATATGGACCAGCCGCGCGGGTCGCGCGCGGGGCCCGAAAACGTGGCCAACTGCTCGAGGTAGGGCGCCTCGATGCGGGTTTTTTCGTTGAGTACGCGCAAGGCCGCGTCGCGCGCGTCGTTGTCTTCGGCATGGATGAATCCGCCAGGCAGGGCGGCCACCCCGCGATACGGCTCGCGCTCCCTTTTGAGCAGGGCGACACTGAGCCGCTCGTCTTTAATGGTGAGCAAAACCACATCGACCGTGCAAATGACATTGTTCATTGTCTTATCCAAATAAGGAGCCGTTTCGGAGGCTAAGTACATTTTCCATCTTAAGCCAGTCGCCGCTGATTGTGATGAGTATCAATGCGCAGGGATAAAAACAGGCGCAAATTTTTCCTTTGAGAAAATTATAGCCGACTTAGTTGCATTTGAAAACTAAGTGATTTACACTGGGTCAACTAATGCGAAAGGACGCGCAATGAAACGGAATCTGCATCTACTCGTCATCGATCCGCAAAACGATTTTTGCGATCTGCCGGAAGGGTACCGCCCTGCCGATGCGCCCGCATCCGGACGGAACGCCCCTGCGCTGCCGGTGCCGGGCGCGCACGCCGATATGTTGAATGTGGCCGAATTGGTCAACCGCGGCCGGGCCGGGCTCTCCGGCATCAGCGTGACGATCGACTCGCACCACAGGCTCGATATCGCCCATCCCGGTTTTTGGACCGATGGCGCAAAACAGGAAGTGCATCCCTTCACGCAGATAACGGCCGCCGATGTGCGGGCCGGGCGCTATCTGCCGCGCGATCCGGCGGCCTTGCCGCGCGTGCTTAATTATCTCGAGACGCTCGAGGCGGCGGGCCGTTACAGCCTCATGGTCTGGCCCGTCCATTGCGAGATTGGCAGTTGGGGGCGGCAAGTGCACGCCGATGTGCAAGCGGCATTGAACCACTGGGAGAATGGCGGGCATGGCAAGGTCGACCGGGTGATCAAGGGCACCAACCCGTGGACCGAGCACTATTCCGCGATCCAGGCCGAGGTGCCGGACGACGACGACGAGGCCACCCAGTTGAATGGCGCACTGATCGAGGTGCTGTCGAGCGCGGACCGGGTGTTCATCACCGGCGAGGCCGGCAGCCATTGCGTCAAGGCGACCACCGAGCACCTGGTCGCCAATGTCGATCAGCGCCACCTGTCAAAATTGGTGCTGCTGACCGATTGCATGAGCGCCGTGACCGGATACGACGCGCAGTTCCTGGCGTTTATCGAGGATATGAAGGCGCGCGGCGTGCAGGTCGCCAAAGCGGCCGAAATACTGCCCGAATTGCTCGCCAACGCAAAAAGTTAACGGAATTGGAATCCCATGAAGCCGATCGTACGCAGCCTGCTCGAAACAGACCTCTATAAATTCACGATGTGGCAGGCGCTGCTGCATCGCCATCCGGATGCCCAAACCGAATACGCCTTTGTCTGCCGCAACCAGCCGGCCTATCCGCTGGCGGAACTGAAGGGCGACGTCGAACGCGAACTCGATCATTTGTGCCAAATGACGTTTGCTGAAGATGAGTTGGACTACTTGCGCGGCCTGCGCTTCATCAAGAGCGACTTCGTCGATTTCCTGACGCTGTTCCGCTTCCAGCGCAAATTCATCACCGTCGACACCGACGGCCCGACCCTGAAGATCGAAGCGAAGGGGCCGCTGGTCCATGTGATGGGTTTCGAGATTTACGTCCTGTACATCGTCAACGAACTCTATTTCCGCCGCTTCGACCAGCAAGCCGCGCTCGATGAGGGACGCAAGCGGCTGGGCGCCAAAATCGCGCTGCTTAAACAAACCGCGGGCGAGTCGGCCTGCCGGCACCCTTTCGAGTTTTTCGATTTCGGCGTGCGCCGGCGTTTTTCCGCCGTCTGGCAGGACGAAGTGGTGGGAACGCTGGCCGAGGCCGTCCCCGAGTATTTCAAAGGTACGTCGAACGTGTATCTGGCCAAAAAATACAATCTGGTGCCGATCGGGACCATGGCGCATGAGTATCTGCAGGCATTCCAGTCGTTTGGCGTGCGCCTGCGCGACTTCCAGAAGGCGGCGCTCGAAGACTGGGTGCAGGAATACCGGGGCGAACTCGGCACCGCCTTGACCGACGTGGTCGGCATGGACGCATTCCTGGCCGATTTCGATTTGTATTTCGCCAAGCTGTTCGACGGTTTGCGCCATGATTCGGGCGACCCGTTCGTCTGGGGCGAGAAGGCCCTGGCCCATTATGCGACACTGCGGATCGACGCGCGCACCAAACGGCTGGTATTTTCGGACGGACTCGATCTGCCAAAGGCCTTGGCGCTGCATCGGCACTTTGCCAACCGCACCATGACCGGCTTTGGCATCGGCACCAACCTGTCGAACGACACGCCGATACCGGCACTGAACATCGTGATGAAACTGATGAGCTGTAACGGCCAGCCGGTGGCAAAGCTTTCCGATTCCGCTGGCAAAACGCTGTGCAAAGACACGACCTTCCTGGCCTATCTTGGCCAGGTATTCCACCATTGCGCCACTTAAGGTACCGAGATGACAATGATAAAACTAGCGATCGCCCAACTGAACTACACCGTGGGCGACTTTGCCGGCAATGTGGCGGCCACGGTGCGGCATATGCAACACGCGAGCGGACGGGGCGCCGACATGGTCGTGTTCTCCGAATTGTCATTGTGCGGATACTATCCGGGCGACCTGCTCGAGGACGCCGCCTTTCTGCAAAATCTCGATGACGCGCTCGGCGAGGTTTTGCTCGCCTCGCGCGCGATGCCGGCATTGGTGGCGGTGATCGGCACGGTGCGCCGCGGCACCGGGCCCGGCAAGGCCTTGCGCAACGCGCTGCTCGCGATCCGCGACGGCGAGGTGGTCGCGGAATACTACAAGCAGCTGCTGCCGACCTATGGCATTTTCGACGAGCGGCGCCATTTCGAACCCGGCCCGGAAGGCGCGTGCATACTCGAAGTGGCCGGCCATAGCATCGGATTCATGGTGTGCGAGGATGCGTGGAACAATCAGGGCCGCGATTACCTCGTCAATCCATTCGACGCCCTGCGCGATGCATCGCCGGAACTGATTGTGAGCATCAATGCTAGCCCGTCGGACATCGGCAAACGCAAGCAGCGGCACGAGATATTCAGCGCCGCGGCCGCCCACAGCAATCTGCCGCTGCTGTATGTGAACCAGGTGGGCGGACAGGATCAACTGGTGTTCGACGGCGCCTCGTTCGCGGTATCGCCCGCGCAGGGCATCGCGTTCGAGGCGGCCCGCTTCACCGAAGACTTTCAGGTGATCGGGTTTGAGGCGGGCCGGTTCATCGCGCTCGACGGCTCGGCGCTGCCAACGCCCGATCCGATCGGCCTGTCGGCGGTGGAATTCACGCGGCGCCAGATCGTACTCGGGCTGCAGGACTACGCTCGCCGCTGCAATTTCAGCACGGTGGTGGTCGGCTCCTCGGGCGGCATCGATTCGGCCGTGACGCTGGCGCTCGCCGTCGAGGCGCTCGGCGCCCACAACGTGTGCGCGATAACGATGCCATCGGCTTTCTCGAGCGAAGGTTCGGTATCGGACTCGGTGGCGCTTTGCGACAACCTCGGCATCAAGCTCTACACCCATCCGATCCGCGCCCTGGTCGATCAATTCAGCGCCGGCTTCGGGAGCGCGTTCGACGTGCCCTTGACCGGGCTGCCGCTCGAGAACCTGCAGGCGCGCATCCGCGGCACCATCTTGATGGAGTACTCGAATGCGTTCGGCGCCTTGTTGATCACCACCGGCAACAAGAGCGAGATATCGGTCGGCTATTGCACCCTGTACGGCGACACCAATGGCGGCCTGGGCCTGATCGGCGACCTCTATAAAACCGAGGTTTATGCATTGTCGCGCCACGTCAATCAAAACGCCGGGCGCGAAATCATTCCCGAGGCGGTATTGAGCAAGCCGCCATCGGCCGAACTGGCGCCGGGACAGCAGGATACCGACAGCCTGCCGCCCTACGAGGTGCTCGACGAAATCCTGAAGTGGCATATCGAAGGCAACCGCCTGCCAACGCCCGATGCCCAATCGGCGAGCCGATTCGTCAGCCGGCTGACCGAGACCGATGAGGGCAAGATGCTGGTCACCCGCATCCTCGGCATGGTCGCCCGAAACGAATACAAGCGCCGCCAGGCGCCGCCGATCATCCGCGTGCGCGCGCGCGCATTCGGCAGCGGGCGTCAAATCCCGATCACGGCAAAATACTGAACCCAGGGGATTCCATGATTAACGATGCGCGCGCCGATGTCGCGGTACTTATCGGCCGGTTCCAACCTTTTCACAACGGCCATGCCGCGCTCCTGAAGGCGGCATTGGCCAGCGCCCCGCACGTGGTGGTAGTGCTTGGCTCGTCGTTTCGCTCCCGCAGCGCCAAAAATCCCTTCACCTGGGAGGAGCGCGCCGCCATGATCGACGGTAGTTTGGCGGCCGAAGAACGCACGCGCGTCAGTTACCTCGCGGCGCGCGACTACTATAACGATCCGCGCTGGGCTGCCGAGGTGCGTGCCGGTGTGAAGCGCATGGCGCCAGCGGCGCAGAAGATAGCGCTGGTCGCTTTTTTCAAGGACGTATCGAGCTATTACCTGAATAACTTCCCCGAATGGGAGCCGCTCAGCGTGAAGGTCGAGGCCGAGATTGACGCCACCCGCATCCGGCGCGTCTTGTTCGAGGCCGAGGACCTCGATGTATCGCTCAGCGTCATCGCGCCGTTGGTGCCGACGGCGGTGCGCCAGTACCTGAAGGCGTGGACCTTCCTGCCGTATTTCGCGCCCCTGGCCGAGGAACACAAGGCGGTCGAGGCCTACAAGGCATCCTGGCGCGCCGCGCCGTACCCACCGATATTTTCCACGGTCGACGCGGTGGTCAAGACGGCGGGTTACGTGCTGCTGATCCGCCGCAATGACTTTCCGGGCAAAGGATTGTGGGCGATGCCCGGCGGATTCGTCGAGCCGGGCGAGCGCCTGCTGCAGGCCGCGATGCGCGAGCTGAACGAAGAAACCGAGCTCGGCGTGCTGATGCCAACCTTGGCGGACGCGCTGATCGGCGTGGCCGTGTTCGACCATCCAAACCGCAGCCAGCGCGGCCGCACCATCACGCATGCGCATTTCTTCGACCTCAAGACGGAGCACCTGCCGGAGATTGAGGGCGCGGACGATGCCGCGCTCGCGAAATGGGTGCCGATCGACCAGTTGCTATCGATGGAGGAGCAGTTCTTCGAAGACCATTTCCACATCCTCGACCATTTCCTGCAATTGACGGGAGACGTGTGATGATGCCGACTTTGCAAAGCCGCTATCGGCCATTTGGTCGATCTCGATTCAGGTAAAAATACCGTTCAGTGTTTTTGTCATCATACGTTCCGCAGTCGAACCCTTGAAGACCGACCAGCCCTTGCGGCGGCATTATGGTGGCAACTTCTTTGCGCTTGCCGCCCATATTTTTCGAGTACGAAATTTTTCTCGTTAAGTAGTTGATGCTTAGTTTGTCCGCAGTCTTGGCTTCGTCGTCCTCATTCTGTTCATCCTCACCAATGAGTTCGAGATCTTTCCGTTTGTCGTTGTACCTGAACCGCATACTGAAGCGCGAAGACGAGGAGGAGTAACCGGTGACGAGCAAAGTCCCGCCCTCGACGGCCATATTGTAAAACTGGCGGATTTTGCAGAACTCATCAGAAAGCGAGAGGATCGTGTATTGGCCGTTCCGGTGGCCGGCGAGTACCGCCAGTCTTTCGCTGCGCTCGCCGGGACCCTCGGTATTTGTCAGGATAAGGCCAAGATCCTCAATTCCGTCGCCGTTCAAGTCGCAAAATTCAGCATTCCAAATGCTGAATCCTTGATTTGGAAATAAGGCTTTAACCGCTGCTGCGGCTTTGATATGCCCCTCTTCAGCCAAAGCAGGCGCTGTTGCGGCCGCCAGGGCGACGAAGACGACAAGCAGCTTTACTGCGTTCGTGGCGGATTCCTATATTGGCCTGGGGGCGGTGTCGACAGCTCAGGGGCTGCCATTTGCGCAATGCAGGCGAAAGCCCTCGCGCTGCCGCAGCAGTTCCATATAGGCTGCAAGCGCAGCATAAGCGGGGCGCGTCATCGGCGTCATCAGCCAACGGTTGACCGACAGCGCGAGCACGATGTCGGCCAGCGTGAATTCGGGCCCGCAGACATAGGGCCCCGTCTTGCTCAGCTGGTCGTCGAGAATCCCCATATGCCGGTTCCAGCCGGCGACGCTTGCTGTGACCGCGTGCGCGTCCGGGTGCAGCGTACTTTGGCGCACCAGCGCCATGAACGCGTAGCGCCACGCGTTGTTCAATTCGGTCGCCTGCCAGTCCATCCACTGTTCGACCTTGGCGCGCGCGGCCGCGTCCCGCGGCAGCAAATCGGCGCGCCCGTGCTTGGCCGCCAGATAGCGGCAGATCGTATTCGATTCCCACAGCGTGAAGTCGCCATCGCGGATGACGGGCACCATCGCGTTGGGATTGAGCGCCTTGAACTGCGCCGCATCGGTCGAACGAAAGCCCGATCCCCACGATTCCTGAACGAACGGCTCGCCAATCTCCACGCACGTCCATAAGACCTTGCGCACATTGATGGACGAGGGCTTGCCGAGAACCTGGATCATGTTTCTCCTTGCATGTCGAACATATGGGTCAGGCGGCCTGGCGCCGCACGGTCAGCAGCAGCGTGCCGAAGGTGATAAAAACGGCCCCGAACACGCGCTTCATCCAAACGGCTACGCGCGGCTGGATCAGCCAGCGCCGGGCGCGCGAGGCCAATGCCGCATAAGCCATGTGAATCGCGTATGCGAGCACCATGAAAATACCCGTGAGTGTGAAGAACTGCGGGAGCAATGCCGCCTTGGCGTCCACGAACTGGGGGAACAGCGCCGTGAAATACAACAAGGCCTTCGGATTCGTGGTCGCCGTCAGGATTGCCTCGGCGAACAGCTGACGCGAGGTGGGCGCGGCGCCCACGGCGCTTTCAGGCGCACCATCCTGCGCGGGCGGAACGCGCGCAAACAGCGCCCGCAGGCCGATATAAAAAAGATAAAGCGCGCCGATCAGTTTGACCGCGCCAAACAACAGCGCCGACGAGTTCATCAGCGCGCCCAGACCGAGCATCGCCGCCGCCGAAAGCATGAACATGCCCGCGATATTGCCCGCCGCCGAACGGAGCACCGACTTGGCGCCGTGGGTCGCGCCGTTGCGCAGCGTAAGCAAAACCGCGGGCCCCGGTGTCATGATCGACAGCGCCGAAATCGCGGCAAAGGCGAGGAGGGTATGTGAAGGCATGGCTGGTCGTATTGGTAAGGCAAAAGTGCGCAAAACGGGATGGGTGTATCCTAGTGCACAAAGCAAGTACAGTACAAGTACAAAGCCCCAAAAAACTCCCCATACTGTAGTGGTTATATGAGCAATACGGAACACGCATTATCCCCGTTATCGGCCCTTGCGGGGCCGGGTGGTGGCCGGCCGGGCGCGTTTGCCGGCCTGCTCTCGCGCGAATCGGGCGAGTCGCTGATCGACCAGATCGTGCGCACGGTGGCCGCGCGCATCGACGACAAGTTGCTGCGCAGCGGCGCGCGCATGCCCTCGATCCGCCAGTTCGCCGCCGCCAACGCCGTCTCGTGCTCGACAGTGGTGGCCAGCTACGACCGGCTGGTGGCGAAGGGCTTCCTCGAGTCGCGCCGCGGCGCCGGCTTCTTCGTGCGCGAGCGCTCGCCCCTGAACGCGGGCGAGCGCTCCTCGGGCACCGACTGCGAGGCCGCCCGCGTCGAGGCGGCCGAGGCGCGTCCGCTCGACGTGGTTTGGCTGATCCGCAATATGTTCCGCCAGACGCCCCAGCAAAAGGCGCCCGGCTCGGGCGTGCTGCCGGCCGAATGGCTCGACGGCGCCGCCATCGGCAACGCGCTGCGCAGCATCGGTTCGCAGCACGCCAGCCTGCTGCTCAATTACGGCGCGCCGCAAGGCTTTTTGCCGCTGCGCCAGCAGCTCCAGCGCAAATTGGCCGAGCTCGAAATCGCCGCCGCGCCGTCGCAGATCGTCACCACCGTCGGCGTGACCCAGGCGCTGGACATCGTGGCGCGCGAATTCACGCGCCCGGGCGACACCATCTTTGTCGACGACCCCGCCTGGTACCTCATGTTCGGCTCCTTCGCCGCGCTCGGGGCCAAGGTGGTCGGCATTCCGCGCCTGCCCAACGGCCCCGACATCGCCCAGCTGGCGCAGCTGGCGGCCGAGCACAAGCCGCGGCTGTACGTGATCAATTCGGTGCTGCACAATCCGACCTCGACCTCGCTGTCGGCGGCCAAGGCGTTCCAGGTGCTGCGCATCGCCGAGGAGCACGGCTTTGCGATCGTCGAGGACGACATCTATTGCGACCTCAATCCGGGCAGCGCGGTGCAGCCGGCCACGCGCCTGGCCTCGCTCGACCAGCTCAAGCGCGTGATCTACCTGGGCGGGTTCTCGAAGACCATGGCCGCCAACCTGCGGGTCGGCTTCATCGCCGCATCGCCCGAATGGGCGCAGCGTCTGTGCGACCGCAAAATGCTGGGCACCCTGACCACCAGCGACATCGGCGAGCGCGTGGTGTACAAAATCCTGTCCGAGGGCGCCTACCGCAAGCACGCCGACCGCATCCGCACCCGCCTCGACACGCTGCGCGACAAGACCGTGCGCCGCATCGAGCAGCTTGGCATGCGGGTCGACGCGCCCCCGCGCGCCGGCCTGTTCGCCTGGGTCGACACGGGCGTTGACACCAACGTGCTGACCGAGCGCGCGCTCGCTTGCGGGCTGTTGCTGGCCCCCGGCAGCCTGTTCTCGCCGAACCAGCTGCCGTCGACGCGTATGCGCATGAACCTGCCGGCGATCCAGGAACCGTCGATCTGGCAGTTCCTCGAGCGCGAAATCGGCGCCATGCGGGGGGCGTAAGGCCGGTTTTGCCGGGGTCCTTGAAATCGCTCTTATAATCCCCATCTGCCAACATTGACTATCCCTTCAACCTGTCTCAAACGAGGAAAAAAATGGCTGTCGCCGAAAAAGAAACCCTTGGCTTTCAAGCTGAAGTAAAGCAGTTGCTGCAACTGATGATCCACTCCCTGTATTCGAACAAGGAGATTTTCCTGCGCGAACTGATTTCGAACGCGTCCGACGCGGCCGACAAACTGCGCTTCGAGGCGATCAACAACGACGCCCTGTACGGAAACGACCACGAACTGAAAATCAAGGTCGCCTTCGACAAGGCCGCGCGCACCATCACCATTTCCGACAACGGCGTCGGGATGAACCGCGACGACGTCATTTCGCACCTGGGGACGATCGCCAAGTCGGGCACCAAGGAGTTCTTCGGCAAATTGTCGGGCGACCAGCAGGCCGACGCGGCCCTGATCGGCCAGTTCGGCGTGGGCTTTTACTCGGGCTTCATCGTGGCCGACCGCATCACGGTCGAGACGCGCCGCGCCGGCGCGGCCGCCGACGAGGGCGTGCGCTGGGAGTCGGCGGGCGAGGGCGACTACAGCGTCGAGGCGATCGAAAAAGTCTCGCGCGGCACCGACGTCATCTTGCACCTGCGCGAGGGCGAGGACGAACTGCTCTCGGCCTGGAAGCTCAAGGGCATCATCCGCAAGTACTCGGACCACATCTCGCTGCCGATCCTGATGCAAAAGGACGAGTGGGACGAGGAGAGAAAAGAGACCGTCCTCAAAGACGAGTACGAGACCGTCAACCAGGCCAGCGCGCTATGGGCCCGCAACAAGGCCGACATCACGCCCGAGCAGTACGACGAATTCTACAAGCACGTCTCGCACGACTTCCAGGCGCCGCTGGCGCACACGCACAACCGTGTCGAAGGCCGCAGCGAATACACGCAGCTGCTGTACGTGCCGGCGCACGCGCCGTTCGACCTGTGGGACCGCAGCAAGCGCAGCGGCATCAAGCTGTACGTCAAGCGCGTGTTCATCATGGACGACGCCGAGCAGCTGATGCCGGCCTACCTGCGCTTTATTAAAGGCGTGATCGACTCGAACGACCTGCCGCTCAACGTCTCGCGCGAGATTTTGCAGGAGTCGCGCGACGTCAAGGTGATCCGCGAAGGCTCGACCAAGCGCGTACTGGGCATGCTCGAAGAACTGGCCAACGCCGACGAGCAAGAGAAAAAAGACAAGTACACCACCTTCTGGACCGAGTTCGGCCAGGTGCTCAAAGAGGGCATAGGCGAGGACGCGACCAACAAGGACCGTCTGGCCAAGCTGCTGCGCTTTGCCTCGACCGCGAACGAGAACGCCGACCAGAACACCGGACTGTCCGACTACATCGCGCGCATGAAGGAAGGCCAGGACAAGATCTACTACGTCGCCGGCGACAACTACACCGCGGCCAAGAACAGCCCGCACCTCGAGATCTTCCGCAAGAAGGGCGTCGAAGTGCTGCTCATGACGGACCGCGTCGACGAGTGGATGCTGTCGTTCCTGACCGAGTTCGAGGGCAAGGAGCTGGTGTCGGTGGCCAAGGGCGGGCTCGATCTGGGCAAGCTCGAGGACGAAGCCGAGAAAAAGGAACACGCAGAGACCGAGACCTCGTACAAGGAGTTGGTCGAGCGGATGAAGGGCGCGCTTGGCAACAAGGCCAAGGATGTGCGCGTGACGTTCCGCCTGACCGATTCGCCGGCGTGTCTGGTGGCCGACGAGAACGAACTGTCGGGCAACCTGCTGCGCATGCTCAAGGCGGCGGGGCAGAACGCGCCGGAGTCCAAGCCTATTCTCGAGATCAACCCGAACCACCCGCTGGTGACGCGCCTCAAGTACGAAGACGCGGCGAGCACCCAGTTTGGCGACTGGTCGCACATTTTGTTCGACCAGGCGCTGCTGGCCGAGGGCGGCTCGCTGGCCGATCCGGCGTCGTTTGTGAAGCGTTTGAATGAGATGTTGCTCGCCTCGACGGGCAAGTAATTGAAGTGGCGGAAACCGCGGCTGCGCCGTGGTTTCCGCAGTTTTTATCGGCTTAGAATATCCTCGTAGAAGTCACGCCAGCGCACATTATCCTTCTGGATCAGATCGACCTTCCAGCTGCGATTCCACTTTTTCAGTTGTTTTTCTCTTGTGATTACTTCGGCAATGTCGGTGTGGGCTTCGAACCATACCAGCATTTTTACGCCGTACATCTTTGTGAAACTATCCGCTTGGCCTTCACGGTGTTGCCACACGCGTTTTACCAGATCGGATGTGACGCCGATATAGAGCGTGCCGTTTCTGGCGCTGGCCATGATGTAGACGTAGCTTTGCTTATCCATTCCCCTATGGTCAGGGGCGGGCGTTCGGGTGGGGTGCATTTTTCGCAAACGTGCGCGGGAAAAAATTGGATGCGCCGCGGTTGTGCCAGCTCACTATGGGTTCCCGCTTTCGCGGGAATGACGGTTTATATTACTGCGCCGTATCACCAACCCGCCATTCCCGCGCCCTCCGCCATTCCCGCGCCCCCCGTCATTCCCGCGCCCCCCCCCCGTCATTCCCGCGAAAGCGGGAACCCATGCTGAGTATGAGAGCACGGGACGCATCCTATTTTTCGACCCCAATCTCCCGACAAAACGCCATCAACAACTGTTCGCCCTGGGCCCAAGCCCCGTGCCCGCTTGCCTCATTCACATGCCCGGCATCCCCGATTTCTTCAAACCGGCTGCCCCAAGCCTTCGCAAACGCCCGCGCCCGCTCCACGCTCACGTACGGATCATCCGCGCTAGCCACCACCACGCTCGCAAACGGCAACGCCTCCATCGGCACAGGCGCAAACCCATTGGTATCGATCGGATAAGACGCCGCCTCGACATCGCTGGGCGCCACCAAAAACGCGCCCGCCACCTTGAGTGACGACCCCGACCTGGCCCATTGCGCCGCCAGCACGCACCCCAAACTGTGCGCCACCAGCACCGGCGGCCCCTCGCACGCGGCAATGGCCGCGTCAAGCTCGGCCACCCACTCGCGGCACTCGGGATTGTTCCAGTCGCGATGCGGCACCCGCGTCCAGTCAGGGTGCCGGCGCTCCCACTGCGTTTGCCAGTGCTCCGGCCCCGAATTCCACAGGCCGGCCAGGATCAGGACTTCGCATTCCATCTCACCTCCGCTAACGCAAAAGAAACTTACTCACCAAGAATTTGGACAGCGTCGACTTCAGGTTTGGTGGCGCCAGTGTTCATCATCGTATACTTCACGCCCCTGACCGTGTACGTGGTCTTTGGAAACGTGCGGTTGAACCAAGTGCGGCGGCCGCGGTCGTCTTGCTTGACATCGCTGATACCCGACCATACCACATTTCATTTGCCGTCTGTGTCTTGCAACTCGACCTTGGTAACGCTTTCGATGCCGCTGCCCTGGTCGAACGCGGCGCGCACTTCGGTGGCCAGCACGGGCTTGGAGAAGCTCAGCTCGATCGAATCGAATCCGACCGTGCCGCCATTGCTTCGCCAGTATTCGCCATCGACCTTGCCGGTCGCATTGACCGGATCGAAGCCGCCGTAGGAAGATGTCGCCGTCGCGCCGGTCGCCCATTGCCCCAAAGGCTCGTTGATGTAGCCGTCATCCATGGTCGTGTAATCGAGCTGCGCCTGTTTGCGCGCCATTTCCTTTTGTTCCTCCGTCAACTCGGCTGGCTCCGCGGGCGTGGCTGCGGGCTCGGCGGCGGCGGTGGTGGCAACGGGGACCACGACCGTGTTGACCGTCGGTGGCACGGGATCGGTTTCTTTCTTGCACGCGGTGAGCAGGACAACGGGAACGAGCAGGGCGGCGACGACGGTTTTCATGACATTCTTTGCATGGTTATTAAAAATATATGCGAAGCATGATGACACAGATGCAGCCGCTCTTCAACCGCACGCGTGCGCATGGAAGACGAGTGTTTCGCCATCGCGCGGAATGCGCAGCCGCGGGAGCAGACCGGCCGCGCGCGCGGCCTCGTTCATATCTTCGCGGCTGACCGGGCAATGGCTCAATGCCTCGAGGTGGTTCGCCACCACCATGCCGCGTGCGAGCCGGGTCAATTCGATCACCCCGGCCGCGTCCATCAGGATCTCGGCGCCGAGATCGAAGCGGGCGCCACCCGCCGGCACCACGCTCACATCTGGCTGGTGCAGCACGATGAAGTCGCGCAAAGGCGCCGTCAAGATGGTGTCGCCGGCGAGGAACAGGCTCGGTTCGCCGGGCAGATCGATCAGGTAGCCGACGCCATGCTCCATCAGGCGTCCGATGAGCCCAAGCCCGTGCGTGCAGCGCAGCGTGCGGATGGTGCCGCCCAAGAACGGCAGGCCGTCGGCGTGATTCGCCTCGAGCGCCTGCACGTTCAGGCCGCGCTTGCGCAAATGGCCGGCGTCGTGCGGGGTGCAGATCACGGGAATTTGCCGTTCACGCAGCCATTTTTTTCCTGCCCGGTCCAGATGGTCGAAGTGCCCCTTCTGGCAGTGCGTGATCAGGCAATGGGTGACTGTGTCGAGCAGCGCATCGGCGCCTTCCGGCAGCTCGACCACTGGATTGCGGCGCATTCCGTCGGCCAGACGCAGCGGCGGCAGCGCGCCTCTTGAGGCGAGCATCGGGTCGACCAGAATGGTGTACGCGCCAACCCGTACGATGATGGTGGCGTTGCGCAGTTGGGTGATGTGCATGACGGATCCTTCAGAATGGGATAGTGCGGGCGGCGAGTCGTTGCGACGCCGATTTCTCAACGCCCTCGATGATCTGCTTGGCGCGTGCCGGCTGCAGGTCCGGGGTGCTGCTGCCAAAGGGTGGGGCGGGGTAGTATTCGATCCCCAACTGGAGGATGCGCGACAGTTCCTCGCCCCCGATCAGCGCCGCCAGGTAGAGCGCGGCGTCGATGCTGGCCGAGACGCCAGCGCCGGTGACAATGGTGCCGTCGCGGTGAAAGCGCTTCTCTAGCACCGTCGCCCCGTAGGCGCGCACCCGGTCGCGCGCAAACCAGTTGGTGGTGACCTCCTTGCCGTCGATGAGTCCCGCGGCGCCGAGGATCTCGGCCCCGTTGCAAACGCTGACCGTCCAGCTGGCGCTTGCATGCAGCCGGCGCACATGGTCCATAAGGGCTGCGTCCGCAATGGCTGACCGCACCCCGGGCCCGCCCGGAATGTACAGCAGGTCGGTCGCGCCGATGTCGTCCAGGCGCTTGTAGGCGACGATGCCAAGGCGGCCCGTGTCGGCCGCCACCAACCCTTTATCGACGGCGGCGAAATCGACTTTCATGCCCGGTATGTTGGCCAGCACTTCGTATCCGCCGATGATATCGAGGGCCGTGTAACCATCGAATAAAACCACGGCCATGTGCATGATGTGCGCTCCTTGCTGTTTGAATGGACAAATTATCCGGCCTTGGAAGTGGCGATAGAAGTGGCGATACCGACTATATATATGGCATTATCGCCAAATCGATCAACAACACGGGAATCTGCATGGCGACGCGCGCGATTGCAGTGCTGGCCTACGACGGCTGCATGGGAATGGAGGTCTTGGGCATCTGCGACACCCTGCTGCTGGCCAACCGCGTGGCGCTGGCCATCAATGGCCCCGGGTCGGAGCCGGTGTTCGCGGTGTCGGTCGTCAGCCTTGGCGGCGGCAATGTGGTGGCGGCCGGCGGGATCACGATCGGTACCCGGCGCCCGCCACGCTCGCCCGGCCTGCTTGTTGTTCCGGGCATGGACCTAAGCGACCGCGCCGCCTGCCTCAAGCCGCTGTCCCACCTCGGCGCGCAGACCGCCTACATCGCCAAAACGTTCGCCAAAGGGACGCCGGTGGCGGCCATCTGCGTCGGCGCGTTCATGCTGGGCGAGGCCGGCCTGCTCGACGGGCGCCGCGCAACCACCTCCTGGATGTTCGCGGCCCAACTGGCGCAGCGCTTTCCGTTGGCGCGGATCGACCCCGCCGCGATCCTGCTCGAGGACGCGGGGGTCAGCACCACCGGCTCGTTCAGCGCCGCGTTCGATCTGGCCATGCTCCTGATCCGGCAGACGGCCGGCGCCAAGGTGGCGCGCGCGGTGGGCCGAATGGGATTGCTCGAAGCGGGGCGCGCCAGCCAGGCGGCATATGTGGACAGCCGCATGCTCGACAAACCCGACGCCGGTTTTGCCGTCAATGTGCACGCGTGGCTGGCCCACCGTATGGACGAACCATATGACCTCGCCCGCATGGCATCGGCCTTTCATGTGAGCCCGCGGACCTTGCTAAGGCGGGTCAAGGCCGAGACCGGGCACTCGCCGCTCGCCTATCTGCAAACGGCGCGCATCGACAAGGCCAAGCTGCTGCTCGAGTCGACCGGCCTGGCGCTGGCGCAGGTGACCGAAAAGGTCGGGTACACCGACGTGGCGACCTTCGGCAGCCTGTTCAAGCGCTTGGTGGGGCAGACGCCGGCCGAGTACCGGCGCAGGTTCAGGCAGCCGGCCGGCAAGCGCTGATCGATCTAGGGATTCTCAGGACAGCTTAGAGTTCGGTGCGCAGCGCGAACAACTCCGGGAACAACACCACGTCGAGCATCTTGCGCAGATAGCTCACCCCTGCCGTGCCGCCGGTGCCGGTCTTGAATCCGATGATGCGCTCGACCGTCGTCACATGTCGGAAGCGCCAGAAACGGAACGCGGTCTCGAGGTCGACCAGCTTCTCGGCCAGCTCGTAGAGCGCCCAGTGGCGGCTCGGGTCCTTGTAGACGCCGAGCCACGCGGCCTTGACCGACTCGTCCGAGGTGGTCGGCGCGGTCCAGTCGCCCGACAGCCGTTCGGGCGCGATCGCAAAGCCGCTGCGCGCCAGCAGCATGATGGCCTCGTCGTACACCGACGGAAGGCGCAGCTCGCGGTCGAGGATCTCGAACGCGGGCGGCGCCGTCTTGTGCACGTCGAGCAGCTTGGCGTTCTTGTTCCCGAGGATGAACTCGAGCTCGCGGTACTGGTGCGACTGGAAGCCCGACGAGGCCCCCAGGTACGGGCGAATCGCGGTGTACTCGGGCGGCGTCATGGTCGCCAGCACGTCCCAGGCGTGTACCAATTGGTCCATGATGCGGGCCACGCGCGCGAGCATCTTGAAGGCCGGCGGCAGCTCGCCGGCGCGCATGTTCACGCGCACCGCCTGCAGCTCGTGCAGCATCAGCTTGAGCCACAATTCGCTGGTCTGGTGCTGGATGATGAACAGCATCTCGTTGTGGTTGGGCGAGCGCGGATGCTGCGCCGTCAAAATGCGATCGAGCCCGAGGTAGTCGCCGTAGCTCATCGCATCGCTGAAGTCCATCTTGGCGCCGTGCCAGGCCTTGTCGTCCTTATTGTCGTCCTTATTGCTGTCTTTATTGTCTACTTTAGTCGTATCGCTTGACATGCTGTTTTCTCTTTTAGGTGACCGCGCCGCGCATGGCGGCGACATCGTAAGCGCCGTTGTCGAGGATATCCCGGAGGATCTCGACCGCGTCCCAAACGTCGGTGAAGCTGGTGTACAAAGGGGTGAAGCCAAAGCGCATGATGGCCGGTTCGCGGTAGTCGCCGATGACGCCGCGCGCGATCAGCGCCGCCATCACCGCGAAGCCATGATCGTGCGTGAAGCCGACCTGGCTGCCGCGCCGCGCGTGCTCGCGTGGTGTCACCAGCCCAAGGCCGTGGCCGGCGCAGCGCGCCTCGACCAGGGCGATGAACAGGTCGGTCAGGGCCAGCGACTTGGCGCGGATCGCTTCCATGCTGGTCTGCTCGAACACCTCGAGCCCGCATTCGACCAGCGTGAGCGAGATGATCGGCTGGGTGCCGCACAGGGCGCGTCCGATGCCGTCGATGGGGGCGAATTCGGGTCCCATCGCGAACGGGTTGGCGTGGCCCCACCAGCCCGACAGCGGCTGCGCGAACGCCGCCTGGTGGCGCTTGGGCACCCAGATAAAGGCCGGCGCGCCCGGGCCGCCGTTGAGGTATTTGTAGGTGCAGCCGACAGCCAGGTCGGCCCCGCCCGCGTGCAGGTCGAGCGGCACCGCGCCGGCCGAATGGGCCAGGTCCCACACGATCAGCGCGCCCTGCGCATGTGCGTGCGCGCTCATGGCCGCCATGTCGTGCTGGTAGCCGGTGCGGTAGTTGACGTGGGTGAGCATGACGACCGCGCAGTCGGCGTCGATGGCGGCGGGTAGCTCCTCTACCGAGTCGACCAGGCGCACCGTGTAGCCGCGCGCGAGCCAGCCGGCCAAACCCTGCGCCATATAGATATCGGTCGGGAAGTTGCCGCGTTCGGTCACGATGACCCGCCGCGCCGCCCCGGCGCCGCCGGCCTGCATGTGCAGCGCGCCGGCCAGCGCCTTGAACAGGTTCAGGGAGGTGCTGTCGGTGACCACGACTTCGCCCTTGGCCGCGCCGATCAGCGGCGCGAGCCGGTCGCCGAGCCGCCCGGGCAGCTCGAACCAGCCGGCCGTGTTCCAGCTGCGGATCAGGTCGTGGCCCCATTCGCGGGCGATCACGTCCTGCGCGCGCGCCAGCGCCGCCACGGGACGGGCGCCGAGCGAATTGCCATCCAAGTAGACCACGCCCTCGGGCAGGTCGAACTTGGCGCGCAGCGGCGCCAGCGGATCCTGGGCGTCGAGCGCGGCGCAGGCGGCGCGGCTGGCGGGCAGGGGGGAGATGCTGCCGGAAAGTGGGGATACCATGCGTGGCCCTTCAAAAAATACTTTAAGCCTCAAGCGTTGAGGTCGGAAGGCGCAGTTTAACAAGAAATGTATGGCCTTCGGCAGAGAAATGATGTCGCGGTGTTGTGTGGGTGAACTTTGTGACTGTACCAAGGTGCATGCTCAGGATGGGTTCCCGCCTTCGCGGGAATGACGGTGTGGTTTGGTGGGCGGTGACGGTGGCGGATGCGGATGCGGATGCGGATGCGAATACGGATGCGGATGCGGATGCGGATGCGGGAGCGGGAGAAATGATGTCGCAAAATTAAGCGAGCGAGGATGATCGTATACATTTAAGGAAGACGACCTTGAAACCGCCGCCCCCCCCAACGCCAACCCCGCCCCCCCAACGTCAACCCCGCACCCACCCAACGTCAACCCCGCACCCACCCGTCATCCCCGAACCCCCCGTCATCCCCGCGCAAGCGGGGACCCATGCTGAGCGTGCGTGTACGCGACGCCCAAAATATTTGGCCCAGGTCTTTTTCACGCCGCATGGCTGCACATTCTGTATGGGTCCCCGCTTGCGCGGGGATGACGGGGGGGGCGCGCGGCTGACGGGGATGACGCGGCTGACGGGGATGACGGGGATGACGGGGATGACGGGGATGACGGGGATGACGGGGATGCGTTGTGGGTCGTTTTTCTTCGTTTCAGAAAAATAAATCAAAAAATCCGAAAAAAACCCTCAAGTTCCCAAAAACGCCGCCGTTACAGGTTCAGTCAGGCGGGAATCCGGTCTTTTCGGAGCGTTCAAAATCTTTTTGAATTTATTTTCGAAAAACCCTCAAGTTCCCCAAAAGTTTGACGTAACCGGTATAAGACGACAGAAACTGCGCGGCGAAAACGCTGTTAATTTGTAAATTTTTCACATCCCATTCCGCTCCTTCCCAAAGGGGCGCGACAATGACCGCGCAGTGTTTGTAAGACAAACACCTACGGTTCATTCCGTCTATTCTCCGACGGAAAATACAGCCAGCCACCTATTCCTGAATAAATTTCCAACAGTCAAAATATATCTCACTGGCAATACGAAGCCAGACCGGAATAAAACGGTTCAAGGAGATGGAAATGACTGCAAACGACATGATGGCCGAAATTCGCGACGCTAACCTGAGCTACCTGATGTTGGCCCAGCAGATGATCCGCGCCGACCGTGTCACCGCAATCTTCCGCCTTGGCATCGCCGGCGAGATCGCCGACCTCATCGAAAGCATGAGCAACGCCCAGATCCTGAAGCTGGCCGGCGGCAACATGATGCTCGCCCGTTTCCGCTTCGACGACAGCGCGATCCTGTCGATGCTGACCAATTACAACAAAGACAAGCAGCTGGCCCAGTCGCACGCCGCGATCCTGATGGCCGGCCAGGCCGCCGAAGAAATCGTCTAAGCTGTCGCAACACTTAGCGACCACAATACCGGCCACAACAACGACCGCAACGCCCACCGCGAGCCCACCATGAGCAAAAAAAGCGTCGTCTCGGAAGCCCAGGAAATCCAGCTCGCGATCACGCTGATCAAGCTCGGCGCCCGCCTGCAGCTGCTCGAAACCGAGGTCTCGCTGTCGCGCGAGCGCCTGCTCAAGCTCTACAAGGAACTCAAGGGCGTGAGCCCGCCGAAGGGCATGCTGCCGTTTTCGACCGACTGGTTCCTGACCTGGCAGCCGAACATCCATTCCTCGCTGTTCATCAACATCCATAAATTCCTGGTCGACCATGCCGGCGCCACCGGCATCGAGGCCGTCATGAAGGCCTACCAGTTGTACCTCGAGCAGATGCCGCCCGAGCCGGGCCAGGAGCCGGTGCTCTCGCTCACGCGCGCCTGGACGCTGGTGCGCTTCTTCAACAGCAAAATGCTGGCGATGGCCCCGTGCGACAAATGCCAGGGCAAATTCGTGGTCAACTGCCTCGACCTCAACACCGGCTATCTGTGCGGGCTGTGCCACATGCCTTCGCGCGCCGGCAAAACCAAAAAATCCAAGGACGCCGCCGCCGCCGCGCTGCTGGCGGCGTGACGGGCGGTTCGTCCGCCCCCGACCACGAAGGGCAGGGCGCAAGCCTTGCCCTTCGCCGCATCTGGCGCACCCCCGCGCCGCAAGCTTTGCTGGTCCAATGCGCCGCTTTCGGCCTGGCCGTTATGCGTTCGTCATCGCCGGGCGCGCGCCCGATGTAAGCATCAATGTAGCCGGGAGCTTAACGATACTTTATCTATGGCACTTTTAGGCGACACCCCGGGCAGTTTTACTTGCCGGGGCAGCGATCTCACGTTATTGTAGTTCCAAGCATCAATTTGTAAAAATTACGCGCCTTTCAAGCCTCCCGTCCTTGTCAAGGCGACATGGCCTTGTCTGTAAGTTGTCTGCTTGAAAACGCCAGGTCGTCCCCTGCTTTTTTCACCTTTAGGGAGTGAGCGCATTTGTTAGTCACCATCGGTTTCGTCTTCGTTTTTGTGGCCGTGTTCGGCGGCTTCGCCATGACCGGCGGCCATCTGGCGTCGCTGTTCCAGCCCGTCGAGCTATTCATGATCGTCGGCGCCGCGCTCGGCGCTTTTGTCGTGGGCAACAACGGCAAGGCGATCAAGGCCACCCTGAAGGCATTGCCGACCCTGTTCCAGCGCTCGCGTTACACCAAGGCGCTGTACATGGAGCTGATGGCGCTGATGTTCGACGTGCTCTCGAAGGTGCGCAAGGAGGGCCTGATGTCGATCGAGAACGACATCGACGCGCCGGAAGAGAGCCCCCTGTTTTCGAAGTACCCCGGCATCATGCGCGACCCGCACATCGTCGAGTTCATCACCGACTACATGCGCCTGATGGTGTCCGGGAACATGGACGCGTTCCAGATCGAGAACCTGATGGACAACGAGATCGACACCCACCACCACGAGGGCTCGGTGCCGGTCCATTGCCTGTCCAAACTGGCCGACGGCTTTCCCGCGTTCGGCATCATCGCCGCCGTCATGGGCGTGGTCCACACCATGGAGTCGGTCGGCATCCCGCCGTCCGAGCTCGGCATCCTGATCGCCCAGGCGCTGGTCGGCACCTTCCTGGGGATCCTGATCGCCTACGGTTTTGTCAGCCCGATGGCCAGCCTGCTCGAGCAAAAGCTCGAGGAGTCGAGCAAGATGTTCCAGTGCGTGAAAGTGACGCTGCTGGCGAGCCTGAACGGCTACGCGCCGGCGCTGTCGGTCGAGTTCGGCCGCAAGGTGCTGTACTCGTCGGAGCGGCCGTCGTTCGCCGAGCTCGAGGAGCACATCAAGAAATCGAAGACCAGGCTGGCGCAAGGATGAACACACCGATGAACCGGCACCAACGGCGGAGGCGCGATGGCAGATGACGGCATGCGCCCGATCGTGGTCCGGCGCATCACCAAAACCAAGCGCGCGGCCCACGGCGGCGCCTGGAAGATCGCGTACGCCGACTTCGTGACGGCCATGATGGCCTTCTTCCTGCTCATGTGGCTGCTCGGCTCGACCACCCGGGGCGACCTCGACGGCATCGCCGAGTACTTCAAGACCCCGCTCAAAGTGGCCATGCTGGGCGGCTCGGGCAGCGGCGACAGCTCGTCGGTCGTGACCGGCGGCGGCACCGACCTCACCCGCCGCGACGGCCAGGTCAAGCGCGGCGCCATCCCGCCCGAGAGGCAGAGCTACGACCTGAAGGCGGCCAAGGCCGCGCTCGAAAAGCAGGAGGCGGCGCGCCTCGCTTCGCTCAAGAGCAAGATCGAGCGCGTGATCGAGGACAATCCGCTGCTCAACAAATACAAGAACCAGTTGCTGCTCGACATCACCAGCGAGGGCCTGCGGATCCAGATCGTCGACGAGCAGCAGCGCCCCATGTTCGCGCTCGCCAAGGCCGAGCTCAAGCCGTACACGCGCGAGATCCTGCACGTGATCGGCATCGTGCTCAACGAGGTGCCCAACCGGATCGGGGTCTCGGGCCACACCGACGCCACCCCGTACAGCAGCGACACCGGCTACAGCAACTGGGAGCTCTCGGCCGACCGCGCCAACGCCTGCCGCCGCGAGCTCGTCAGCGGCGGCATGAGCGACGCCAAGATCATGCGCGTGGTGGGGCTGGCCTCGGCCGCCCACCTCGACCGGGACGACCCGTACAGCCCGAACAACCGGCGCATCAGCATCATCGTGATGAACAAAAAGACGGAGGAGGCGGTCATGCGCGACAGCACCTCGATGCAGGTGGGCGCGCCGGCCGCCGCGGCCCAGGCGGCACCATGAGCGCGCACCAGAACGGAGAGAGATCATGACTGAGAGAAGAAAAGTGTTGGGCTCGCACGTCAAGCGATTGTTGTCGGGGGTCGCCGACCATGGCGGCAAGCACCTGGTCGAGGTCGAGGCCGACCTGGTCCAGACCGGCCAGCTGCTCGAGGTGGCGATCGAAAAGCTCACCGACAGCTTCATGGCGATCCACGCCACGGTGGCGGCGCGCCAGGCCGGAGTCGACCTGCTGCTGTCGGGCGCCGCCGTCAGCGACGAGGAGCGCGCGCGGCTGGCCGACATGTCGGCCGAGATCGGCGCCCACGTCAACAGCGCCGTCACCGGCATGCAGTTCCAGGACATGACGAGCCAGCTGATCTCGCGCACCCTCAAGCGGGTCGGCGGGCTGCACCTGTTCCTCGACACGCTCGGCGAACACGGCGCCGGCATGGCGCACGAAAGCGGCAGCGACGAGATCGCCGACCTGCTCGGCAAGGTCAGCATGGCGCTGGCGATCCAGTCGCTGGAGTTGCGCAGTGTCTTGAGGAAAGTAGTTAATCAGCAGCATCTTGAGAGCGGCGATATAGAATTGTTCTAATAAAAGGTTTTTGGTGAGAAATATCTCGCCGTGTGGCAATTTGGACGACGGATGGGCGACATGCCCGGATTTAAAAAAGGCAGGAGCAAAGCATGGCTAAAACAATACTCGCAGTCGACGATTCCAGTTCGCTGCGCCAGATGGTCGCCTTCAGCCTGAAGGCCGCCGGTTACCTGGTGGTGGAGGCGGTCGACGGCCAGGACGGACTCGACAAGGCCAAACAGCAGACGGTCGACCTGGTCCTGACGGACCAAAACATGCCGCGCATGGACGGCCTCGAGCTGATCAAGCTGCTGCGCACGCTGCCGGCCTACGAAAAGGTGCCCATTTTGATGCTCACGACCGAATCGTCCGACGAGATGAAGGGCAAGGGGCGCGCGGCCGGGGCCAACGGCTGGCTGGTCAAGCCGTTCGACCCGCAGCGCCTGATCGAGGTTGTCAAGAAAGTCATCGGCTGATGGCCGCTGTTGACAATGGACGGCTTCGGACGGCATCGGCAGCACGGGGTAGGGATGCATCAGCGTGACCTTGACGGAGTTTCATCATGACCATCGACATTAGCCAATTCTTCCAGGTCTTCTTCGACGAAGCCGAAGAACTGCTGGCCGAAATGGAGCGGCTGCTGCTGGCGATCGACATCGGCGCGCCCGACGCCGAGGACCTCAACGCGGTGTTCCGCACGGCCCACTCGATCAAGGGCGGGGCCTCGACCTTTGGCCTGAACGACATGAGCGACGTCACCCACGTGCTCGAGTCGCTGCTCGACCGCATCCGCAAGGGCCAGATGGCGCTCACGGCCGAGCATGTCGACGCCTTTTTGGCGGCCAAGGACATCCTCAAGATGCAGCTCGACGGCCACCGCAACGGCGCCAAGGTCGACCTCGAGTCGGTCGCCGACGTGCGCATGATGCTCCAGGAGCTGTCGAAGGACATCGTGCTGCCGGCCGCGCCGGTGCCGATGGTGGTGGCCGCGCCCGCGCCGCGCGCCGACGCCCCGCTGGCCGGCACCCGGCGCTACCGGGTCGAGCTGCCGGCGCTGCCGCAGGCCGACACCGACGCCTTGGTGGCCGAACTGGGCCTGCTTGGCGCCGTCGAGCTCGAGCCGCCAGGCGCGGCCGGCCAGGCGCTCACGCTGAGCACGCGCGAGAGCGCCGACGACATCGTCGCGATCTGCTCGTTCGTGCTCGACCCGGACACGCTCAAGGTGACCGAGCTGGCGCCCACGCCGGCCCAGGTCGCGGCCGACCTGGCCGCCAAAAAACAGGCCGAGGAAGACCTCGGCTTCGGCTTCTTCGACCCGCCCGAGGCGCCCGCCAAGCCGGCCGCCGACGACGGCTACGGTTTCTTCCAGCCGATCGAACAGATCCGCGCCAGCGCCGCGAGCGTCTCGACCTCGATTCCGAGCGCGCCGATGGAGGAGCCGGCCGCCGCCGCGCCGCTCGACCAGATCGACTTCAACGAGATCGTGGTCGAGAAGAAGGGCGCCAAAAAAGACGACAAGTCGGTCGCCATGCCGGGCGCCGAATCGTCCTCGATCCGGGTCTCGATCGAAAAGGTCGACCAGTTGATCAACCTGATCGGCGAACTGGTGATCACCCAGGCCATGATCGAGCAGCGCAGCGAGGCGCTCGACCCGATGCTGCACGAGCGCTTGCTCAACAGCGTCAGCCAGCTCACGCGCAACACGCGCGACCTGCAGGAGGCGGTCATGTCGATCCGCATGATGCCGATGGATTTCGTGTTCTCGCGCTTTCCGCGCATGGTGCGCGACCTCGCCACCAAGCTGGGCAAAAAGGTCGACTTCATCACCAACGGCGCCGCCACCGAACTCGACAAGGGCTTGATCGAGCGCATCGTCGACCCGCTCACGCACCTGGTGCGCAACAGCATCGACCACGGCATCGAGATGCCCGAGGCGCGCCTGGCCGCCGGCAAGACCGAGTCCGGGCGCCTGTTCCTCTCGGCCGGCCACCAGGGCGGCAACATCGTCATCGAGGTGGCCGACGACGGCGGCGGCCTCAACCGCGAACGGATCCTGGCCAAGGCGGCCCAGAACGGCCTGGCCGTGTCCGACGCGATGAGCGACGCCGAGGTCTGGCAGCTGATCTTCGCGCCGGGTTTCTCGACCGCCGAGACCGTCACCGACGTCTCCGGGCGCGGGGTCGGCATGGACGTGGTCAAGCGCAACATCACGGCCATGGGCGGCACCGTCGAGATCCGCTCGGCCAAGGGCTTCGGCACCACGATCTCGATCTCGCTGCCGCTGACGCTGGCCATTTTGGATGGCATGTCGATCCGGGTCGGCGAGGAGGTCTACATTTTGCCGCTCGGCTTCGTGATCGAGTCGCTGCAGCCGGCCGCGGCCGACATCAAGGAGATCAGCGGCAAGGGCCGGGTGATCAAGGTGCGCGGCGAATACCTGCCCCTGATCCCGCTCTACCAGATGTTCGAGATCGCGCCGCGCTACACCGATCCGTGCGACGGCATCGTCGTCATCCTCGAGTCCGACGGGCGCAAGGCCGGCCTGTTCGTCGACGACCTGGTCGGCCAGCAGCAGGTGGTGGTCAAGAACCTCGAATCGAATTTCCGCAAGGTGACCGGGATCTCCGGCGCCACCATCCTCGGCGACGGCGGCGTCTCGCTGATCCTCGACGTGTCGGCGCTGATGCGCTCCTCGCGCGAGATCGCCGACGACCCGGTCTACTCGTAGGCGCGGCGCCGGCGGCCAGACCAGACACAGACACCAGCAAAGGAAAACACCATGATCACAGCAAACGGCAAGGCAGGCGACAACAAGGACGGCGTCGGCAGCGAGTTCCTCGCCTTCACGCTCGGCTCCGAGGAGTACGGCATCGACATCCTCAAGGTGCAGGAGATCCGCGGCTACGAGGCGGTCACGCGCATCGCCAACGCGCCCGAGTTCATCAAGGGCGTGATCAACCTGCGCGGCATCATCATCCCGGTGGTCGACATGCGCATCAAGTTCAAGCTCGGCACGCCGGTGTACGACCAGTTCACGGTGGTCATCATCCTCAACATCGGCGGGCGCGTGATGGGCATGGTGGTCGACTCGGTCTCGGACGTGACGACCCTGATGCCGGACCAGGTCAAGGCGCCGCCGGAGATGGGCAGCACCTTCAATTCGGACTACCTGATCGGGCTGGGCACGATCGACGAGCGCATGCTCATTTTGGTCGACATCGACAAGCTGATGTCGTCGAGCGAGATGGGCCTGATGGACAAGATGGCCGCCTGAACACCGGCAGGCGGCGGGCGCGGCGACGACCGCGCCGCTCAGAACAGAAAATACTAGGAGACCAGCATGACACTGCGCGACATCAAGATCGGTACCCGACTTTCCATCGGCTTCGGCGTCATATTGCTGATCCTCGCGGCCATCGTCGTGCTTGCCAACGTGCTCAACTACGTCAACAAGAACGACCTGAGCAACGGCTTGCGGCTGTCGATGGCCAAGAACCAGCACGCGGTGGCGATGAAGAGCGCGATGCTCGAAACCGGCATCGCGATGCGCAACATCGGCCTGCAGTCGGACGTGGCGCTGATGCAAAAGGAGGAGGCCAAGGTCAAGGTGCAGCGCAAGCGCTACGAGGACGCGGCCGCCAAGATGCTCACCGAGGGCTTGAGCGCCGAGGAGAAATCGCTGCTCGACGAGATCGCCAAGCTCGACCGCGACGTCGACGTCGCCTTCAAGGAGGCGATCGGTCAGGTGCTCGCGTTTAACAGCGAGGGCGCGGCCAAGGTCATCGCCGGGCGCATCGACCCGCTCAACGAGCTCTCGCTCACGGCCCTCAACAAGCTCGTCGAGATGCAGGCCGTGGCCGCGCGCGCCTTTTTGGCCAAGTCGGTCTCGGCCGACCGCGCGCTGCTGCTGATCCTGATCGTGTTCGGCGCCGTCGCGATCGTGGTCGGCGTCATCTGCGCGATCGTGATCACGCGCTCGATCACCCAGCCGCTGCTGGGCGCGGTCTTGGTGGCCAAGATGGTCGCCGCCGGCGAGCTGACCTCGGTGGTGCAGGTCGAGGGGCGCGACGAGACGAGCGAATTGCTCAAAGCGCTCAAGGACATGAACGAGAGCCTGGCCAAGACGGTGGGCGAAGTGCGCATGGGGACCGAGACCATCACCGTGGCCTCGCAGGAGATCGCGTCGGGCAACGCCGACCTGTCCTCGCGCACCGAGGCGCAGGCCAGTTCGCTCGAGGAGACCGCCAGCTCGATGGAGGAGCTCACCAGCACCGTCAAGCAGAACGCCGACAACGCGCGCCAAGCCAACCAGCTGGCGGTTTCGGCGTCGTCGGTGGCGAGCAAGGGCGGCACCGTGGTGGCGCAGGTGGTCGACACCATGGGCTCGATCAAGGAGAGCTCGCGCAAGATCGTCGACATCATCGGCGTCATCGACGGCATCGCCTTCCAGACCAACATCCTCGCGCTCAACGCGGCGGTCGAGGCGGCGCGTGCCGGCGAGCAGGGACGCGGCTTCGCGGTCGTCGCGGCCGAGGTGCGCAACCTGGCGCAGCGCTCGGCCGGGGCGGCCAAGGAGATCAAATCGCTCATCGGCGACTCGGTCGACAAGGTCGACGCCGGCAGCAAGCTGGTCGACGAGGCCGGCCACACCATGGACCTGATCGTGACCTCGATCAAGCAGGTGGCCGACATCATGAGCGAGATCACGGCCGCGACCCAGGAGCAGAGCAGCGGGATCGAGGAGGTCAACCAGGCCATCACCCAGATGGACGAGATGACCCAGCAAAACGCGGCGCTGGTCGAAGAGGCCGCCGCCGCCGCCGAGAGCATGCAGGAGCAGGCCCAGATGCTGGCCCAGGCGGTGAGCATCTTCAAGCTGCGCGGCGACGAGCGCTTTGCCGAACGCGGCGAGCGCGCCGAGGCGCGCGAGGGCCGCGGCGGCGATGCGGCGCGCATGGATGCCCCGCGCGTGGCGGCCCCGCGCGCCGGCGCT
>NZ_PXWF02000005.1 GCF_003011895.2 Massilia glaciei | reverse complement strand
GACGCCGGCGCGCTCGAGCGCTGCGCACACCGGCTGCAGGGCTCGGCCAGCGGCCAAAGCGCCTCGCCCGCGGCCGAGGCGGCCAGGGCGCTCGCGCTGTGCGGGCGCGCCGGCGACCTTGGCCAGGCCCAACCGCTGCTGCGCGCCTTGCACGCGCGCGTCGACGAACTGATTGAACAACTACGTGCATTTGCTGGAGAACGCGCATGAAAATTCTGCTCGCCGATGACGACCGGGTCGCCTTGCTGTACCTGCAAGACGCCCTGCGGGACTGGGGCTACGAGGTGGTTCTCGCGCACGACGGCGCCACCGCGCTGGCGATCCTGCAGGGGCCCGACGCGCCCGTGCTGGCCGTGATCGACTGGATGATGCCGGGCATGGACGGCACCGACATCTGCCGCCGGCTGCGCGCCGGCAAGGCCGCGCACTACACCTACGTGCTGATGCTGACCGCGCGCACCGAGACCAGTTGCATCGTCGAGGCCATGAACGCGGGCGCCGACGACTTCGTCAGCAAGCCGTTCAACATCGAGGAGATCCAGGTGCGCATCAAGGCCGGCAGGCGCATCCTCGAGCTCGAGCACGAATTGCGCCACCGCGCGACCCACGACGTGCTCACCGGCCTGCACAACCGTGGCGCCATCATCGGGATCCTCGAAAACGAGCTGGCGCGGCATGCGCGCGACAAGCGTCCGGTGGCGGTCGTGTTCGGCGACCTCGACCATTTCAAGCGGATCAACGATGGCTTCGGGCACCAGGCCGGCGACGAGGTCCTGCGCGTGGTGGCGCGCCGCATCGACGCCATGCTCAGGCCGTACGACGCGGTCCGCCGCTACGGCGGCGAGGAGTAGCTCATGGTGTTGCCGGCGTGCGGCGCCAGCGGCGCCGTCGAAGTCGCCGAGCGCATCCGCGCCAGCATCGCCGACGAGGCCGTCGCCACGCCGTACGGCAGCGTGCCCGTCACGCTCAGCCTTGGCGTCGGCGTGGCCGAGGGGGGCACGGTCGCCTTCCTCGACGAGCTGCTGCGGCGCGCCGACAAGACGCTGTACGAGGCCAAGCGCAAGGGCCGCAACCGGATCGAACTCGCTTCCTCCTAAGCGCGCGCCGAGGCGTGCGCCGAGCGCGCCAGCACCACCTGGTTGCGCCCGCTGTTCTTCGCCTCGTGCAGGGCCTGGTCCGCCAGTTGGATCAGCTCGCTGTAGCGCAGCACCGTTTCGTCGAACAGCACCGAGACCCCGAGGCTGACCGAGGCCGAGACCGGCCCGGCCGGCGTCAGGATCGGTTGCGCGCACACAGACAGCCGGATGCGCTCGGCCACCTCGAGCGCGTTGCGCGCGTCGCAGGTGGGCAGCACCACCAGCAGTTCCTCGCCGCCGTAGCGGCCCACCGAGTCGTATTCCCTGAGCACATAGCCGATGCGCTGCGACACCTCGCGCAGCACGGCGTCGCCGGCCAGTTGGCCGTGCTCCTCGTTGATCCGGCTGAAATGGTCGAGGTCGGCGAAGATGATGGCGACCCCGGCGTGGTCGCGCTTGTGGCGCGACACCGTGATCTGGAGGATTTCGATGATCGCGCCGCGGTTGTAGATGCCGGTGAGCGCGTCATGGGTCGCGCGCAGCCGCAGGCGCTGCTCGAGCTCGCAGATGCGCTTGCCGGCGCGCCCGCGCAGCTCGAGCTCGTCGATCCGCACCGGCTTGCACAGGAAGTCGTCGGCGCCGGCCTTCATCACGGCCGCGACCAGCGCCGGCTCGTCGTTTTCGGTGAGCATGATGACGTAGGTGTGGCCCTGGCTGCCCCTGGCGCTCAGTTTGCGGCACAGTTCGGCGCCGCGCAGCTCGGGCAGCGTCCAGTCGAGGACCGCCAGCGTGGGCGGATCGGTGCCGAGCAACAACTCGTGCACGCGCTGGCCATCGGTTTCGGCCAGCACCTGGAAGCCCCAGCCCTCGAGCGCGTCTTTGAGCTTCCGCTGGGAAACGGGGTCCTTGTCGGCGATCAGGATTTTCATGGGGCGCCGCCTGGCGCCCCGGGCGCATGGGCGCGGCGCGCCGGCGCGGATGGAAAAATGCATCGCTCAGGCATGGTGTGAGCGTCTCCCTGGAAATTGAAGTTGAAGCAAGTGGCGAACGCGGGGGTGCGTAAGCAATGATGCTTTTAGTATCTTGATAGAATAGCATGTCGGGGCATGGGCGGGGAGGGTAAGCCGGTGCCTCCATTACGCCACAGCCGGATCGCGGGCGGCGCGCGCGTGGCTGGCGCGCGAGGGTGCAGCGCCGGCGCCTACTTGCCGAGGTAGATCCCGGCTTCGAGGATGACATCGCCATGGCGCACGAAGTAGGTGGTTTTTTTCTCGATGACGCCGGTTGCCGGGTTGTTGTAGCGGTAATCCATCCAGCCGCTGCCCTTGGTCTTGGCGATGTCGATGATTTGCTGGCGGAACAACTTGCCGTCGGCATCGGGCAGCACCGCCATGTTCTTGCCCACCAGCTTAGGGTTGGTCGCGTGCGCGCGCGTGACGCCGTCCATGCCGCGCACACCGAGGTAGAGGCCGTCGACGATGAACTCGGGGCTGCGCTCGTTGACAGCCTTGATCAGGGCGTCCCTGCCGTGTTTTTTGAGGAATACGCCCCCCTTTTCCACCATCGCGACCGCCGCCTCGCGGTCATTCCCGGACGCGTGGGCGGGCCCGCCGCACACGGCCAACAAGAGCAGGATTGACGTTGTGATCGGTTTCATATGATTGCATTCCCTGAAAGTGGGGCGGCCCATGCGGGCCTTGGACATGTGGTCCATCATACCGCACGGAACAGCGATAGAAAGTTCCGGGCGCGCCCGAGGCGGAACCCCGCGCGCGCGGCGGCGTCAAACAGGACACACTTTCGGAGCGCCCAGCCATGCAAACAGCCATGCAAGCGAACCCGCCGGTCGCACTCAAGATCTACCGTTACGATCCCGACCGCGCCGAGCGGCCCACGATGCAAGACGTCAGCGTGCAGCCCGGGCCGCACGACAAAATGGTGCTCGACCTGCTCCTGCGCATCAAAGCCGACGTCGACGACAGCCTCTCGTTCCGCCGCTCGTGCCGCGAGGGTGTGTGCGGCTCCGACGGCATGAATATCAACGGCAAGAACCGGCTCGCCTGCGTGACCAACATCCGCGAGGTCGCGCAGCCGATCGTGTTGCGCCCGTTGCCGGGCGTGCCCGTGGTGCGCGACCTCGTGGTCGACCTGACCCTGTTCTGGAAGCAATACCAATCGGTCAAGCCCTACCTCGTCAACGACAGCACGCCGCCCGAGCGCGAGCGGCTGCAAACGCCGGCCGAGCGCGACCAGCTCGACGGCCTGTACGAATGCATCCTGTGCGCGTGCTGCTCGACGGCCTGTCCCACGTTTTGGTGGAATCCCGACAAATTCGTCGGCCCGGCCGGCCTGCTGCAGGCCTACCGCTTCATGGCCGACTCGCGCGACACGGCGCTCAAGGAACGGCTCGACAATGTCGACGACGCCTACCGGCTGTTCCGCTGCCGCACCATCATGAACTGCGCCGACGTCTGTCCCAAGCAGCTCAATCCGGCCGCCGCGATCAGCCAGATCCGCAGCCTGTTGGTGCAGCGCACGATCTAACCGGCCCGACGACGAAAACTTAACGGTCGCCCCCAACGACCGGGCCGAGACGTCAGGGCCGCGACGACCGGGCCGCAACGGAGGGGCGCAACGAAGGGGCGCGACGACAGGGCCGCGACGACCGGGCCGCAACGAAGGGGCGCAACGACAGGGCCGCAACGATTGGGTCGCAGCGATCAGGCCAAATACGAGCGCGTGCGCAGGGCGCGTCAGATTTCGAGCGCCACGCGGATGCGCTGCTGCTCCGTTACCAGCGCGCCGACATCGACCACCACGCCGCGCGACTCGAGCCGGATCAGGGCGCGCCGGCGGTCGGGCACGGTGATTCTGGTCCAGCACGGGTCGAGCCGCACTTGGTGCAGGCGCCCGGCCTCGACCCGTTCGACCAGCAGGCAGGCGTCGCCGAGGGCGATGTGCTGGTGGTCGCACACATGGCGCGCGTAGTGGAGCAGGGCCAGCAAGACGGCGGCGATTTCGACCAGGCTGAACAAAAACACGAACCAGATCCCCAGCGCTGCGAACGCGAGGCCGACGCCGAGCGCGGCCAGGCACAGGGCGCCGTACGCCAGCGCGACCTGGCGTGGCGAAAGCGAGCAGTTCCGCTTCAAAAACCATTCGTGGCGCCACGCGGGGCGCCCCGCTCGCTGCCACTTCCGGGACCGATGCTGTTCCATGGCGCACCTGCCTGCTCGGCTGCACGTGCCATTTCTGTGCGTGTTATTTTTGCACGCGCCGGTTCGGCACCAGTTACTTGATCAACGGCGGCGTTTCGAAGGTGTGGAACGGCGCCGGGCTGGGCACGGTCCATTCGAGTCCTTCGGCGCCGTCCCACGGTTTGGTCGCCGCCTTTTCGCCGCCTTTTCGCCGCCTTTTCGCCGCCTTTGATCGAGGGCAGCACCACCGCGAACAGCCAGTAAACCTGCGACAGCCCGAACAAAAAGGCGCCGACCGAGGTCAGCATATGGAAATCGGCGAATTGCATCGGATAGTCGGCGTAGCGGCGCGGCATGCCGGCGAGCCCGAGGAAGTGCATCGGAAAGAAGGTCACATTGAGCCATACCAGCGAATTCCAGAAATGGAATTTGGCGCGCCCCTGGTCGTACATGTGGCCGGTCCACTTGGGCGCCCAGTAGTAGTAGCCGGCGAACAGGCAAAACAGCGAACCGGCCACGAGCACGTAGTGGAAGTGGGCCACCACGTAATAGGTGTCGTGCACCTGGATGTCGATCGGGACGACCGCCAGCAGCAACCCCGAAAAGCCGCCGATGGTGAACACCCAGATGAATCCGACCGCGAACAGCATGGGCGCCTCGAAGGAGAGCGCGCCGCGCCTCATGGTGGCGACCCAGTTGAACACCTTGACCCGGTCGGAATGGCCACGAGCATGGTGGCGTACATGAAAGATGGTCGTGATGATGTTGATCGCCCCCATGATCGAGGATGCGCCCATCAGGTGGATGGCGAAGATGGCCAGGTCCATGCCGATGCCCATTTGCACCGACAGGGGCGGGTACAGGGTCCAGCCCGAGGCGGTGGCGCCGCCGTCTGCGAAGAACGAGCCAACCAGCAGCATGGCGGCCGGCGGCGGCAGCCAGAACGAAAAATTGTTCATGCGCGCGAACGCCATGTCGGGTGCGCCGATCTGGAGCGGCACCATCCAGTTGGCGAAGCCGACGAAGGCCGGCATGATGGCGCCGAACACCATGACCAGGCCGTGCATGGTGACGAACTGGTTGTAGAGTTGGGGTTGGAAGAAATGCAGGCCGGGCTGGAAAAGTTCGGCCCGGATCAGCAGGGCCAGCCCGCCGCCGGTCATGAACATGGCGAGCGAGAACCACAGGTAGAGCGTGCCGATGTCTTTGTGGTTGGTCGCGTACAACCAGCGGCGCCATCCGGTCGGCTGGTCGTGCGCGTGCGGATCGGCGACGCTGCCGGCGGTGGTGGTGCTCATCGCGTCCTCCCATGAAAGAGACGCTGCGGACGTGCGCGGCTGGCGTCCCGGCGTGTGCTGGCGTGCTGGGTTGACTATAGCATCGGCGCGCGGGGCGCCAATCGAGCGCCGGACGGGGGTTGACTTGAGTCAAATTGCTAAGGAGCCGTAAGTAAATATGTGTGACAAATGGGCGGCGTTGGCGCGCGGCCATGGGGATCCAACTGTTGCCTATATCTTTGAACGACACCTTTTGAACGACACTTTTTGAACGACACCTTTTGAACGGCACCTAAAAGTGCCAGCGAAAAAAAATGGGGCGCCGATCCTGCGATCGCGCCCCGCCGTAACGTTCGGGCGGCATGTTTAGAAAGCAACCTCGCATTGGCCGGTGCCGTACGGGCTGGTCATCCCCGGTGGCGCGACGGCAAAAGTGTCATAGTCTTTGGCCAAGCCGCGCAGCCAAAAGCTGTTGCTGGCATGCGACTCGGTGCCGGCGACCGTTCCCGTCACCTCCAACGCGAGCTTGACCCAGCCGGCCCGGTCGCGCGGGTAGCGCACCGACACCGTCACCAGCCCGAGCGCGTCGGTCTTGCCGCTCGAACTGACCGAGAACGGAATGCCGGGGTCGAGCACGCCGTTGCCGTTGACATCGTAGGCGTTCTCGAACAGGCCTTTGCGCAACACGTCCTCGTTGGCGCACACGCAGCTCGCTTTCAAGGCCCAGTGGCCGGGGATGCTCGAGGCCGGGATCGGCACCTTCCATTCGTGGACGCCCTTGGCGTAGTTGACGGGCCAGCCCGCCACGCTGATCTGCACATCCTTGACCGGATTGCCGGCGCTGTCGGAGACGAACACCGTGAAGTCCTGCTGCAGCACCGAATCCGAGAACGCAAGCAATTGATTGCCGGTGCCGAACTGGATCGACAGGGCTTTTTTGTTGACGGTCAGGGCGGTGGTGGTGACGGCTTCGGGCAGGGCGCCCAGGCGCGCCTCGATCACGGTCCCGTTCTTGCCGCCGTCGGCCGGTCCGGCCACGAACACCGCCCGGGCGACGCCATCGCTGCCGGTTTCGACGGTGAACGGCGAGAGCAGGTTGCCGCCGCTCGGATCGGCCAATATGGAGAACTGCACGAGGGCGCCCTTGACCAAGTTGTTGGCGGCGGTGCCGTCACGCACCACCGCGATCATGGTGGTGCGCTCGCCGGAGCCGACCACGGCCGCCTCGGCCTGCAGGTCGACCCAGCCGAGGGCGCCGAGCGGCGCCACGAATTCGACCCTGGTGCCGCCGCTACCGCCGCCCGATACGCTTGCCACGATGGTGCTCATGCCGGCGTTGTCGGAACGGATCCAGGTGGCGGGAAAGGCGCCGCCGACCAGCGCGCGCGCGCCCGCCAGCAAGGTGGTGCAGCCGGCGTCGGTGTAGAGCCGGCCGCGCGAGGCCGCCAGCGTCACGGTGCCGCCGATCGTGGCGTTGCCGCCGATGGGCGCGCAGCTGCCGACCGGAAATTCGCTGACCTGCTCGCTGCCATCGGCGCCGACCACGACCGCCGGCGTCACGCCCACGTCGCTGCCGCCGACGCTGATGGCCTTGACCACGCTGGCGCCGAGCGCCGAGACGGTGACCTGCTCGCTGCCGCGCACGGTGGCGGTGACGCGCACGGTGACCTGGCCGAGGCTGTCGCTTTGCTTGGCCGCGATGAACACGGTGTTGCCGATCTTGGCAGTGGCGCCGACCTCCTGGCCGGCGATCGGGCGCCCGGCAGAATCGAACAGCGCGGCCAGCAGCTCGGCGCTTGCGCCCAGCGTCATGTCGGCCGGTCCGCTTACGACCACTTTGGTGCCGACCACGTTGACGACCGCCGTGGCGCTCTTGCTGCCCACCGTCGCCGTGACCACGATGGCGCGGTTCATGCGCGATCCGCCCGTGCCGAGCGAGGCGCCGGCCTTGCCGGCGCTGTCGGTTGTGGCCGCGTTGGCCACGATCACGCCCGAGTCGGCCATGAAGACGATCTTCGCGTTGGGCAAGGCGACATTGTCGACCGTGCGCACCAGCGCGGTGACGGCGACCTCGGTGCCGGCGATCCCGGCCGAGGGCAGCTCGTTGCTGCTGAACACCAGGCTGACCGAATGGGCCAGCGTGGCCGGGTCGGTGGCCGGCGGATCGGTCGGCGGCGGCAGCGTGCCGCCACAGCCGACCGTGCTGCCCAATTGACATTTGCCCGGCGTGCCGGCGGTCCCGCCGCAGCCGCTCAGCGTCGCGGCCGCGAACACCACGGCCAGCGCGGGGATGAGCGTGGCCAGGCGCTGTATGGGGGCCCTGAAGAAGTAAATGCGCAAAATATTCCCCTGTAAAGTTTCCGACTCGGAGTTTCTAGAGGGTAGCCTCGGGGCGCGGGTGTCTTTTTGATTCGCAGCAACATCGAGGCCGGGCCGCCCGCGTTTCCGCGACAATTCACTATTTCCCCCCCGAATCTGGTAACATATCGCCCCTCTGTCAGCAAAGGGTCACATGGCGAACGCTTGCGGCGTAGATTTCGGTACGTCAAATTCCACAGTCGGCTGGGCGCGCCCCGGCCAATCGGCTCTGCTCGCCCTCGAGGATGGCAAGCCGACCCTGCCGTCGGTGGTGTTCTTCAACGCCGACGACGACGAGGTCAGCTACGGCCGGGCCGCGCTGGCCGGCTACCTGGCCGGCTACGAGGGACGCCTGATGCGCTCGCTCAAGAGCCTGCTTGGCACCAGCCTGATCGACGGCCAGACCGAGGTCGCGGGCCGCTCCTTGCCGTTCCGCATGTTGCTGGGCCATTTCATCGGCGAACTCAAGCGGCGTGCCGAGCACGCCGCGGGGCGCGAATTCCCCTCGGCCGTGTTCGGCCGCCCCGTGTTCTTCATCGACGACAGCGCCGCCAACGACCGCCTGGCCGAGGACACGCTGGCCGAGGTCGCGCGCGCGGCCGGTTTCCGCGACATCGCCTTCCAGTACGAGCCGATCGCGGCCGCCTTCGACTACGAGTCGCAGATCGCGCGCGAGGAGCTGGTCCTGATCGCCGACATCGGCGGCGGCACCTCCGACTTCTCGCTGGTGCGGCTCGCGCCCGAGCGGGTGGCGCGGCTCGAGCGGCGCGACGACATCCTGGCCACGGGCGGGGTGCACATCGGCGGCACCGACTTCGACAAATACCTGAGCCTGACCTCGGTCATGCCGCTGCTCGGCCTGGGCAGCCGGCTCAACAACAACGGCGACATCCCGTCGAGCGTGTATTTCAACCTCGCCACCTGGCACACGATCAACCTCGCCTACACCAAAAAGGCGTCGATGCAACTGGCCGACCTGCTGCGCGACGCGCGCGAGCCGGCCCGCCTTGCGCGCCTGCAGCATTTGATCGACGCGCGCGCCGGCCACTGGCTCGCGCTCAAGGTGGAGGAGGGCAAGATCGCGCTGTCGCGGCAGGACAGCGCCGAGCTCGTGCTCGAGCGCCTGTCACCGCCCGAGACCATCAGCCTGCGGCGCCACGCCTTCGAGGACGCGATCGGGCACCTGGTCGGCAGCATCGACCAGACCGTGCTCAAGCTGCTGGCCGACGCCGGCGTCACGCCCGACGCAGTCGACACCGTGTTCTTCACGGGCGGCTCGAGCGGGGTGCGCATGTTGCGCGAGCGTATCAGCGCGCTGGTGCCGAACGCGCGCAAGGTCGAAGGCGACCTGTTCGGCAGCATCGGCGCCGGCCTCGCGCTCGACGCCGTGCGCAAATTCGGCTGAACCGGCCAAACCGGCCGAACCGGCAAAACCGCCAAAACCGCCAAAACCGCCAAAACCGCCAAATGGCATAAAGGACCGACCCCAGTGAACCTCGACAAACCGATCGTCATGCTCGACTTTGAAACCACCGGCCTGTCGCCGGCGATGGGCGAGCGCATCACCGAGGTGGCGGCGCTGCGCATCGTCAACGGCCGCGTGGCCGAGCGTTTCGTCACGCTGGTCAACTGCAACGCACGCATCCCGGCCTTCATCACGGGCCTGACCGGGATCACCCAGGCCATGGTCGATGGCGCGCCGCCGGTCGCGCGGGTGCTGCCGAAGTTGCTCGAGTTCATAGGCAGCGACGCGCTCGCGGCCCACAACGCCAGCTTCGACGAAAAATTCCTGATGGCCGAGAGCGAACGGCTCGGCATGTCGTGCGGGCACGAGGGGCTGGTGTGCTCGCTCAAATTGTCGCGCCGCGTGTTTCCGGGCCTGCCCAGCTACAAGCTCGGCCTGCTGTCGCGCCAGCTCGGGATCGCCTTCCGCAGCGCGGCCCACAGGGCCGAGTCCGACGCCGAGGTCGCCGCCGAGGTGCTGATCCACATCAGCGCCCACCTGGGGCGCGCCTACGGCCTGGCCCAGGTCGAGCCGGCCCTGCTGGTGTCGGTCAACAAGCTGAGCGCGGCCAAGGTGCCCGATTTCCTCGGTAAATACGCCTCGGCAAAAAAAACAACGGCCTCTGCCTGATCGCATTACAATACCTGCATTAACGATTCGATCGGCCCGATTTGCCATGAAACGCCGCAGCGTCATTCACGTGTTATTGTCCTTGCTACTGCTGCTGTCGCAGCAGATGGCGGCCGCGCACGCCATGTCGCATTTCTCGGGCAAGCTCGGCAACACACCGGCATCGTTGGCGCAACAGCAAACCGACCGGCTCGACCTGTCCGGTTCGTTCGCGCAGGACCCCTCCTGCGACGAGTGCCTCGCGTTCGCCCAATTGTCGGGCACGCTCGGCAGCGACACGCGCAACGCGATCGCCGAGGCGAACGCGGGCTGCCATGTCGAACACCGCAGCAACCGCGCCGCCGTCGAGCGCACCACGTGCCACTTCCGATCGCGCGCCCCGCCTGTGCCTGCCTAGAGTGTTAATGCCCTGAGACCGCACGTCCGAATCCGGACGCGGCTCGCCATTTGCTGCCCTATTCAATCGCACAGGATTTACCATGTTTAAGAAAACCGTATTGAGCGCGGCGTTCGCCGCCGCATTCGCCACTCCCTTCGCTGCCAGCGCCGCCGACGACAAAGAGCTGGCCGCGATCCGCGCCCAGATCCAGGAAATGAAGCAAGGCTACGAGGCGCGCCTGCAAGCGCTCGAGCAACGCCTGCAGGACGCCCAGGCCGCGACCGCCGCGGCCCAGAACACGGCGCTGGCCGCCGCCCGCCAAGCCCCTGCGCCGGCGGTGCCGGTGGCCGCCGCCGCGCCGGCCGCGCCC
>NZ_PXWF02000049.1 GCF_003011895.2 Massilia glaciei | reverse complement strand
GCGCCGCCGGCGGCGGCCCTGTGGATCGGCGGCGACTGGTGCCTCGCGCAGCCGCCGCGGCAGCAGGCGGCGCAGGCGGCCTCGCGCGCGCTCGCGCTGCAGCTGGTGCAACTGGTCGCCGTCGACGCCGACAACCACGAGATCGAGGCGCTGCTGCGGCGCGACCCGACCCTGTCCTACAACCTGCTGCGGCTGGTCAATTCGCTCGGGGTCGGCGTCATGGGTCGGCGCATCACCAGCTTTTCGCAGGCGATCATGATCCTGGGGCGCCAGCAGCTGCGGCGCTGGCTCAACCTGATGCTGTTCAGCGCCCGCGCCGGCGACGCGCGCAGCGCCATGCTACTCGGGCGCGTGACCATGCGCGCCCGCGCGCTCGAGCTGCTCGCGCGCAGCCGCGGCCTCGACAAGGCGACCCAGGAGCAAAGCTTCATGGCCGGGATGTTCTCGCTGATCGGCGCGCTGTTCGGCATGCCGCTGGCCGAGGCGCTCGCGCCGCTCGCGCTTAGCCCGGCGCTGGTCGGCGCGCTGCTGCGGCACGAGGGCGAGCTGGGCGCCATGCTCGAGCTGGTCGAGACGGCCGAGCGCGGCGAGATGGGCGCGCTCGCGGCGCTGCTCGCGCCGATGCAGTTGTCGGCGCTTGACTTCAACGACGTGATGCTCGAGTCGGCCGACTGGATGCTAGGCGCGCTGCGCGACAACCAGGTCGGCGTCCATGGCTGAGACGGCGCTCGAACGCGCGCTCACGCTGGTGCGTGCCGCGCGCAAGCTCGACGGCGAGGCGCAGGCGCGCGCGCTGGCGAGCCTTGAGGCCGCGCTCGAGGAGGCGGGCGCGCAGGCGGCGCACGGCCAACACGGCGCGGGCGGCGGCGACGAGGTGCTCGTCGAGATCGACCCGGCCGGCTACCTGACCGGCTGGAACCGCGGCGCGGCGGCGATGTTCGGCTACACGGCGGCCGAGGCGCTGGGGCAGCACGTGCTGTTTCTGTACTGCGCCGACGACGAGGACGCCGAGATCGCCGAGCTGTTCCCGAGCCAGCGCGGCGGCCTGATCGAGGTGCGGCGGCGCAAGAAGAACGGCGAGACCATCTGGCTGCGACTGGCGCCTGGCGCGGCCGACGACGCCGACGGCCACGCGTGCGGCATGCTGGTGCGGATGACGCCGGTGGGCGCCCTCCTCGACGGCGACGCCAAGCAGCGCCTGCACGCGCGCATCATCGAAGACTCCGAGCAGGGCGTGCTGATCACCGACCACCTCGAGCGCATCGTCTCGGTCAACAGCGCGTTCACGCGCATCACCGGCTATTCGCAGTCCGAGTCGATCGGCCGCACGCCCGATTTGCTGCGCTCGGGCGCGCACGACGCCGAATTCCGGGGCAGGGTGCGCGCCGCGATGCGCGGGCACGGCACCTGGCGCGGCGAGATCATCGGCCGGCGCAAGAACGGCGAGCTGTTTCCGCAATCGGTGACGGTGAGCGTGGTGCGCGACCCCAACGGTGTGATCACCAACACGTTCTCGCTGTTCTCTGACATCAGCGTGCACAAGGACGCCGAGGCGCGCATGCAGCGCATGGCCAACTACGACAGCCTGACCGGGCTGCCCAACCGCGCGCTGTTCAACCATTTGTTCGGGCAGGTGCTGGCGGCCTCGCGCCGCAACAACGACCGCGGCGCCCTGCTGGTGCTCGACGCCAGCCGCATCGGCGCCATCAGCGACACGCTCGGACACGACATCGCCAACGAGCTGATCGTGACGGTCGGGGTGATGCTGCGCATGGCGCTGCGCGACGCCGACATCCTGGCCCGCATCGACGGCTGCAAGTACGCGATCGGCCTGCAAGGGGTGGCCACGCGCGAGCAGGCCGGGCTGGTCGCGCGCAAACTGCTCGATCTGCTGGCGGCCCCGATCACGCTCGGCAGCCACTGCCTGCGGGTGAGCGCCGATGTCGGCATCGCGACCTACCCCGAGGACAGCATAGACACCGCGGCGCTGATGCATTGCGCCGAGATGGCGCTGGCGCGGGCGAGCGACAGCGGGGCCGGCATCCTGTTCTACCGCGAGGAGATGGACCTGTCGGCGCGCGAGCACATGCTGCTCGAGACCGAGTTGCGCCAGGCGCTCGCGGGGCAGCAGCTCGAGCTGCACTACCAGCCCAAGGTGAGCCTGCGCAACGGGCGCATCGTCGGCGCCGAGGCCCTGATCCGCTGGCGCCATCCGCTGCGCGGCATGATCCGGCCCGACGTGTTCATCGCGCTGGCCGAGGAGTCGGGGCTGATCGTCGAGATCGGCGACTGGGTGCTCGACGAGGCCTGCCGCCAGGTGCGCCAGTGGATGGACGAGGGGTTGACGATGCCGCCGATCGCGGTGAACCTGTCGGCGCGCCAGTTCGACGCCGGGCTGCCGGCGCGGGTGCAGGCGGTGCTCGACCGGCACGGCGTGCGGCCCGAGCAGATCATGCTCGAGATCACCGAGAGCCTGCTGGTGCGCGGGGCCGACAGCGTCATCGCGATCATGAACCAACTGGTCGCGATGGGCATGGCGCTGGCGCTCGACGATTTCGGGACCGGGTATTCGAGCCTGGCGTACCTGAAAAAATTTCCGATCAGCGTGCTCAAGATCGACCGCTCGTTCGTGACGGGCCTGCCGTTCGACGAGCACGACTGCGCGATCGCGCGCGCGATCGTGACGATGGCGCGCCAGCTGCGCCAGGAGATCGTCGCCGAGGGGGTGGAGACGCGCGAGCAGATGACGTTTTTGCGCGAGCTCGGGTGCGACCAGTTGCAGGGATACCTGTTCAGCCCGGCCACCCGCGCGAGCGAGTTCGCGCTGATGCAGCACGAGGGGAGGCGCTTGATGGTCACCGCGGAGGTGGGCTAGGGACGAAAGGTTTGAACTTCGCGTATAGGCAAAGTCAGCATGGGTCCCCGCCTTCGCGGGGATGACGTTCACTAATGGTACCCGCCTTCGCGGGGATGACGTTCACTAATGGGCCCCGCAGCCTGTTGCCATGTAAAGGTGGCAGTGGCGCGCACGACGTGGCTTAACGCCGCTGCCGCAGGGGATCGAGCAGACTGCGCAGCGCATTGTGATCGAGCTCGTACATCAACGCCAGCAACTCGCCCAACTCCCCGCGTGGAAAACCCTCGCGCGCGAACCAGCCCAGATAATGCCCGGGCAAATCGGCGATCATGCGGCCCTTGTATTTCCCATATGGCATTTCACGCGTCAGCAGCAGTTGGAGATGTTCGGGTTTCATGCCGACACTGTAGCACCGCCCCATCCGATCACGCCAGCACGCGCCAATCCGATCTACATGCGTATAATCGCAACAACACTGATCCACCTTCATACAGAGAACATCATTTATGGCTTCATCCTCCGACAATATCAGCATGGCGGTATTCTGTGATTTCGAGAACGTCGCCCTCGGCGTGCGCGATGCGAACTACGAAAAATTCGACATCAAGCTGGTGCTCGAGCGGCTCCTGCTCAAGGGCAGCATCGTCGTCAAGAAGGCGTACTGCGACTGGGACCGTTACAAGGGCTTCAAGGCGACCATGCACGAGGCGAACTTCGAGCTCATCGAAATCCCGCACGTGCGCCAGTCCGGCAAGAACTCGGCCGACATCCGCCTCGTGGTCGACGCACTCGACCTGTGCTACACGAAATCGCACGTCAACACCTTCGTCATCATCAGCGGCGACTCCGATTTTTCGCCGCTGGTGTCCAAATTGCGCGAAAACCACAAGAAGGTGATCGGCGTCGGCGTCAAGCAATCGACCTCGGACCTGCTGGTGGCCAACTGCGACGAATTCATCTTCTACGACGACCTGGTGCGCGAAGTCAAACGCGCCACGGCGCGCCGCGACGAACGTAAAGAGCAGCCGGAGCAAAAGCGCTCGCCCGACGAAGGCAGCCGCCGCAAAGAAGAAATCGACGCGCGCAAGTCGCAGGCCATCGAGCTCGTCGTCGAGATGTTCGACGCCCTCGTGTCCGAACGCGGCGACAGTGGCAAGATCTGGGCCTCGCTGCTCAAAGACACCCTCAAGCGGCGCCGTCCCGATTTCAACGAGTCGTATTACGGCTTCCGCACCTTCGGCAACCTGCTTGAGGAGGCGCAAAAGCGCGGCATGCTCGAATTCGGCCGCGACGAGAAGTCCGGCGCCTACGTCTATCGCAGCGACAACGCGCAGTCGGCCATGTCGAGCGAGCCTTCGGCCGCCGCCGCGCCCACTGCCGACGCCGCCGACGAGCAAGCCGAGGAGACGAACACCCGTCCCGAACGCAGCCGTCGCGGCCGTGGCGGACGCAAGCAGACCGACTATCGCAGCGAACAGCCGGTCCGCCCGGCACCGGCCGCGAGCGAGGTCGACATGGACGAGGAGCCGCCGACCGCCTGGTGGAACGAGACCGAGGCCCCGGCCAAGCCGCAGCGCGACGACGACGACCAGCCGCTCACGCGCGACGTCGATGTGGACGAGGGCGAGGACGAGGACGAGGACGAAGACAGCCAACTGGCGCACCTTGGCACCTACGTCGGGGAAAAGCACGAGGAGCTCAGCGAGCAGGAGGAGGACGCGCTCTTCCAGCAAGCCGTAGCCTCGTTGGAGCAAACCGCGCCGGCCGCGAAGAAGGGTCGCACCGAGGGCCGCACCGAGGGCCGCACCGCGCGCGCCGGCCGCAAGCCGGCTGCGAAGCAAGGTGCCAAAGCGGCGGCCAAGCCGGCGGCCAAGCCGGCCAAGCCGGCCAAGCCGGCCAAGCCGGCGCAAGCGGCCAAACCGGCGCCCAAGCAGGGCGCGAAGGCGGCCGCCAAGCCGCCGCGCGCGCCAAAGGCGGCCCCGGAAGCGCCGATCGCCATCGTGCCCGAGCCGCAAGCCGTTGTTGCCGAAGCCAAAGCCAAACCGGCCCGCAAGCCGGCCGCCGCGCGCCGTCCCGCCAAGCCAAAAGCGAGTCCCGACGCGAGCTAAGTTTCGCGCCGTAACAAAAAAGGGGAATTCATGCGAGACATGAATTCCCCTTCTTTACATCCGGCCGCCATAAAACGCCCAAAAAGATGCGCGCCACGCAAACCAAGTAAAAATTAACGCAAACGCCATACCGGCTTGCAGGTCTAACAATCATATCGACACTTAACCGCCGTGAAGGAGCCCCATCATGCAAAAGTTATCTGCCGTTGTGCTGGCCTGCGCGGCGTTTTTTGACGGGCCCGGCGCGCACGCCGCGCCGCTCCCATCCGACCACCCCATCCTCGGCGTCTGGCGCCTGACCATGCCCGACGGCAGTTGCTCCGAGACCTACCGCTTCCGCGGCGACGGCACCACCCACGTCACGAGCGCCGACGAGGTCTCCGAGAGCACCTTCGACATCCCCGCCGAGCCGAGCGACAAAGGCTTTTACCGCATGGTCGACACTTTGGTCAAAGACAACGGCAAAAAAGACTGCGCCGGCCAAGTCACAAAGGTGGGCACAAAGGTCACCAACTTCGTCGTGTTCCACCCGTCCGGCGCGCTGTTCCTCATGTGCGAGGCCGAAACGCTCGATCGATGCATCGGGCCGTTCCACCGGGTGGACGGGCTGGTGATCTAGCCTGGCCTAGAACAGACCAGACCTACTTCTTCTGAATCTTTTCGTGCACGCCATTGACCGCCATGAGCGCCGCCGAACTATAGAATTTGTGGTATTCGGCGACCATCTCGCCGTTCACGACGACCGGGTCGGTCTCGACATAGGTTTTCGCAAGCGCGATGTCGGGCGTGGCGATGACAAACACGCCGCGCCATCCATCGACGCCGTCGAGCGGCCCGGCGACGGCGAGTTTTTTTTCGTTCGCGAGCCGTGTCATGTTCGCGAAATGGCCCTCGAACATTTTCTTGCGCTCGGGGCCGTCCGCCATTTTTTTTGGACCGGTCTTGAGAATCACCAGCACATAGCCGCGCATGCCCTGGTCGTTGCCACCAAGCGACTTGGCCAGTTCTGCATCGTATTGGACCGGCGCCGCGGCTGGCGCGGGTGGCGCCGCTGGCGCCGTCTGCGCGAGGGCGGGACGCAATGCCAGGCACACAAGTCCGATGGCGCAGATGAGTGGGTTTCGCAACATGAATAGCCTCCTGGTGGGTTTGTTGTTGGGTAAGCGGGGTATACGAGGGTAGCGGGGTAAGCGTTAAGCGGAACAGCCGGAACACTATCACAGCGGCCACGACCATCTCTAAACGGTTACATCCTGCGCGCCTGCTGCCCCGCCGCGGTGTCGTCGAGTTCGTAGCCGATGCTCCTGGCCTGGATGCGCAACTGATCGGCGTCGGACCAGCGTCGCTCGGCCCGCGCAAGCTCGCGCCGCGCCATCAGTTCGGCCAGCGCCGGCGGCACGCCCACCACCGCCGGCGTCCAAAGCGCTAGCCGCAGTCCGAAGGCCTCGTCGAAACGCGATATGGTCGCCTTTTTGCTTGCATCGGGCAGATCGCTTTTCAGCATCTCCCACGCCAATGCGAGCGCGCGCGGGAAATTCAAATCGTGCCTGAGTTCCGCCTCAAAGCGGTCGAGATAACCGTCGTCCGGCACGCCCGGTTCGCCAAGCCGCGCCACCAACGCCCGCATGCGTTCGAAGCCGCTGGCCGCGCTGTCGAGCGCGTCGTCCGAGAAACTGAGCTGGCTGCGGTAGTGCGTGGTCAGGCAGAGGTAGCGGAACGCGAGCGGATCGACGCCCCGGTCGATCAGCGTCTGCACGCGCACGAACGCGCCCGAGGACTTCGACATTTTCGCCTCGCTGCTTTTCAAAAAAGCGCCGTGCAGCCAGAAATTGGCAAGCCGCGTGCCGTAGCGCGCCTCGGTCTGCGCGATCTCGTTGCTGTGGTGGACGGGCACGTGGTCCTCGCCGCCGCAATGGATATCGAAATACTCGCCCAGGTGGCGCGCCGACATCGCCGAGCACTCGATGTGCCAGCCCGGAAAACCGACACCCCAAGGGCTGTCCCACTCCATTTGGCGCTGGCCCACAACGCCGCTGAACTTCCACAGCGCAAAGTCGGTGATCTGCTTTTTGTCACCGATATCGACGCGTTTTCCCGATTGCAGACCGGCGCGGTCGAGCCGGGCCAGATGGCCGTAGTCGGGCTGGCGCGAGGTGTCGAAATAGATGCCGTCCGCGGTGCGGTAGGTGAAGCCCTTGCGCTCCAGATCGGCGATGAATTCGATCTGGTCGGCGATATGGTCGGTGGCGCTGCACCAGGTGACGGGCTCCTGGATGTTGAGCGAGGCCAGGTCCTGTTTGAAGGCGCGCGTGTATTGTTCGGCGATCTCCCACGCCGTCTTGCCGGTGCGCTGGCTGCCTTTCTCCATTTTGTCTTCGCCGCTGTCCTGGTCGGACGTCAGGTGCCCGACATCGGTGATGTTCATCACATGGTTGACCTGCAAGCCGCTGTATTCGAGCGCCCGGCGCAGCAGGTCGACAAAGATGTAGGTGCGCAGGTTGCCGATATGGGCGTAGTCGTACACGGTCGGGCCGCAGGCGTACAGGCTGATATGGCCGGGTTTTATCGGCTGCAGTTCGCGCAGGCTGCGGCTATAGGTGTCGTACAAATTGAGAGTCATGCTCGGTTCCGGTGTGGGTCGTACAAAAACAAAAAGGGCCACAGGTTTTTCAACACTGTGGCCCTCGAGGATAGGATGATGCAATTGTTCTACGCGATGCTCTCCCCGAGCGCAGCGCCGCAACACTGCGCGGAGGCGGTGATGGCAGCTGGCGAGGAACGGTGAATTTTCATGGCGTCAATATTACATGCGCGAGTGGGGGTGTCAAGTCGGGCATGAAGGCTGGAAGAATTTTATTGCGTGGAATATAATATTTCTTCAAGCCTCAGCTGGCACACGCGGAGTTCCCCATGCAACGCAGTTATCAGGCAAGCAGACAGCGCTTCAACCGCGCGCCGGTGCGATGCTGACGTTTGCGCCGCGCCATGCCCCCCTGGTCGCGCTGCTAACGGCCGCGCTATGGCTGCTTCCGGCCGCCACGCCGCGCGCCGGCACTGCCTCGTCGCTGGCCGCGCTGCCGCCCACCATGTTGTGGGCCTGGGAGCGGCACGAGGACCTGCGCTGGTTGCCGTCCACGGTGGGCGTCGCCTATGTCGCGATCACGCTCGAGCTGACCGCCGGCCAGGTGCGCCTGCGTCCGCGCGCCTACCGTCTGCTGGTGCGCCCGGAGACGGTGGTGGTCCCGGTGGTCCATGTCGATGCCTCGTGGCGCCAGCCGCCGGCGCTCGACGCGGCCCAGCACGAAGCGATCGCCGCGCAGGTGCTCAAGGCGGCGCGCGGCGCGCGCTCGCGGGTGGTGCAACTGGACTTCGAGGTGCGCCGTTCCCAACGCGGCTTTTTGCTGGCGCTGGTGGGCGACCTGCGGCGCCGCCTGCCGGCCGACGTCGCGCTGTCGGTCACGGCGCTGGCCTCATGGTGCGCCGGCGACTATTGGATCGGCGCGCTCGAAGCCGACGAGGTGGTGCCGATGGCCTTCCGCATGGCGCGCGACGATGGCAAGATCCGCGGCCTGCTGGCCGAACAGGGAGGCTTTGTGCGGCCGCGTTGCCGCGGCGCGCTCGGCATGGCCACCGACGAAGCGCCGGTCAGGGTGGCCTCCGCCCGCCGCTATTTTTTCTCGCCGCGCTCCTGGGACCAGGACACGTGGCGCCGCATCCAATGACACACCAACCCGGGACCCCATCCATGCGTCGATCCACCTTTGTGCGCAACGCCTCGGCATTGCTTGCCGTCGCCCTGTGCGGCACCTCCAACGTGCTGATGGCCAGCGGCGACGACGGCTTGATCGATAACGTCTTCATGCCCGAGTACCACGTGCCGGTGCCCGAACTGCAGGGCTATGCCGCCGGCAAGCTCGGTGTTGTCACGCCTGGCCATTGGCGCGTCTACCATTTCCTGGCCTACCGCGCGCTCACCAGCCGCGCGCTTTCGAAGGACGAACTGGCGCTGCTGGCGGTGCGGGGCCACACGGTCGGCGCGGACGATGCGGACGATGCGACCGATGCCCCATCGGCGGCCGCGAACTGGATCAAGGCGCGCGGCGCCGTGCGTGGCGCGCCTGCCGTCGGGATCGACGTGATGGCCGACGTGGGCCAATTCACCATGATCGTCAACTGCCCGGCCGACGCCTTCGCGCGCGCCGGCGGCACGCTTGCCCAGCGCGTCAAGCAGGGAGGCCAGCAATGGGCAGCCGTATGGCTCGCCAACCAGGATGCGGTGTTCGCAAATTGCAGCCCGGAGATCGCGCAGCGCCCGGCGCCGGTGCCGCGTCCGATGACGCTGCCGCCGCCGCTGCCGGCCAAGGCGCCGGCCTGGCTGGTCAAGGACCACGCCTACCAGCGCGCCGCCGCCCATTTCTACGCGGGGCGTTTCGACGAGGCCCGCGCCCAGTTCCTCGCCATCGCCACGGACGCGGCCTCGCCCTGGCAGCCGCTGGGCAAGTATCTCGCCGCGCGCGCGCTGGTGCGCAGCGCTACGGCCGTGCCGCAGGCGCTCACGCCCGAACTGCGCGTGCGCCTTGGCCAGGCGCGCACCGAGTTGGCGGCCATCGCGCCGGACTACGCGCCGGCGCGCGCGCTGATCACTTGGATCGACATCCGTGTGCGCCCCGAGGAGCGGCGGCGCGAGCTGTCAGCGGCGTTGGCGGTGAAGCCGGTCGACGCTGGCACGCCGCAAATGGTCGTCGACTACCTGTTTTTGATGGACAAGCTCGAGCCCGATCTGCACATGGCGGCCGATCCCATGACGGCCTGGATCGGCGCGATGCAAGCGAGCAGCGGCGACAGCTACAGCAGCGCCATGGACACCGAACCGTCCAAACGGCGCCAAGCATCCTTCGCGCTGGCGCGCGCGCATTGGGACGCGCGGCACGAGCCGCTGTGGCTGGTGGCGCTGCTGACCAACGCGCGCCGCGGCGAGCTCAAACCGGCCGAGGCCAGGGCCGCCGCCGCGCTCAAACCGGACTCGCCCGCCTTCGTGCACCTGCAATACCATCTGGCGCGGCTGGCGCTGGCCGAGGGCCGCGCCAGGGACGCCGATGCCATCGTCTCCGCGCTGCTCGAGCAGCCGCAGGCGGTCTCGGTGCGCAACCGACTGCTGCGCATGAAAATGGTGTCGGCCGCCACCGACAAGGCCGCCTTCGCGGCCGCCAAGCGCACTCCCGCCGAGCAAGAACTGCCCGTGCCGGTGCCGAACGAAGGCTTGCCGCAAGCGCTCCCGCAATTCGACGACGATCTGCGCGCGCATCTGGCACGGCACCTGCCGCTGGCGACCATGGCGCGCGTCAAGCCGCTGCTGCCCGCGGCGGAGCAGAAGTGGTTGGCCGAACTGGCATGGACGCGCGCGGCACTGCTGGGCGAGTATGCGCTCGCCGACGGTTTCACCGACGACCTCGCGCGCGGCCGCGCGAGCACGCTCCATCTCTACGAGCGCTACAAAAAGGCGGCGACGGCGCAGGCCAAGCGCGACGCCGCCTTGCTCATCTTCGCCAACACGCCCGAGCTCGACCCGCGGCTGATCGGCGACGAAGTCAGCAGGCAAGGGCGGGTCCACTGGTCGTGCGCGGACATCGGTTTTAGTGGCGCCGCCGACGACGGGATGGAGCTGGTATCGCCCGCATTCGTCTCGGCCGCCGAGCGCGCCTTGCTGGACAAGGAAAAGGCCCAACTGGGCAAAGTGAGCAAACGCTCGAGCTACCTGATCCCGCGCGTGCTCGAATGGGCTAGACACAACAAGACCGATCGGGAGGCGCCCAAGGCGCTGCACTTTTTGATCGCCTCGACCCGCAATGAATGCAGCAGCGGCGCCCAGGATGACTCAGGCCGCAGGTACTCGAAGGAAGCGTACGAATACTTGCACAGGCACTACCCGAAGAGCGAATGGGCCGCGAAGACGCGTTACTATTACTAAGGCAATTACTAAGACAAGCGATAAAAAACCATGACGAACTGCGAAACCACCTGATGGGCGACCTGGCGATCGGCCTGTTTTCATTCCCCCTTGGCGTGCTCACCAGCTTCGCCGCCGTCGTCACGGTGCTGCTGCTCGGCCACCTTGGCACGCGCCGGGGCGGCCCCGACATCGAACCCAAACTGTGGATCGTGATCGGCGCGGCCTTGCTGGCCGCGCGGGCGGTCTATGTGGCCCGCTTTGCCGACCTGTACCTGGCCGCGCCGGTCAGCATCCTCGACATCCGTGACGGCGGCTTCCACCTCAAATCGGGCCTGTTGGCCGGCGCGGTGGTGGCGGGGTGGCTCACCTGGCGCGACAAGGCGGGGCGCAAGCCGATACTGGCGGCGACGCTCGCCGGCGCGGCGGTGTTTTTGCTGGTCGCCATCGTCCAAATTGTGCGCCCCGCGCCCACGCTAAACCTGCCGCAACTTGCCCTCGAGCGGATCGAGGGCGGCTCCCTGGCGCTCGCCGGTTTGGCCGGCAAGCCGGTGGCGCTTAACATATGGGCAAGCTGGTGCGGGCCGTGCCGGCGCGAAATACCCGCCTTGCGCAAGGCCCAGCTTGCCCATCCGGAGATCACCTTCGTTTTCGTGAACCAGGGCGAGGCGCCGGAGGTGGTCGGGAAGTTCCTGGGCGGGCAGAACATCACGCTCGCCAATGTCGTGCTCGATCGCAGGCACGCGGTGGCGAACGCGCTCGGCGCCAAAGGCTTGCCGACGACATTCTTTTTTGACAGCAAAGGGGTGCTCCAGGCGCGCCGCGCGGGCGAATTGTCGCACGCGACGCTGGCGGAGAAGATTGCGCTCATTCAACCGCCAAAGCCGCCGGCGCGGCCGTAGCGCGTGCCGGTGCCGCCAAACCGTCGTTCATTGACCGAATCGGGCATTTCATCGGTTTTAGCTACGCGTTTCGTGACGGCAACGCTAGACTTGGCCTTGAACTTTTAATGGCGGCGGGCATATATGATTTTCATGGCCGCCCGCCTTGGACGTGCAGAAAAAGCTTATGGCCAAGTTGGTGATTTGACCATTTGAATGGTTTTTTGGTTTACAGTGCGTGTTTTGCTCCCCGGGTTTGACCCGACACCTCATTTATTGCTGGAGTTTCAATGTCTTTTAAACCTATGTCCGCCATTCGCAATGGTGTCGTCGCATCCTGGCGCGCGCTCGACGCGACGCGCCGCGCTATCTTCAACATCCTTTTGCTGATCATCATCATCATGATCGTGATCAGCCTAACCACGGGCGGCGTCAAGCCGCTGCAGGAAAAAACCGCGCTCGTGCTCAATCTCAAGGGTGACCTGGTCGAACAGCACGAGGGCGATTTCAGCGAGTCGGTCAAGGCGGCGATGGGCGGCGAGACACGCCGCTCGGTGCAACTGCGCGACCTGCTCACCGTGCTCGACGCGGCCGCCAAGGACAAAAACATCTCCAGCGTGGTGCTGATGCTCGACGAGCTCGGCAACGCGGGCCAGGCCATGCTGCACGATGTCGGCGCCTCGCTCGGGCGCGTCCGCGCGGCCGGCAAGCCGATCGTGGCCTGGGGCGGCAGCTACAGCCAGAACCAATACCTGATGGCGTCGCACGCGAGCGAAATCTTCGTGCATCCGATGGGCATGGTCTACCTCGAAGGCATGGGCCGCCATCGCACCTACTACCGCGACGCGCTCGACAAACTGGGCGTGACCGTCAACCTGCTGCGCGTGGGCACCTTCAAGAGCTTCGGCGAACCCTACATCGCCAACGGCCCGTCGCCCGAGGCGGCCGAGGCCGACGCCTTCCTGTACAACGCGCTGTGGGCCAACTATGTGGCCAGCGTCGAGAAAAACCGCAAGCTGCCCGCCGGCGCGATCATGGCCAACATCAACGCGCTGCCCGAGTTGGTCAAGGAAGCCAAGGGCGACATGGCCAAGATCGCCTTGAAGGCAAAAATCGTCGACGGCCTCAAGACGCGCGACGAACTGCGCGACCTCATGATCAAGCGCGGCGCGCCCGACGAGAAGGACAAGACCTTCCGCCAAGTGTCGTTCCACGACTACCTGGCGCGCCAGAGCAAAAAAGTCAAATTCGGCGACGGCATCGGCGTCATCGTGGCCGCCGGCGGCATCACCGACGGCACCGCCGCCCCGGGCAGCATCGGCGGTCTGTCCACCTCGAACCTGATCCGCAAGGCGCGCGAGGACGACGACATCAAGGCGGTCGTGCTGCGTGTCAATTCGCCCGGCGGCAGCGCCTACGGCTCGGAACTGATCCGGCGCGAACTCGAGCTCACGCGCGCGGCCGGCAAGCCGGTTGTGGTGTCGATGGGCAACGTGGCCGCTTCGGGCGGTTACTGGATCTCGATGGCGGCCGACGAGGTCATCGCCGACGAGTCGACCATCACCGGTTCGATCGGCGTGTTCGCGATGCTGCCGACGGCTGAAAAGACGGTCGAAAAGCTCGGCATCCACACCGCCGGCGTGAAAACCACCTGGCTGGCCGACGCCTACAATCCGATGCGCGCGCTCGACCCGCGTTTTGGCGCGCTGGTGCAGGGCGCGATCGACCACATCTACAGCGAGTTCACGGTCAAGGCCGCGGCCGCCCGCAAAACCACGGTCGAGAAGATCAACGCGGTCGCGCAGGGCCGGGTATGGACCGGCGCCCAGGCCAAGGAACGCGGCCTGGTCGATCGCGTCGGCAGCTACCGGGACGCGCTCGATTCGGCCGCCAAGCGCGCCAAGCTGGGCGACGACTACCGCGTCTCGTACATCGAGCGCGAGGGCAATGCCTTCGAGCGCCTGGTCACCGCCATGGGCGGCTCGGCCGCGCAAGCGATCCGCATGGAGGTCAAACTCGGCCTGCTGCCGTCGACCGGCCTGCCGAGTGGCGCCGTCAGCGAGGTGAGCAAGGACCTCAACTTCCTGTCCGAGCTGACCGAAGGGCGCAAGCCGTTCGCGGCCGTCACCCACTGCATGTGCGTCGCGCCGTAGGTGCAGCCGGTTTTTTTGTAGCGGCTTTGTAACGGCTTGTAGCAGTGTTACAGGGCCACCAGCCCGGTGGTGCACGAGTGTGTGCTGCCGGGTGGCAACCAAATCCCCCTATGTGGCGGCGCCTTCAAGGCGCCACCGCCGCGGCCGGGCCATCGTCCGGTGGTCCGCGCCGGCGCCTCCGGGCGGGTAGTATCGCCCCCGTTTCGCCCCCCAACCGGCTGGTTTGAAACAAAGAAAATCCACTCCTCGTGCTACAGTCGCGCCGTCATTCATTGTTCGTTTGAACACTTTTGATGGCAGGCGGAACACCGGTTCCGCGGCCGACGGCAATCAAGGAATCGCATGCAAGCCCCCAACCCACCATCGGCCACCACGTCCGCGCCGCGCCGGGCGCTCGGCATCGCCATCGCCGTATTTGTCATGGCCGCGCTCGCTGGTTTGGCCTGGTACCTGACCCAACCGGACGAACCGGCGCAGGGCGGGCCGGGCGGCGGGCGCGGTGGCGGCGGCGGCCGCGGCGCCAGCACGGTCGGGGTGGCCACGGCCGAACTGACCGACATCCCGGTCGTGCTCGACGCGCTGGGCACGGTCACGGCGGCGGCCACGGCCACGGTGCGCCCGCAGGTCTCGGGCATTTTGCAAAAAATTAACTTCAGCGAGGGCCAATTGGTCAAGGCGGGCCAGGTGCTGGCCGTGATCGACCCGCGCTCGTTCGAGATGGCGCTGCTGCAGGCGTCGGGCCAGCGCCAGCGCAACGCGGCCCAGCTCGAGGCGGCGCGCGTGACGCTCGAACGCTTCCGCACCCTGCTCGCGCAGGACTCGATCGCGCGCCAGGAGGTCGACACCCAGGCCGCGCTGGTCAAACAGCTCGAGGGCACCCTCATGACCGACCGCGCGGCCGAGGGCATCGCGCGCTTGAACCTGAGCCACACCCGGATCAAGGCGCCGATCTCGGGCCGCGTCGGCCTGCGGGTGGCCGACCTTGGCAACCTGGTCGGCAGCGGCGACGCCGCCGGCATCGCCGTCATCACCCAGCTCGCGCCGATCGATGTCGAGTTCGCGGTGCCGCAAGACCAGCTGCCGGTACTGCAGTCGAGCATCGCCTCGGGCGCGAGCCTGCCGGCGATCGCCTTCGACCGCACCCGCACCAGGGAGCTCGAGACGGGCAAATTCGCCGCGCTCGACAACCAGGTCGACACCCAGACCGGCACCGTGCGCGCCAAGGCCCGTTTCGCCAATGCCACACAGGCGCTGTTCCCAAGCCAGTTCGTCAACCTGCGGCTCGAGATGCGCACCATCGAGGACGCCGTCGTGGTGCCGGTGACGGCGCTGCGCCACGGCAGCGGCGGTGATTTCGTGTATGTGCTCAACGCGGCCGAACGCACGGTGGCGCTGCGCCCCGTCACGCGCGGGCAGGCGGCGCCGGGCAAGATCGAGATCAAGACCGGCCTCAAGGCCGGCGAACAGGTCATCACCGAGGGCGCCGACCGGCTCAAGGACGGCGCCAAGGTGATGCTGCCGGGCGACAAACCGGCCGGCGGCGGCGGGCGCGCAGAGCGCGGCGCCCGCGGCGAGGGCCGCAGTGGCGAGGGTCGTGGAGAGGGCCGTGGCGAAGGCCGTGGGGAAGGCCGTGGCGAAGGCCGGCGCGGGCGCGCCCCCGAGGCTGCGCCGGCTGCGCCCGCTGCGC
>NZ_PXWF02000048.1 GCF_003011895.2 Massilia glaciei | reverse complement strand
TTGCACTTGGTTCTTGAGAACGCCGAACTACTAGAGAGATTAGAAGCAACCCTGTCGGCGAAGCGAAACTGAGAAAAAACGTAGTTAAAAATAACGCTGCCTGAAGGAGCAATGGACCTGCGATATTCAGGCGTTTTGCAGACTTATCAAAGTATGACGTAACAGACCTTCGAAAGCGTCGAAAAGTCTTGACGATGACAAAGAGCCCTCCTAACAAAATACTGACTTCAATGGTCCAATACAAAATCGCGCGCAGCAATTGTTGAGTTTCTTGAGTTTCCCAGCCGCTTTTAATCACATGGAGGTCCGCTCTAGAATCAATTTTTTCAACGTTTATTTTGGGTACGCGCAACCCCTCACCTTTGAATGCCTCTGTCAGTTCGCTAGCTGTTTCAGGTAGGCTTCCATAGAATCGATGAACAAGCGACACTTGATAGACCCCATTCTCCATGTCGCTTGATGTGGCGTTTTTAACTTGGACGGCCAAAACAGCAATTACGCCCTCGGGAACCGGCTCGACTATCACCCGTCTCGCGCAAGCCCCGAAACTATGTACTTCTTTTGCCCTGAACTCGCCTGAACAAGCTCTGCCATGACACTTGATGAAAAAGTCATCTTTTAGGCCATAACAGGAAAGCGCATGCGCCGGGCTGATAAAAAATTGTATGCTTATGAAAAGGCATATATTCATTACCAACTTCATTGGCCGCTCCTTGGTCATTGGTTGATTTCTAACGCTCGCGTCGAGTGACGATAAGAGCGATGTTGAGCATGCAGATAGCGCAGATTTTTAGTATCCACTACAATTGGCCTACTCTTTGAGAGACTTGATTGAAGCCGACCGTCAAATCTTTCGGAAATTAATTGGCTCGGCGTCCGCGACGCCTGCACCCGCCTTCCCGCTCGACCCAGCCTTCACTCATGCTTCACTCCGATTTTGCCAACATAAATTGAAAAGCCAACGTCCGTTCCTGGCCGGG